>JAGSPR010000066.1 GCA_018262455.1 Deltaproteobacteria bacterium | reverse complement strand
CGTCCTGGACGAGGCCCAGGCTGCCCGTTCGATCGCCGAGCATGCAGCCGGAGAGGCCTCGCGCGATTCACAGTCCCTCCGCGACGAGCTGGATCAGCTGCGTCGGTCGAGCCATGCCGAGCTCGAGTCGATCCGGCTCGAGCTCGCGAAGATGCGCGAGGCGAAGATGATGGCGGAGACCGCCGCCGGGATCGCGGTCGCCGAGAAGCTCGCCGAGGCTGACCTCGTCGCCCTGGATCTGCGACGCGAGCTCGCGGCGGCACGGGCGGCGGCGAATGCGGACGTGCGGGTTCGCGAGCTCAGCGAGCTCAACACCGCGGTCACTGGCCGCGCGGACAAGGCCGAGAAGGATCTCGCAGCCGCGCAGATCCGCGCGCAGGGTGCCGAGCGCAACCTGTCGCACGCCAGTTCCCAGGCCGCGAAGGCCGAGTCGCTCTCCGCGCAGCTCGAGAGCAGGTTCGCGGAGGCCGACGCGCGGGCGAAGGCGGCCGATGACGAGCTGGCGAAGGCACGTGAGCGCATCGCCGCGCTCGACAGCCAGCTCGGGGCAGGCGCCGCACCCTTGCAGGTGGCCGAGGGACGGGCCGCCGAGCTCGCGACCCAGCTCGCCGAGCTCGAGGGACAGCTCCAGACCCGTCGCGATCGGCTCGTCGAGCTCGAGGCCGGCGTCGCCGCGTCCCAGGCGCTCGTACGCGAGGCCGATGCGCGCACCGCCACGACCCGCGCCGAGCTCGCGGCTGCGGCCGCCAAGCTCGAGCAGGCCGATCGCAAGGCGATCGCGCTGCAGGCGCGGCTCGATCAGCTCACCAAGGCCGAGGTCGAGATCGCCAGTGCGATCACGGCGCGTGACGAGGCCGTCGCGCGGGAGCGCGCCGGGCAGCAGCACGTGATCGACGCAGATCGCCGGATCGAGCACGCCGAGCAACGCACGAGCGCCGCCGACACGATGGCGAAGGCGATGGCCAAAGATGTCGCCGAGGCGTTGCGGCGCGCGGCCGATGCCGACATGCGCGCGCGCACGGTCGGCCGCGAGCTCGACAGCGCGCACCAGCGCGCGAACCAGGCGGCTGCGATGAGCTCCGAGGCGGCCAGGTCGATGGCTGAAGCGCAGCGCCGGGTGGCCTCTGCCGAGGCTCGCGTCGCACAGCTCGAGCGCGAGCACGCCGACCAGCTGGAGGCCACCCAGGCCGCGCTCGGCGGCAAGCTCGCGGCCATGCAGCGCGAGCTCGCGGCGGAGCGCTCGAGCGCGCTCGGCATGGTCGATCGCAAGACCCAGGTCGAGCGCGAGCTCGTCGAGATACGTGCGGAGTGGCCGCAGCTCGTCGCTCGGGCCGAGGTGGCGGAGCAGAGGGCGCGCGAGGGTGACAGCCAGATCGAGGCGCTCCAGGATCGCGTGCTCGACCTCGAGAGCGGGTTGGCGGTGTCGGAGACCGCACAGCAGGCCTCGCTCGACGAGGCGCGCGCCGAGATCACGTCCCTCGAGATCGCCCTCGCCGAGGCCAAGGCCCGGGCCGCCCGGATCGAGCACGGGGCCGAGCAGCTCCGCGCGCGGGGCGAGGCGCTCGAGACCCAGCTCGCCGAGACCGAGCAGGCAGCCGTGGCGGCCGAGGACGCGCTGCGCGAAGCGGAGGCCGAGCTCGCCGATCTGCGTCGCGCCGTCGAGTCCCACGAGAGCTCGGAGGAGAGGGCCGCCGCGCGCGCCCAGGCCGCCGACCTCGCGATCGGGCGCGCGGGTGCGTTGCAGCGTCAGCTCGACGAGGCGATCTCGAAGCTCGCGGTGCTCGAGCGCGATGCCCAGATCAAGAACCGCACGATCGAGCAGGCCGAGCTGGAGATGACCGATCGCGTGGCCTTGGCCGATCGGCGCACCCACGAAGCCGAGATTCGTGGCCGCGAGTTCGAGGCGCGCCTGGGCGAGTCCGAGCGTCGCCTGCAGGCTGTGGCCGTGAGCAACGAGCAGTTCGTGGGCCGGTTCACCGACCTCGAGCGCCGCACCCGCGATGCCGAGGCCCGCATGGTGGCCGCCGAGCGGTCCGCCGCGACCCTCCAGGCCCAGCTGATCGCGTCGCAGCAGCGACTCGCCACGCTCGAGCGCGAGGTCGCCAGTGCGGAGAACGTGCGATCGTTCGCGGCCGAGACCGAGCGCGAGATCGCGCAGCTCCAGCGCGAGCTCCGCGAGGGTCGCTCCAAGCTGACGCAGATGACGCTCGAGCGCGCTCGGCTCGCCACCGAGCTTCGCGACGCCCTCGGCGACGAGGCCACGACCAACCGCCGCGTCCGGGCGCTCGCCCGCTCGGGGGCGCCGGAGCACGATCCCGAGGAGACTGCCGCACTCGATGGCGCCCGCATCGAGGCGATGGTCGCCAGGACCAACGAGCTCGAGAAGCAGCTCGGCGGGCTCGAGCGCGATAACAAGAACCTTCGCACCCAGCTCGCCGACACCGAGCAGCGCCTGCGCGAGGCGATCGACGGCGACGAGGATGACGACTCCGAATCGACGAACACGGGCTCGGGGGTCCCGCTCGTGGTCAACGAATACGTCAGCACGCTCGAGGCGGCGATCGAGTCGTTGCGCGCGAACGTGCGAGTCGCCAGCAACGAGACCGCGATCATGGCGCAGTCGGAGTCCGTGGCCGCGCTGTCGAGCGCGGTCATCCAGGCCGTCGAGAACCTCGATCGGGCGCGCGCTGCGATCCGGGCGCTGGCCGCGGCGATCGGGATGACCACGTAGCCGGTCACCCGGCGCGTGCCTCAGCGAACGTCGGGGAGCACGGCCACCGTCTGGATCCGGGCGCTCTGGAACGACAGCACGAGCGTGACCAGGCGCTGGGCGGCGTCGGCGAGCTGCGGGTTGATCGCGGCGATCGTCTCGAGCTCGCTGCGCAAGCCGAACGGGGTCTGCACCCCGGTGAACCCGTGCACGAAGTCGCGCAGGGTGGGCGTGGGCGGATAGATCTCGAGGTCGGCCACCGGATCGACCTTGCCGAGCGTGCGAGCCTCTGCGAGCGCCGCATCCAGCCCGCCGATCTCGTCGACGAGGCCGAGCTCCTTGGCCTTCGTGCCGGTCCACACGCGGCCCTGTGCGAGCTGCTTGATCTTGTCGAGCGGCTGCTTGCGACCATCGGCCACCCGGCCGACGAACACGGTGTAGACCTCCTCCATCGAGTGCTGGATGACGGCCTTCTCCTCGTCGTTCCATGGGAGCAGGCTCGCCATGATCGTCGCGCGCTTGCCACGGCCGCGCGGGAACGTGGTCACGCCCAGCTTCGCGAGCGCACCGGCGGGCGCGATCTTGCCGCCGACGACGCCGATCGAACCGGTGAGCGTGTCATCGAGCGCGAAGATCTTGGTCGCGCCGCTCGCGATGTAGTAGCCCCCGCTCGCCGCGACGTCGCTCATCGAGACGACGACGGGCTTGTTCGCCTTGAGGTCGCGGACGGCCTGCCAGATCAGCTCCGACGCCTGCGCGCTGCCACCGCCCGAGTCGATGCGCAGCACCACCGCCTTGACCGCGTCGTCGGCGGCGAGTGCACGGAGCGCGGAGACGAGCGTGTGCGACGCGATCTGCTGGCGCGCGCCGAGCACGCCGTCGCCATCACCATCGACGATGTTGCCGAGCGCATAGACGATCGCGACGTGCGCGCCAGCCGGTCGCTCGGGCGGCGTCGCGCCGAGAAACCTCAAGACCGAGATCCCCAGCTCGAGCTGACTCTTGGAGCCCGGACCTTCGTCGAGCTCGAGCTTGGTCCACGGCCCCTTGATCACCTCACCGC
The DNA here is from genome assembly GCA_018262455.1 of Deltaproteobacteria bacterium. The sequence continues at coordinate 17,378 of JAGSPR010000066.1, read as the reverse complement.
GGAACGCCTCGAACGACGAGACGTCATCGACGAGCTTGGCGGCCTTCGCTTGCTCCGATGCGAACAGGGCCGAATCGATCAGCGCCTTGACGGCGGCGGCCTCGAGCTTGCGCTCCTTCGAGATGACGTCGACCATCGTGTCGTAGCGCCGATCGAGGATGGCGCCGAGCGTCTCCTCCATCTCGGGGGACGGGGCATCGCGGGTGAGCGGCTCCGCGGCGCCCTTGTACGCACCGACGTGGAGGAAGTCGGCCTGGATGCCGAGCTTGTCGAGCAGCCCCTTGAGGTGCATCGGCATCGCCGCCGGTCCGGTGATCGCGACCTGTCCAAGCGGCGCGATGCCGATCCGCTCGCACGCGGCGAGCACGAGATAGGTCGCGTTCGACGCGTCCTCGGTGTGGCACGCGAGCGTCTTCTTGGCGGCCCGGAAGTCGTGCATCGCGGCGCGGAGCTCGATCACGTCCGGCAAGCTGATCTCGACGCTCGAGATCCGCAGCAGGATCCCGGTGATCTTGTCGTCCTTCGCGAACGCGCGGAGGCGGTCGATCACGTGGCGCAGCTCGGTGCCGTGGTTGCCGCCGCCGAACGGCGACAGCGAGTAGACCTCGCGCTCGACGATGCCTCCGCCGACCCGGATCACGCCCCAGTGCGGCTTGGCTTCGTCGTAGTCGCTCGACTTCTCGGGAGCGTCATACGGCCCGGGCTGTTTGACGGTCTCGCCGATCTTCTGGAGCATGCCTCGCAGATCCAGGCCGCCGAGGGCACCGTCGTCCTGGTCGGACTTGGCCGCGCTCGTGGTCTTGACGGACCACGGATCGGCCGTCCTCGCCATCTTGTCGAGGTTGTCGAGCTTCGAAGGATGATCCTTGCAGGCGCCGAGCGCGAGCAGGGCACAGAGGACGAGACGGGCACGCATGGGCCCGTTGATAGCACGTCAGCCCGAGCCGGACCCGACAGGTTCGGTGGGCGCCGGCGTCGGCGTCGGCGTCGGCGTGGCGCCCGAGCCTGCTGGCTGCGTACCCGTGCCGCCACCGTCGGAGGCGCCGAGCCGCTCGAGCCCCTTGAGGCCCTTCGCGCTGTTCGGGTAGGCCTCGAGGTAGGTCCGCCACGCGGCGATCGCGTCGTCCTTGCGGCCCTGTTGCTGGTACGCCTCGGCGATGCCGGCGAGCGCGGGTTCGTAGCGCGGCACGGTCGCGAGCGCGGTGCGGAATCGCGAGTGTGCACTCGCGAACTGCTTCGCGTCGATGTGGCAATAGCCCAGGCCGGTCAGCGCGCCGACGCCGTTCGGCTTCTGCTCGAGTGCCTTGAGGTACAGCTCGCTCGCCTTCGCGCAGTTGGAATCAGCGATCCCGTCCGCCTTCTTCAGGAGGCTGTCGTAGTCGTCATGGGTCGGGACGTCGGGCGGGGGCTTGCTTGCAGACCCGCTGCCCTTGCCGGCGTTGTCCTCGGGGGGCAACGGATCGGTCTTCACCACCGCGGTGTCGAGCTTGGCCGCGAGCGCGCGTGCCGCCGCGTGCGCCGGCTGGGCCGCGAGCACCTGGTCGACGAGCGGCTTGGCATCGGTCACGCGGTTCTGCGCGAGCGCGATCAGGGCGAGGTGAAACCGCGCGCGCACATCGCCCGAGGTCTCGAGCTTGCCTTCACCCTGATCGATCGCGGCGAACGCGGCCTTCGCGTCGTCGAGCTTGCCCTCGCGAACGGACACGAGTGCTTCGGCGAGCGCGAGATCGCGCGCCCACTCCGCGCTCGGTTTGGCCTTCGCCGCTTCCAGATAGCGCTTGATGTCGCGCGCCGGCCTGCCCTGCAGGCGCAGGACGCAGGCCATCGCGATGTTGGCGCCCGGATCGTCGGCCGCTGCCTTGAGCGCACGCTGCGCTGCCGTGGCGGCTTCGATCGCCACCGTCTTCGATTCCTTGCGGAGCTTGTCGGCCTCGGATTGGTCGACCAGCGCGGCGCGGTCGAGCAGGGCCTGGGCGATCGCGGCTCCGAGGTTCGCCCGCACGGCGAGTGCCGCCGGTCCGTCCTGGCCCGCGAGGGAATCGAGCGCGGTCTTGAGGCGGGGCTCCTGATCGGCGGCGAGCTCGCCGCGCGCGAGCTCGACGGGAGTCAGCGCCGGGGCGTCGGGTGCGTCGATCACGGGCGTGATGATCGGTGCCCCGTCCGGGGCGAGCGCCAGCTGCGCGGCGTCGGCCGCCACCGGCTTGGCGGCGGTGGTCCCGCGGTCCTTGATCACGACGAAGTAGACGACCGCCGCCACGCCTCCACCGACGAGCAGCACCATCAGCAAGATCCAGATCCCGGCACTCGAGCCGCGGCGGGCCGGCAGCATGTCGTCGTCATCTTCATCGAGCGCGCGGACGCGGTCGGTATCGAAGGCCGACGCATCGGACGGTCCACCGCGGACACGTCCCGCGAAGGCGGGCTCGTCGGGAATCGCCGATAGCTTGCCGACCGACGGCCCCGCCGGCCCTGTGGGCCTCGCGCCCGAGGCGGCGAGCTGATCGGAGGCGTCGGTGACCCACGCGGCCGTGCTGCGGTTGCCAGCGGGAGGCGCGACCGAGGCACCGCGGCCGGTTGGCCCGTCGTTCGTCGACGGGGCAGGGGGCTGCGGCAGCGGCCCCGATTGCGAGCCCGATCGCTTCGGCGGCGGCGGGGGCGGCGTGGTCACCGCGCTGCGAGGCGGCAGCGTCTTCGCGGCGACCTCACTCGCCGGCTGGGTCGTGCTGTTCGAGCCCATCGGCGGCGTCTTCGTCGAGACCGGCTTGCCGGGAACCGGAGGCGGGCTGGTGGGCGGACGCCGGGGCGCCGAGAAGCCCGGGGTCCTGGGCCCCTCGTCGTCGTCGGGGAGGATCGTCGCACCGGCAGCCGACGGCGCGCCGATCCCGAGCATCGTGCCCGCCATTTCCTTGGCCTTCGCAGGCGATCCGGACGGCTTGCTCGCGGTGGGGATGCGCTGATCCCTCGTGATCTTCGCTTCGTCCGCGATCTCGAAGTACTGGGCCAGCTCGGTGATGTCGCCGAGCCGCTTCCAGGTCTTGCCGGTGCGCGAGATCAGGGCCTCGCGGCTCACCACGGCCGCCACGATCCATTGCTGCAGCGTCACCAGCTCGCGGCAGCTCTTCTGCTCGCCGGTTTCGAGCCGGATCAGCCACTGGCGCTCGACCGGAGTCGAGCCATCCAGCGTCGGGGCGTCGCTCGCCCCCGCCACGTTGGCCGGCGGCAGGGTCGGGCCTGTCCGTTCAGGCCGTTTGAGGACGCTGGGGATCTTCGCGCTCTGCGTCGGTGGGCGCTGTTCGATCACCGCCGGCGCACCGATGTTGGTGTTCGACCGCTTGCGGATCTTGAACATGTGCCCGCAGTTCGTGCACTTGACGGTGACCCCGCCGGGCTTCAGACGTGCTTCGTCGAGCTCGTACTCGGTCTGGCACTTCTCGCAGCGGACATCCATGTTCGTGTTCGGTGGAGGCGGCCAACCTACCACATCGCCTCCCCGCTGCGACGCCGTGTGAGGCTGCGTTCTCTGCACCTTGTGCGGTGTGCCTGGATCGGGGAATGTCTAGCGATGTCCTCGGAGCGCGCTGCCGAGCGGGTACGTGTCGATGCCTTCGTCAAGGTTCACGGCGCTGATGGCCAGGAGCTCGTGTTCCGGACCCGCGATCTGTCGGAACATGGCCTGTTCCTCTACACGCGGGTCGCTCGTGCGTACCCGTTCAAGGTCGGCTCGACGCTCGAGCTCGAGCTCTACGACTTCGACCAGCACGTCCGTTGCAAGGTCGTCGTCGCGCGCGTGGTCGAGCCCGGGAGTGCCGAGGGCGATACGTTCCCGACCGGCTTCGGGGTCCGGATCCTCGATCTCGACGAGGCGTCCCGAACCGCGCTCAACGCGATGATCGGCCGGATCAAAGCGGGCGAGGTCTACTGACCCGCATCGTGGTGTGGACGTCGGGCCATTCGCCCGAGGTCAGCTCGTAACGCAGGTGACTGTGCCACGCGCCGTCACGCCACACGTCATCCTCGAGCCGGCCGACGAACCGGAACCCGAGCTTCTCGATCACGTGGCGGGACGCCGCATTCTGGGCGACGCAGCCGACGGTGACCTTGTGGAGGCCGATGATCTCGAAGCCGTACCGCACCACCGCCTGGGCGGCCTCGGTCGCGAGCCCGTTGCCCGCGTGCGCGGGCGCGATCCAGTACCCCAGCTCGGCGCGATCGATCCGCCAGGCGGCGACCTGGAACTTGACGCCATGCAGGCCGACGCAGCCGACCACGTGCCCCTCGTGCTCGAGCGCCCACACCACGCCCTCGTTGTTCGCCAGGCTCTCGGCGTGGCCGCGAATGAACGCGAGCGTCTCGCCGCGATCGCGGTGCGCGTTCCAGCTCATCAGCTTCGGGAACTCAGGATCCGAGACGATCGGCCAGATCTCGTCGACGTCGGTCTCGCGAAACGGCCGCAGCGTCAGCCGCTGCGTGTCGAGCTCGAGCCGCAGCGCGGCGAGCTTGGGGATGGTGGGCGTCGGAGGGGCGGCGGTCATCGCGGCCGGGACTATGCACCTAATGCGCTTCGTCGATGGTGACTTCCTCGACGGTCGCGAGGATGTCCTTGACGTCGATCACGCGCAGCTTGTCGTCCCACGGCACACGAACGCCGGCTTCCTTGCGGAACAGCACGAACGCGCCATGCGGGACGCCCGACACATTCTCCGCGACGGTGTCGTGGGTCGGCCGATCGCGCGCGACCTCGATCACCTTGCCGTAGTGCGCCTCGTCATGGGCTTCCTTGGAGCCGGCGGGGAGGTAGAGCCCGGCATCGGTCCGCTCCTCGGTCCGCAGCACCTCGACCAGGACCCGCATCCCCAGGGGCATGATCAGCCGGTGCCGCTTGGGTTCCGACCGATCGCCATCAGAGCTCGCGTTCGAAGACAACGGCGCCACTCTGCGCCAGACAGCGTAGCTTGGTCAAGCCACCCTCGCGCAGCGAGCCCATCGCCGCGTTGATCGGAGGCACCATCGCCCGATCGCCACAAGAGGCGGAGCGGACGTCGATGCGCGTTCCGACGATCTCGATCGTGGACCACAGGCGCAGGCCGCGGAGCGAGCGCTCGAGATCGCGCGCGGCGCCCGCCGGATTGCGGGGCACCTCACTACTCGGGGCCGGAACGACCGGCGCGGTCGCCACCGGCGCGGTCGTGACCTGGGTCGAGGGGGCGGGCTGCTCGGCGCCCGCATTCGACGCGCTCGGCTTGTCGGCTCCGCCACGCAGCCCGAAGAACAGCGCGATCGCGAGCGCGATCACCACGGGAGCCACCACCGCGACGATCGGGAACCCCCGCTGCTGGACGGCGGTGCCGCCGGCATCGTTCGCGGCGCGCGCGCGGCCCGCGCCGTAGGGCAGCGCCGCGCGACACTTGGGGCACCGCACGTAGCCAGGGACCACGGCCACGCCGCAAGCCGGGCAGATGGCACTCATGGGGGACAGGATACTCGCCGGTCGCGCGCGCGTTAAGTTTTCCGTCGGCGCCGCAGGACCAGCACCGTCACGACCGCCCCCAGCAGCCCGGTCACCGAGTGATCCGACGACGCGCTGCAACATCCGCCACCGTCCGGGACCGCCTCGCAGACCCCGGGGTCAGCGCTGATCGGATAGATCGCGCAGATCCCGGCGATGTCGTCGGGCGAGAGGTCCGCCTTCTTGGTCTCGCCGCACTCCTGAAAGTTGTACATCGTGGTTTCCGTGATCGTCGCGTTGGCGCCGCTGCACTGCGGGACCGGCTTGCCGTCGCCATCGACGCGAGCGGGATCCCCCGCCACCAGGCAAGGGTGCTCGAGACCCTGCAGGTGACCGAGCTCGTGCGTGAGCGTGTTGCGGAGGTCCGACAGGCAGCTCGACGTCCCGGTGGTCTGGCCATCGAGCGAGACCGAGAAGTCGACCCCGTTGAGCTCGATGTCGGCATCGACGATCGCACCATCCCTCGAGCTGGTCGCGTCGTCGACGAACACGGCCGTCGTCAGGCCAGCGGCGGAATGTCCGTAGCATCGCATCGGATCGTCGCCGATCGCCGGCCGGCACCACGACTGATCGCGGATCTTGATCATGTTGCGGTTGTCGCGGCCGACCTCGTGAGCCTCGGTCGCCTCCTTGACGATTTGCATGTAGGAGCAGCTGCTCGTCTTGGTGTTCCATTCGCTGATCGCCGCGTCGATCGCGGGGAACTCGAGGTCGCCGACGATCTCCTTGGTGCCGCCGGCGTCGACGGTCACGAGCACGCAGCCGGACTCCCAGTACAGGGACTTGCCGGCCTTGGTCGGGCCGGTACGCACGAAGCCGGGCGCTTGCTCGAGCACGCGCACCTGATCGACGACCACGTGCATGCGCTGCGCGAGGTCGAGCCCCTGGTGGGCGGCCACGGCCACGCGCATGCCGGGTGCGAGGATCTCGGGACCGGGGAAGGTCCGCATGGTCAGGCCGTCGACGGTCCCGCCGAGCTGGCTGACCACGACCTCGCCATCCGGGGTCTGGACGGTCGCCGAGGTCACGATCCGGGTGCCGTCGTCAGACCACCGGGCGTGGCTGTCGATCACCTCGCCGTCGACGGTCATCGTCGACGATGGCGCCGACGACGGCGCCGCCACCGCCGATCCCATCCCCCCGAGGACCAGCGCGAGCATGACACCGATGCGCATCTTCCTGAGGGTATCACGTCATGTTACAAGGTCGCACCATGGCCAATGCCACTCGGCCGGTACGTGTGCGGATCGCACCTTCTCCGACGGGGGATCCGCATGTAGGCACCGCGTACATCGCGCTCTTCAACTATGTCTTTGCGCGCCAGCAGGGCGGCAAGTTCGTGCTGCGGATCGAAGACACCGACCAGTCTCGGGCGCGCGCCGACTCCGAGCAGATGATCTTCGATGCGCTCCGCTGGACCGGCCTGTCCTGGGACGAGGGGCCTGACGTCGGCGGTCCGTTCGGGCCGTACCGCCAGAGCGAGCGCGGCTCGATCTACGCCGACCATGCCGGGATCCTGCTCGAGACCGGCAAGGCGTACCGCTGCTTCTGTACCGAGGATCGGCTCGCCAGGCTGCGGATCCAGCAGCAGGCCGAGAAGAAGAACCCTGGCTACGATCGGCACTGTCGCGACCTCGATCCGCGCGACGGCCGGCAGCGGGCCGCCGCCGGCGAACCGCACGTCGTTCGCCTGAAGGTGCCGCTCGAGGGGTCGATCGAGTTCCTCGATCAGCTGCGTGGCACCGTGGCCCGCGATGCCAAGGAGACCGACGATCAGGTGCTCCTGAAGTCGGACGGCATGCCGACCTATCACCTCGCGAACGTCGTCGACGACCACCTGATGGAGATCACGCATGTCGTTCGCGCCGAGGAGTGGATCTCCTCGACGCCGAAGCACGTCGTGCTCTACGAGGCGTTCGGCTGGGACCAGCCCGTGTGGATCCACATGGGCCTCCTGCGCAATGACGACAAGAACAAGTCGAAGATCAGCAAGCGCAAGCATCCGGTCTCGATCAACTACTACCGGGACATCGGGATCCTGCCGCAGGCGCTGCTCAACTTCCTCGGCACGATGGGGTTCTCGTTCGGGGGTGACCGCGAGAAGTTCACGATCCCCGAGATGATCGAGGTGTTCTCGTGGGACCGCGTCACGCCCGGTGGTCCGGTGTTCGGGCTCGACAAGCTGACGTGGCTCAACGAGCAGTACATCCACGAGCTGTCGGCCGAGCAGCTGGCCGACGCCGTGATCGCGTGGCGGCTCAACAAGGAGTACCTGGTCAAGCTGCTGCCGCTCGCGCAGAAGCGGATCAAGAAGCTCGACGAGCTCATCCCGATCACCGAGTTCTTCTTCTCGGGCGACCTCGACTACACGCCCGTGCTCGCCGAGCTGGCGGTTCCCGACGTCGTGCCGGTCGAGGTCTCCAAGGCGCTGCTCGTCCTCGTCGAGCAGCTCGACCAGCGCCCGACCTTCACCGCGGTCGGGCTCGAGGAGACCACCCGAGCGTGGTACGAGGCGCTCGGCTGGCCTCCCAAGCACGCGCTCTCGCTGCTGCGGATCGTGCTGACCGCGCGCAAGGCGTCGCCGCCGCTGTTCGAGACCATGGAGGTGCTCGGCAAGGAGATCGCGCGCCGGCGGATCCGCCGCGCGTCCGAGCTGCTGACCCGCGCGCCGGCCGGAGGCAAGGCGAAGTAGATGCTCGCGAAGATCAGCGTCGATCAATGGCGCGCGATCGACGCCGAGACGCCGCCGGCACCGGCGGGCTCCAACCCTCACCTGCGGGTCCTGCTGATCCTCCTGACGTGCGCGCTGTCGCTGACGATCCAGGAGTACGTCGGAGGCTCCGACCACTACGAGAAGTGGTTCCCCTCCAACGGCAGCCGGTACTGGGAGCTCAAGGGCTTCGTGTGGTGGTCGGGCTGGCGCGTGATCGGCTACGTCCTGCTCCCGATGCTCGTCATCGCGTGCATGCCGGGAGAGCGGATCCGCGACTATCACCTCAGCGGCCGCGGGTTCTTCCGCCACCTGTGGATCTACGGCGCGATGTTCGTGGCGTTCTTGCCGGTCGTGGTGATCGCGTCGACGTCCGATTCGTTCCGTCAGACCTACCCGTTCTATCGGATGGCCAACCGCTCGCAGTTCGATCTGTGGTCGTGGGAGGCGATGTACATCATCCAGTTCGTGTCACTCGAGTTCTTCTTTCGCGGCTTCTTGCTCCAGGGGCTCCGTCGCGTGCTCGGCGCGAATGCGATCTTCGTGATGGTGGTGCCGTACTGCATGATCCACTACGGCAAGCCGCTCCCGGAGACGCTCGGGGCGCTGGGCGCCGGGCTCGTCCTGGGCACGCTGGCGATGCGCACCCGATCGATCTGGGGCGGCGTGCTGATCCACGTCGGCGTGGCGATCACGATGGACGTGCTCGCGCTGCGAGGCTGCCCGCCGATGGGCAGCCACAGCTATTGCCACCCGTGAGATCGCTGCCGAAAAAACGGAGGGCGCAGCGGCTATTCACCACTGCGCCCATAATGAGCACGACCGTCCGACCGTAGGGCAGTCTATCCCCTACGCTTGTGCGTAGGTGGGCTCCACATATTCCATCGGGCTTCCCGACGAGCGGGCGTGCACTCCCAGAACAGAGGCAGATCCCTGGATAGCAGATGTAGGAGACAGATTCGCCCCGGGTCTCGCATCGAACCGCCGGTGCTCAAGAACGAGAGTAGGGATCGTGATCGAATCCGTCAACGGAAAAACAGCAAACCAGATCACTCCGCAGAAAAAACCCAAACTCACACGCCGCGACATCAGAGATCCGCCGCGTTGATTCCGTAAGCGTAGGCGTAAGCGTAAGCGTAAGCGAATCTGGGGCTGGCGCTTACGCTTACGCTTACGCCGAAGTAGTCCGAGCTTGCGCTCAGTGATTCCCGTCGGACTTCGCCCCGGCATGCCAGCCCGGACCTTCGCCGCCCTGAACGGCGGTCGAGCGGATCCCGCGCGCGAGCATCGACTCCTTGGTCTCGATCGCGTTCGCCCGATCCTCGACCGGCTTCGCATGCTCGCCGGTGTCCATCCGGATAGCGTCGCAGGGACACGCCTCGACACACAGCCCGCACACCACGCAGCGCAGCTCGTCGATCTCGAAGATCGCCGGGCGCTTCTCGATCGTGTTGTCGCCGGCCTCCTCGGGCACGATCGTGATGCAGTGGGCAGGGCACACGGTCGGGCAGCACATGCAGGCCACGCAGCGAACGGCGCCGTCGTCGCGCAGCATGAGGCGGTGGAGACCACGGTATCGCTCCGGGTAGACCACCTTCTCCTCGGGGTACTGCACGGTCTCGATCTCGTTCTTCCACCGGTCGTGGACCGGCGCGCCGGCCATGTTGCGCTTGCTGAGCTTCTTGAGCGGCAAGAAGAAGTTGCGCGCGAAGTGCTTGAGCGTGATGCCGAGGCCCTTCGCGGTCGCGGCGAGGTACGTGGTCTCCTGCGCCTGCGGGCGAACGACCTGGATCGTGCGAGAGCGCGGATGGCGATCGGAGACCGCGAGGACGTGCGGACCCTCGGGGGCCTCGGAGGTGGTCGAATGAGCGTGGTCCATGATGGCGGCTGTTCTGTGACTACGAGGTCGGCATCAACAGGAGCTTGATCAGCGCCGTCACCATGACGTTCGCCAACGCGAGAGGCAGGAGCAACTTCCAGCCGAGGTTCATCAGCTGATCGGCGCGGAACCGCGGCAGCGTCCAGCGGATCATGAGCTGGAACCAGCACAGCAGCAGCACCTTGACGCCGAACGCCATGAACTGCAGCGCGACGACGAGCCCGTGCGGCAGCGGGGCGAAGTAGCCACCGGTCGAGACCTTGGAGAGGTCGTCGATGTAGCCACCGATCCGGAAGCCGTCGGCATCGAGGAACGGGACCTGCCAGCCACCGAAGAAGACGGTGCAGACGACCGCCGCCACGAACACGATCTCGATGAACTCGGCGAGGAAGAACAACCCCCATCGCAGGCCGGAGTACTCGACGAAGTAGCCGATGATCTCGGGCTCGCCTTCGGGGATATCGAACGGCGCACGCTTGGTCTCGGCGATCGCGGCCGTGAAGAACAGCACGAGGCCGACCGGCTGCCACAGCCACAGCCAGTTGAACGGGTTCGATCCCGACATCTCGGGGCTCGCCCCGTGGAACGTGATCCATCCGGGCTCGAGGCTGCCGGCGACGAGGAACGCGCCCATGAGCGAGATGCCCATCGCGACCTCGTACGACATCATCTGCGACGAGCTGCGCAGGCCGCCGAGCAGGGCCCACTTGTTGTAGCTCGCCCAGCCGGCGATCGTGCCGCCGTAGTTCGCGAGCGTGAGCACCGCGAAGTAGAACACCAACCCGAAGTCGATCTGGAAGATCTGCATCCGGATCGAGTCCGAGAACAGCTCGGTCGCGGCCTTGTAGGCCTGCGGATCGCTCGTGATGAGGCCTGGATAGGTCGCCAGCAGGTGCGGATCGAGCGTCTGCCCGATCGAGTGCGGGTAGACCGTCGGCCCGAACGGAATGATGCAGAACGCGATGAACACCGGCGCGATCGCGAGGATCGGCGCCAGCGCGAACAGCCCCTTGTGGACGTTCGCGGGGATGAAGTCTTCCTTGAAGATCATCTTCACGGCGTCGGCCACGAAGTGCAGGATGCCCTTGAGCTTGATCGGGCCGATGTTCGCGCGATTGGGCCCGAGGCGGTCCTGCATCATCGCGCTCTGCCGGCGCTCCATCCACGTCAAGATCGACGCGAGCGGCATCACGAGCGCGAGGATCAGGAACACCCACTTGGTGCCCGGCCAGTCGAGGATCGCGTACAGCGTGCTCATCCTCGGCTCCCCGCGAACCGAAGCGCGAGCGGCCTCGCTTCGCGGACCCAGGTCAGCGACTTCCACGTGGGGACGGCAGCGGTCATGTCCTTGAACACCTCACGTGCGTGCGTCCAGCGCCCCAGCGTCGCCTTCGTCACGGCGGCGAGCTGCGCGATCGCTTCCCATGCCGGCAGCGCCTGGCCGGGAGGCGTGAAGGCCGCGTGCATGCGCTGCACGTGGCCCTTGTTGTTGGTGATCGTGCCGGCGATCTCGGCCCAGTCGGCCACCGGCAAGGCGACCTTGGCGCCGGCGACCGGTCCGCGCTCGTGTGCACTCAGCGTGATCAGATCGAGCTCGCGCAGCCGATCCGGATCGATGCCCGGAAGGATGTCGCCGAGCATCACGAGCACCCGCAGCGCGGTGAGCTGTGCGGCGCCCTCGAACGTGGACCGCGTCGCGAGCCCGAGTGCCTGGGCGATCGCCTGAACGCCAGCGGCGTTCGGATTGACATCGGCCACCCGCAGCCGGCCATCGGCGCGTGCGGGCACCGGCGGCTTCGCCGCGACAAACACGTTGGTCACGCCCCACGCCTTCGCGAGCGACGCGAGCGCGAAGTTGTCCTCGTTCGAGTACATGGCCGAGAGCACGATGCCCACCGACGCGGGCTGGCGCAGGGCCGTGGTGATCCGCTCGCCCGCGGCGGCGAGCGAGCGGTCCCAGCCGGCCGGGAGTCCGTCGACCAGCGCACCGGCGAGCCGCTGGTCGCGAAGGCCGTGGTACGTGAACCGGCCCTCGTCACACATCCAGTACGCGTTGACGTCGGGGTTATGCCGCGGCACGAGTCGCCAGGCGCGATCGTTCTTGTGGTGGATCTCGATGTTGCAGCCGGTCGCGCAGCCGTTGCACACCGACGGCGTGGCGTCGAGCTCCCACGCGCGCATCGTGAACCGGAAGTCCTTCTGGGTCAGCGCACCGACCGGGCAGACGTCGACGGTGTTGAGCGAGTACGGATTGTCGAGCTGCGCCCCGGGCGCCGTGGTGAGCACCTCGTGGTCGCCGCGGTGGGCGAACTCGAGCTGGTGCTGGCCGGCGACCTCGTCGCAGGTCCGGATGCAGCGCGAGCACAGGATGCAGCGCTCCTGGTCGAGCACGATCGTCGGGCCGAGATCGACGGCCTTGGCCTTGTGGACCTTCGGGACATCGACGCGCGAGTTGGCGTTGTCGTGATCGAAGTACAGCTTCTGCAGCGTGCACTCGCCGGCCTTGTCGCAGATCGGACAGTCGACCGGATGGTTCAGCAGGGTGAACTCGAGCTGCTGCTTGCGCGCGAGGGTCGATTGCGCGTCGGTGGTGTGGACCACCATGCCGTCCCCACAGACCTGCTGGCAGGACGGCTGGAGCTTCGGGTTCTTCTCGACCGAGACCAGGCACTGCCGGCACTGCGCCACGATCGGCAGGCCGGGGTGATAGCAGAACGCGCTGATGTCGACGCCGAGCGAGCGCGCCGCCTCGAGCACATTCGTGCCCTTGGCGACCGTGACGGTCTGGCCATCGATCGTCAGCGTGACCTTGTTCGGATCGGTCGGCGGAGCCGGCGGCGGCGGACTGCCGGCGGCAGGCGCCGAGGGGTTGGGTGCCGGCGGGTTGATCGATGCTTCGCTCACTTGTCGCACTCCCCGCCGATCATGTTGATCATGCCGAAGATGGGAACCACGTCCGCGATGAAGTGACCCCGGATCAGGTCCTCGGCGGTCGAGAGGTGCACGAACGACGGTGACCGGACGTATGCCTTGTAGGGCCGCCCGGTGCCATCGGCCACGACGTAGAACCCGAGCTCACCGTTGCCGCCCTCGACGAACGAGTACGCCTCGCCGGCCGGGACGCGGATGCCGTCGACGATGTGCTTGAAGTGGCGGATCATCGACTCGATCGTGTTGTACGTGTCGCGCTTGGGCGGCAGGGCCACGCGGTGATCGTCGACGACGACCGGCCCATCGGGGATCTGCTTCAGGCACTGGCGCAGGATGTGGATCGACTGCTTGAGCTCCTCGATGCGCACGAGGTAGCGGTCGTAGCAATCGCCCGTCGTGCCGACCGGCACGTCGAACTCGACCTCGGGATAGATCGAGTACGGGTAGTCCTTGCGGACGTCGTAGTCGACGCCGCACGCGCGTGCGATCGGGCCGACACAGCCGGAGGCGAGCGCCTGTGCCTTCGTCATCGCGCCGATGCCGGCCATGCGATCACGAAAGATCCTGTTGTTGTTGAGCAGGTCCTCGACCTCGACCATGACCTTCACGATCTCGTCGAGGGTGTGCGTGAGCTCGGCGTCGAAGTTGTCGGGCAGGTCCTTCGAGACGCCGCCGACGCGCACGTAGCTGTGCGTGAGCCGGGCGCCGGAGACCTTCTCGAGCAACCCGTAGAGCCACTCGCGCGCCTTCAGGAAGTAGAGGAACGCGGTGAACGCGCCGAGCTCCATCGCCGACGCGCCGATGCACGTCAGGTGATCGGTCATCCGCGACATCTCGCTGACGATGACGCGGATGTACTCGGCCCGCTTCGGGATCCGCGCGGTGAGATCCATCAGCTTCTCGACCGCCATCGCCCAGCCGCAGTTGTTGATCATCGGCGAGACGTAGTTGAGGCGGTCCGTGTACGGAAACACCTGCGTGTACGTCGCGTGCTCGGACTCCTTCTCGAAGCAGCGGTGCAGGTAGCCGGGCTGGACGTCGCCCTTGACGATCTTCTCGCCGTCGACCGTGAGGACGATGCGCACGGTGCCGTGCATCGCGGGATGCGACGGCCCCATGTTGATCGTCATCAGCTCAGGAGCCAGCTCGGTCTCGGTGTCCGACAGGTCCTGGACATCCTGGCGACCCAGCACGAGCTGCTTGAGCGACGTGACATCAGACGCGGCCATCAGCGGTGCCCTCCTTCAGGCTTGGTCCCAAACCGAGGGGTCGAGACCGGCAAGTCGTCGCGCCGCACGAGCGGCTGGCGCTTCTCCTTGGGATAGTCCTTGCGCAGCGGATACCCGACGAACTCCTCGTACATGTAGATCCGGCGCAGATCGGGATGGCTCTCGAACCGGATGCCGTACATGTCGAACGTCTCGCGCTCCTGCCAGTTGAACGCGGGCCACACCATCGCGAGCGATGGACACCGCGCGTCGTGCTCGGGGACGGCGATCTTGAGCCGCAGGCGATGGCGATGGGTGTGCGAGCGCAGCTGGTACGCGATCTCGAACCGCGGCTTGCCGCTCGCGTCGGACCAGTGCGTCGAGGCTGGCGCACCGAGCGGACGCCAGTCGAGGCGATCGATGCAGGTGACGAACACCGGCGCATCGAACAGCATCGCGGGATCATCGCGAAGCCAGGTCGCGACCGTGACGAGGTGGTCGCGCTTGATCCACGCGATCTCGTCACCGTGCTGCGACTCCACCAGCTCGAGGGCCGGCCCGTGCTTGCCCTGGAGCGCATCGAGAACTTTTTGCGACATGGCTTGTGCTCACTCGTCCGCAGCCTGATCGGCGATCAGCGCGTCGCGCTTGGTGCGCAGCTGGCTGTGACCGCGACCGGACTGGATTCGTTCCATCAGCATGATCACCGCGTCGAGCACTTGCTCGGGGCGCGGTGGGCAGCCGGGGATGTACACATCGACGGGGATGACCTGGTCGCATCCCGGCATCGTCGAGTAGTTCTGGTAGAAGCCGCCGGTCGACGCACACACGCCGAACGCGATCACGAACTTGGGCTCCGCCATCTGGTCGAACACGCGCTTGAGCGCGGGGCCCTGCTTCTCGGTGACCGTGCCGACGACCATGAGCAGATCGCTCTGGCGTGGCGAGAACCGAGGAAACTCGGCGCCGAACCGCGCGAGATCGTACTTCGGACCGGCGACCGACATGAACTCCATGCCGCAGCACGCCGTCACGAACGGGTACGAGAACAGCGAGAACTTGCGGCCCCAGTTGGTGGCGCGCTCGACGAGGCTCTGCTTCGCCCACTTCGCGGCATCCTCGAGACGCGTGGTGGTGATCTCTACTCCCATCCGATCGCCTTCTTTCTCCACACGTAGGCGAGGGCGACCACGAGGATCGCGACGAACACGAGCATCTCCGCGAACCCGAAGATGCTGACCGTGTGGTTCACGACCGACAGCTGGTTGTAGAGGACGGCCCACGGGTACATGAACGCGGCTTCGATGTCGAACACCAGGAACAGGATCGCCACCTGATAGAACTTCACCGAGTAGCGCCCGCGCGGACTCCCGATCGGCTCGGAGCCGCACTCGAACGGCTTGAGCTTGTCGGGGTTCGTGGCCTTGGGACCGATGAACATGGCCAGCGCCGTGAACAGCCCACAGAACCCGAGGGCAAACACGATCGCTATGCCGGCTGGCATGTACGCCTGGAGCTGCAAAGCGAGCCGAGTATATGGCTCGGGATTGAGCGGTCAACGGACGCGCCGGGCTATTTGCAGAGCACGATCGCGCGCTTATCGTCGCAGCAGATCTGTTCGCCGCAGCCGATCTGCGATCTGGGACCTAGAGGTTTGCTTGCGCGTTTCGCAGGGCGTCTTCGAGCGCCATGATCATGTCCTCGTTGGTGTCGACGAGGTAGATCGTTTCGGGATTCGGCCGGCGGTGGGCACGGATCTCTTCGACGATCGCGCGGGCGGCTTCGTCGTGCGGGACATCGCCCAGGTCAGTGCCGATCCCGGGCATCGCGATGACCTTGAAGTTGTTGCGGTCGGCGGCGATCAGCGCCGCCCTGGCAGCGCGGCGGACATTCTCCGCCCCGATCTTCATGCCGGGCTCTTCCATCGTCGGGACGTGGATGACGTTCTTCGCCGGCAGCTGGCCCGCCGTCGTCACGATGGCGGCCCCGACCGCGATCGGCGCGGCCTGCATGGCGGCCTGCTGGATGACGTCGCCTCCCTGGCGGCGTAACGTTCCGCCGATCCCCCCGCCCATGATGCCCAGAGAATTCGCCGGATTGACGATGGCGTCGACCGGCAATGTCCAGATCTCGGCTCGCGCTACGTGGACCTGCATCCGTCGGGTCCGTAACACGGGAAGCAGGCCGACGGCAATGGCCGGTATTTCCTCCAATCGAGCCCGAAACACCCCGAAACGACCAAAGGCTCCGTGGAGAGCGGAGCCTGCGGGTCGTTCGCGAGACCGGGAGAGGCGCTAGGCGCAGGCCTTCTCGAGCTCGGCTTCGACCTTTTCCTCGGTCCACTTGCGGGCGACCGCGAGCTCCTTGACGATGAGCTGCTTCGCGTTGTCGAGCATCTTGCGCTCGCCAAACGACAGCACCTTGCTGCTCTTGAGGCGGTAGAGGTCGCGATAGACCTCGGCGACGTCGAACAGCGAGCCCGTCTTGATCTTCTCCATGAAGCCGCGATACCGGCGGTTCCAGGTCTGCTTGTCGATGTGGACGTCCTTCTCTCGTAGGATATCGAACACTTCCTCGATCTCGGCGGAGGACACCACCGGACGCAACCCGACCTGATCCGCCTTCTCCTTGGGCACCAGGATCTGCATCCCGGTGGCGAGCACCTTCAGAACGTAGAAGGAACACACCGTGGTGTTGATCTCCTTGTTCTCGATCCCGATGACCTCGGCGACGCCGTGGGCGGGATAGACGGCCTTCTCGCCAATTCGAAACATGTTGTTCATCAGGTTCTCCTACCGAAGGTGTTCGTGGCGCCCGACTAGAGCAAAGAGGGGGCCACCCAGAGGGTGATCACCAGAAAGGTATTCATTCTCCCTGGTTGATTCGCAAAGCTGAGGTTTGGGTCATCCATCAAATGTGACAGAGTGTCACACTGCGGTTTTCGCCGAGGACGACACCGAAATCCAGGGTTTCCCAACGGGGCCCGGAGGATATCAAGGTCGCGGGGGATCGCCAGCCCTTATAGCATACGGCCAACCCGGTAGCCGGTAGGAATTGGGATTTCAGGGACTTGGATGTTGGACAGGGGCTCGATTTGGGCCAGGTCTGATACGCTGGTGGCGACGGTGAGGGGTTCGATCGGCC
>JAGSPR010000593.1 GCA_018262455.1 Deltaproteobacteria bacterium | reverse complement strand
TACCGAGACCCGGCGCGTCAGCGCGGTCGACGGCGGCGGTGATCCGGACCTCGCTGCGCCCGGCCGCCGCCTCGATCACCGCGCGCCCCATCCGGCCCGATGGCCCGAGCACACAGACCCTCGCGGCCGGCGCCGTCATCACAGCATGCCCTGCGCACGCAACTCGGCCCGCAGCTGTTCGGTGAGCCCCGCGGTGGCGGCCACGAGCGGCAGCCGCACGTCGGTCGAGCAGCGGCCCAGCATCGCCAGCGCCGCCTTGGTGGGCGCCGGGCTCGGCTCGAAGAACAGCATCGAGCTGAGCACGCGGAGCTCGAAGTGGCGCTGCTTCGCCCGCTCCCAATCACCGGCCTTGACCGCGTCCCACATGTCACTCATCGCCCGCGGCGCCACGTTCGACACCACGGAGATCACCCCGCGGGCACCGACCGCATACAGCGGGAACGTCGTGCCGTCGTCGCCTGACAACACCGTCATCCGGTCCCCCAGCCGCGCGACCAGCTCGCTTCCGCGCACCAGGTTCCCGGTGGCATCCTTGATCGCGATGATGTTGTCGAGCTCGGCGAGCCGCACCACGCAGTCCGTGAGGATGTCGCACGCGGTCCGCGACGGCACGTTGTAGAGGATGATCGGCAGCTTCGTGGACTTCGAGATCGCCTCGAAGTGCCGGTACAGGCCCTCCTGGCTCGGGCGGTTGTAGTACGGCGTCACGTGGAGCAGCGCATCGGCGCCGGCCTCCTCCGAGGCATGGGTCAGCGTCAGTGCCTCGGCGGTCGCGTTGGCTCCGGCACCCGCGATCACCGGGACGCGGCCACGTACGGCCTTCACGGTCGCGGCGATCACCGCCACGTGCTCGTCGACATCGAGCGTCGCGGACTCGCCCGTGGTCCCGACGGCCACGATGCCATCGACGCCCTGGTCGATCTGCCAGTCGACCAGCTTGGCGAGGCTGTCGAAGTCGATCTTCCCGCCGGAGAACGGCGTGACCAGCGCGGTGAGACAGCCTTCGATCTTCGCGAGCTTGCCCATAAATCCCCTTGGTTCGACGTCATAGATCCAACGTCCGCGCGAAGAAAGCAATTCCTCCCGGTGTCGTGCGGACCTACGGGATCTTCGTGTCGCAGGGTACGCGGTCAGATCCGCGAGGCGAGCAGCGCGGCGCCGTTGCGGAGCGGCAGCTCGATCACGAACCTGGCGCCGCCACCGGGGGCGTCCGACACCTGGATCCGCCCGCCATGGTCCGAGACGATCCGATGAACGATCGCGAGGCCGAGGCCGGTGCCGCCCTTGGCGTGCTTGGTCGTGAAGTACGGCGCGAACACCTTGTCCTTGAGCTCGCTCGGGACGCCCTGTCCGTTGTCCTCGATCACCAGCAGCGCGCGATCTCCGGCCTCGCCGAGCTGCGTCGAGACCACGATCTTGCCATCGGCGCGCTTGCCGATCGCGTCGCGCGCGTTCTCGACCAGGTTCAGCACGACCTGGTTGACCTGGCCCTTGTCGGCGTCGAGCTGCGGGAGCTCGGTGAGCTTGAGCTCGACGGCGACCGCGCCGTGATACAGGCTCAGCGCCGAGCGCACGACCTCGTTCAGATCGATGCGGTGAAAGTTGGGCTTGGGCATCCGGGCAAAGTCGGAGAACTCGGTCACGATGTGCTTGAGGCGATCCGCCTCCTCGAGCACGGTGGAGGTCGACTCCTCGAGGATCTCGTCGAACGACGGGTGCTTGAGGCGCCAGGTCTTGCGCAGCGTGTCCATCGCCATCTGGATCGGCGTGAGTGGGTTCTTGATCTCGTGCGCGAGCCGGCGAGCGATCTCCTGCCAGGCCGCGATGCGCTCGGCGATCACGAGCCGCTCCTTCGACGTCCGCAGATCCTCCATCATGAAGTTGAAGGCGCTCGCGACCGCGCCGACCTCATCCTTGCTCCGCACCGGCACGCGGTGATCGAGATCGCCGCGCGAGGCCGCGAGCGAGCCTTCGACGAGCGCATCGAGATCGCGGGCGGTGCGGCGCGCGACGAGCAGGCCCACGAGCACGGTGGCGCCGAGCGCGGCGAGCGCGAGCCCGGCGGAGGTGTAGGTGAGCGCGCGCAGCACGCTGTCGAGGTCCCCGTTCGAGACCGCCACCTCGACGATGGCGATCGGCTTGCCCTCGTCATCGGGGAGCTCGATCCGGATCGGCGGATCGCCGGCGAGGGCCGCCCAGTCCTTGCCGGCGGGCGGCAACTCGACCTCGCCGGTGGGCCTGACGACGCGCGCATCGACCCGCCCGGGGCTGCGGACCGACGCGAGCAGGTCGTCGCTGACGCGGCGCCCCGCCAGCACCGCGACCCAGTCGGTCGCGTGCAGATCACCGACCTTGTCCGTCGAGAGCCGGGCCGCAACCGCGACCAGCAGCGGGGTGTCTCCGTGCCCCGCGACCTTCTCGCGTGCGAAGTACGCCGTGCCCTTGGTCTTGCCCACCAGGGCGTAGACGCGCGGATCGGGCTCGAACCGGATGCGGTCTTCCGCCGTGTGTGCCGACACCAGGATCTTGTGATCGGGAGAGGACGTGAGCGTCAGGACATCGAGCCCGAGCCCACGCATCTCTGGACCACCCTGCTGATTGACCTGGTCCAGGCGGTTCTTGTCGAGCGTCTTCTTGATGATGTCGCGCACGATCCCCGCGACGTACGGATGGTCCCGGCTCGCGAGCGAGCCCACGGCCTCCTCGACCTGGGTCGACAGCCGCGAGATCTCGCGGCGCATCGTGTCGTCGGAGCTGCGCCGCAGGTTCTCGTAGTCCGAGCGCATCCTCGCGGCAATGACCTGGCGGGTGACGACGGCGGCCACCGAGATCGGGACGAGGGCCGCGAGTGCCAGGGTGAGCGTGAACCGGCCGCGGAGCCTCATGGCTTCTTTCCCGTCAGCACGGCGTGGCCAAACAGGAACATCTCCGCGAAGCACGGTCGCCCGCTCGCGTCGAATCGCAAGCCGTGGATGTCGCTGCGATGCCACATCCGGATCGCGCGGAACATCAGCGGCACGATCGGCAGGCGATC
The DNA here is from genome assembly GCA_018262455.1 of Deltaproteobacteria bacterium. The sequence goes on along the minus strand of JAGSPR010000593.1, from coordinate 480 downwards.
GTTGAACGTCTGCTGCGCCGCGGCAGGCGTCAGGCTTCCTGCCGCGAGCTGGGTCGCGGCCCAGTCATCACCGCCGGCGGCGAACGCCGCGGTCCACCACGGCGTCGCGATCGTGATCGGGTTCGCCAGCTGACCGATCCAGAGGTCACAGGTGCCGCGCGCCACCCGCTCGCGCAGCACCGTCGAAGAAACCGCGGTGATCACCGACTGGATCTGCAGCTTCTCGAGCGCACGTGCCACGCGGCCGGCGATCTCGCGGTCCCCGGGCCGGGTCTCCTCGAACAGGATCTCGAGGCGGAGCTGCGCCAGCTTGCCAGGTGCCAGCGCGGACACCCGGGTCGCCGCGCTGCCGAGCGCGGCCTGCGCGGTCGCGAGATCGCCGTTGCTCGCGCTCCCGCCGGCGGCGATCACCAAGCAGGGCAAGCCACCGGGCGAGCGGCCGATCGGATCGGGCCCATTCGAGCTCGAGTCGATCGACCG
>JAGSPR010000592.1 GCA_018262455.1 Deltaproteobacteria bacterium | reverse complement strand
AGACGATGTCGTTGCCCTGCTCGTGGAGCCGGCAGCTCGCAACCCGCGGGATCGACAGCCAGCCCGCCGCTCCCCCGCTGTCGCCGTGCATCACGACGGCCCGGTAGCGACCCGGCTTGAGCTTGGCGACCGTGCCGCGCGGGTAGTGGCTGCCGTCGATCTGCACCGAGTCGCCGGTGATCGCGATCGTGACCGCGACCGGGACGAGCATCGTGCCCTGGACCGCGATCGCCTTGCCGTCGACAACGTCGACCTCGCGGGACCACCCGGGGTTGATGCCGGGCTGCGCGCACGTCACGACGTGGTGGCCCGCCGGGACGCGCATCGACTTGCGGACCGCGGTCAGCTTGCCGGGCTGGACCACCCCGTCGATGCTGACCTCGCACCAGGTGTCGTTGAGGACGATCAGGGTGCCGTCGGCGACCGCGGCGTCGATCGGAGGGGCAACGTCGATCGGCGGGGCGGCATCGATCGGCTGGGCATCGAGCGCGCGGACCGCCGCCTCGACGCCGGCATCGCGACGCGACGAGACGCGGACGCCGCCGTCGAGCGCGGGCGCATCGACGGCCGCCGGGGCGTCGGCTGGGGGCGCGTCGACGAGCGTGGTCATCGCGAGGGTGTGGGCGTCGATCGCGACCTGCGCGTCGCGCTCCGCGTCGGGGATGGTGGTCGCACCGCCGGAGAGCGTCATCGCGATCGCCGTCACCCCCCCGGCTGCGATCACGCCGGCACCGCCGATCGCGAGCAACTTGCGTCGTCTCGACGACCGGCCGCCCTCGGTGACGGTCTCGACGAGCGTCTTGACCGCCGGATCCTCCGGCGCGAGCACGCTCGCTCGATCGGCGAGCGCCATCGCGCGCGGCAGCTTCGATTCGGCGAGCGCGCGCTTGCCCGCGGCCACGATCGCCGTCACCACGGCCGGGGTGCGCGTCCTGAGGAAACCCGCGGCGTCGTCGAAGAATGCCGCCAGCTCGTCGGTCGGATCACCGAGCCCACCGGCGACGGCGAGCTCGCGCAGCTCGCCCGCCACCGTCATCGCACTCGCGGGACGCGCCGCCGGGTCGCTCTGCATGAGCCGCTCGATCACGCGCGAGAGATCCGGCCCCACCGCCGCGCTGCGCCGGATCGGTGCGATCAGCGCGCCACTCGCGATCTGGGACATCACCTTCGCCGGGCTGCCGCTGTACGGCAGAAGGCCGGTCGACAGCTGATACAGCGTCGCACCGAGCGAGTACAGATCGCTCTTCGCGGTGGCGGTGTCGCCGCTCGCTTGCTCGGGGCTCATGTACGCCGGCGTGCCGAGCAGCGAGCCGGTGCGCGTGACGAGCGAGTCCTCGGTCTCGAGCCGCGCGACGCCGAAATCGGCGAGCAACAAGCGGCCCCCCGGCGCGATCAGGACGTTCGACGGCTTGATGTCGCGATGGATGATCCCGGCGGCATGCGCCGCGGCGAGCGCGTCGGCGAGCAGCGACCCGATGCACGCGGTGACCTCGGCGAGGATCGCGCCGCGCTGCTCGATCTCCTGGAGCAGCGTGCGGCCGCGGATCAGCTCCATCACGATGAACGGCGGATCGATCTCGGTTCGTCCCGTCCCTTCCGACGGCTCACCACCACCGACGTCGTAGATCCGCAGGATGTTCGGGTGCTCGAGACCGGCGGCGGCGCGGGCCTCGCGATGGAATCGCCGCACGATCTCGGTGCGCCGGGCGAGGTGCGGAAACAGGACCTTGATCGCGACATCGCGGCGGAGCTCGCGATCGCGGGCGCGAAACACCGTCGCCATGCCGCCCTCGCCGATCTCCTCGCCGAGCTCGTAGCGACCGAGCACGTCCCCGGGCCGGACCGAGCGCGGTGTCAGGTTCGCCGGGCTGGCCGCGGCGCGCGCGGCGGCGCCGTCAGGGGCCGTCACGCCCTGCGCCGAGGCCAGGGTATCCGCCACCCCAGGGTCGGCTGCCGGGTCGGGGTCGTCGGGCGGCTTCAGCTGGCCGACCACACGACGTGGCCGGTCTTGCCTCCGGCCTTCGCCTGCTTCATGGCCTTGCCGAGCCGGCGTCCGAGCTCGTCAGCGCCGCCATTGAGGCTGAGGCCACTGGTGTGCGTGACTCCCGCGACGAGCGCGAGCGAGCCGGGCTCGCCGGGGAAGCTCGAGCGCTTGTCATCGAACGCCCCCTCCGCGCTCGTCATGAACGGCTCGACGTGCTCGGGCGCGAGGACCGCGATGAAGTCGGAGCCCCCGATATGCCCGACGAACGCGCCGCCGCCCGACGCCACGCGGGCCGCGTCGAGCAGCCACTGGCCGAGGTTGCGGACGGTGTCCTCCGAGCGCGCGATGCCGAGCGAGTCGGAGTAGGAATCGAAGTTCAAGATATCGATGTGGATGACGGCCGTCGGCTTGCCGCTCTTGAGCGCGCCTTCGATCTCCTCGTCGATCGCACGCGATCCGGGCAGGTTCGTCGTGGGATTGCGATTGCGCTCCCGGCGAGCCGAGCGAATCAGGGCCTTGACCCGCGCTGCCATCTCCCGGAGATCGAACGGCTTGGACATGTAGGCATCGGCGCCGGCCTCGAGCCCATGCACCTGGTCGTCGATGCCGGCCAGGGCGGTCAGCATCAAGATCGGGGTACGTGACCACATCACGTCGGCCTTGAGCTGGCGGGCAACCTCCAGCCCGTCCACCCGCGGCATCATCACGTCAAGGACGAGCAGGTCCGGGTCGTGGGCCTTGACCAGCTTGAGGGCTTCATCGCCGTCGCGTGCCCGGAGGCACAAGAAGCCGGCGTCACCGAGCGACATGTTGACCATGTGCGCGATGGCGTCGTCGTCTTCGGCGATCACGATCTTCTTGAGGAGCATCGGACCGATGAGGTGATACCACCGATCCCCTGACGCCTTCAAACGAATCGGTGGTAAGCAACACCGTTGGACACGACGCTTGACCCTCGCGTGGAGACCACCACGCTCGATAATGGCCTGGCCGTGACCACGGTCGCCCTGCCACACCTCCATACGGCGGTGTGTGCCCTGTTCGTCAAGGTGGGGGCCCGGTTCGAGGCGCCGGAGGACAACGGGCTGTCCCACTTCGTCGAGCACATGCTGTTTCGGGGCACCGAGCGCTATGCGACCTCGCTCGCCCTCAACACCGCCGTCGAGCGGCTCGGCTCCACCCTCCACGCCGAGACCGGGCGGGATTACTCGCTGTTCCAGCTCGCGCTGGAGCCCGACCACGTGCCCGAGGCGATCGCCCTGCTCGGCGAGCTGCTCGGGCGTCCGCGATTCTCCGATATCGAGCTCGAGCGCGCGCTGATCCTCGAGGAGATCAACGAGGATTACGACGAACACGGCACCGAGATCAACGCCGACGACATCGCCCGCGGGGTCGCCTTCGACGCCCACCCCCTCGGCCAGCGCATCATCGGCCCGCGCTCCAACGTCGAGCGGTTCGGCATCACCGACGTCCGCCGGCACTTCGACCGGTGCTACGGCGCCCGCAACGCGAACCTGTGCGTCGCCGGGCCGG
>JAGSPR010000591.1 GCA_018262455.1 Deltaproteobacteria bacterium | reverse complement strand
CTACCTCGGCACGGGCCGGCTCCCGTTCTACTCGGAGTCGGTCCACGAGCTGCTCGCCATGCACGGCTCCGACGAGGCCGCGCCGCCGATGACCGGCGTACCGCACCGCCTCGCGATGGTCGTCGGCAAGCTCCTCGAGAAGGATCCGCGCCGGCGCTACCAGACCGCGGCCGAGGCGCTGCAGGCGCTCGAGATGTCACTGGCCACCAACACCCCGGTGCACGGCGTGCCGTGGCCGAGCGACACCAGCCCGAGCATCGGCCCGTTCCCCGCGGACTCGAAGGCGTTCGCGCACCTCGAGACGCCGATGCCGCCCTCGCTCGCGACCGATCGGCTTCCCTCGGGCAAGAACAAGGAACCCCGCGCGCGCAGCGTCACCGAGGTCGAGCGCATCGTCGCCGGCGAGACCATGCTCGCGCCGTCGGCGTCGGCGGTCCCCGCGACGTCGCAGCCCGGGACCTCGTCGCTCGCCGGCTTCGCGCCGACCAGGAAGCGGTGGCCGCTGATCGCCGCGGCGACGGGCGTGTTCGGGGTGGCGGTGATCGTCAGCGCGACCCTCCTCAGGGGGGGCGACGGCACGGCCAAGGATCCCGCCGTCGATCCCGAGCCCACCGTCGTCGACACCAAGCCCGCTGATCCCAAGCCCGCCGTCGTCGACACCAAGCCCGCTGATCCCACGCCCGCCGTCGTCGACACCAAGCCCATCGTCGTCGAGACCAAGCCCGTCGAGAATCCGGTCACCGTCGCCAAGCCCACGAAGCCGACCAAGCCGACCACGACCAGGCCGACCAAGCCGACGACGACCAAGCCGGTCAAGCCGAGCATGCCGTTCACGACCACGCCGAACACGAACACCATCACGCCGAAGCCCGGACCTGGCTCCGCCGCGACCAAGCCCGGCCCCGGCTCGGCGAAGCTGCCCTTCTGATTCCGATGCGCGTCCTGCCTCTCGCCCTGATCTGCGCGCTGGTCGCGGCGTGCTTCTCGAAGCCGGCCTTCGAGGGCCGCGGTGACGGTGGTGGTAGCGACGGCACCATCGACGGCCCGGCGATCGATCCCAACGCCCCGGCGCTGATCGCAACCGGCGACCGGCATGCGTGCCGGATCGCGGCCGGTCAGGTGGTCTGCTGGGGGAACAACGATCACGGTCAGCTCGGCATGCGGCTCGAGGTTGCCGACTTCACCGGCAACCCAGGCCTGGCCTCCACGACCGTCGGATGGACCAGCGTCGCCACCGGCGTGCAGCATACGTGCGGCGTCCGCGACGGCGCGGTGTACTGCTGGGGCGAGAACTACTACCGCCAGTCCGCCCCGCAGATCGACCGGAACCCCTCGATCACGATCACGCCGGTCACGCTTCCGAGCGCCAACCCCGTCGAGCGGGTGTTCGCCGGAGGGTTCGCGACGTGCGCGATCACGACGATGCACGAGGCCTTCTGCTGGGGAGACCTCACGTTCCAGCTCGCGGAAGGTCTGCAGGCGCCGCTGCGGCTCGGAGACGGGACGACCACGTTCAACCAGATCGCGATCGCCGATGATCACGCGTGCGCGATCGCCGACGGAGGCCTCGTACACTGCTGGGGCAAGGCCGAGCAAGGACAGACCGGCCGGGGTGACACCTCCGCCCTGACGTTCGCGCAGGCACGGACGATCGCGAGCACCGAGCAGTTCACGTCGCTGTCCGCTGGCCACGAGGCGACGTGCGGGACGACGACCAGCGGCAAGCTCGTGTGCTGGGGGAGCGTGAACCAGGGCCAGCTCGGCGACGCCGCAGCCTCCAATGTGGGCCAACCACCGCTGGTCGTCGATGAGGGGCCCGGGTGGACCACCGTCGCGGTCGGCGGCCTCCATACCTGCGCGGTCAAGAACGGCGACGTCTATTGCTACGGCGACGACTACCTCGGTGCGCTCGGCAGCGGCACGTTCAGGAGCGATCGGACGATGGGCCCGAAGGTCGAGGTCGGGATGCAGGTCTCGCAGCTCGCGGCGAACTTCAGCTTCACATGCGCGCTCAGCAGCGACGGCATGACGACGAAGTGCTGGGGCTCGAACTCGAAGGGCCAGCTCGGCAACGGGGAGTTCTCGCGCAAGTACGCGCCGACGGCGGCGATGCTGCCCGACCAAGACGTCGCGCAGCTGATCGCGGGCGACAACCACACGTGTGCGCTCGTTGGCGCGACAGCGCCGTACACCGCGTACTGCTGGGGGCTCAATCACGAACAGCAGCTCGGCACGCCGATGGGGACGCTCCGTAACACCCCGGTCGTGGCCTCGATGTCGCTGTTCCACAAGCTAGCCGCCGGCGAGAAGCACACGTGCGGGATCATCGGCGACCGCACCAAGATCGAGTGCTGGGGCGAGAATGCGGAGTCGCAGCTCGGCTCGAGCAGCGCCATCGAGACCCGTCACCAGGTCACGGGAACGAACTGGACCGAGCTCGGTGCCGGCAGCCGGATGAGCTGCGGGATCGACGCCGGGGACCTGATCTGCTGGGGAGAGCGTCCCGGTGATACCTCTGGGGTGCTGCCCACCCCGTACCCGAGGCTGGACATTAACTGGCTCTGGCACACGATCGCGGTCGGATCCGGATTCGCGGTCGGCGTGGTGCTCGACGGAACCGCGCCCCACGTCGCGGCGATCGGCTCGATGGCCAAGCGTTGCGCGGCCGGACTCGTCAGCACCGACAACCTCAACGTACCGCAGCAGATCCTCTCCGGAATGCTCCCCTTCACGACGATCCCGATGGTCTCGGCGGCGCAGGCGGGCGGCGAGCACGCGTGCGTCCATCGCATGGCCGGGGCGACCCCGACGGTCAGCTGTATGGGCAGCTCCAACCTGCCGCAGGTCGGAGGAGCCCTCATGTGCGGGATTGCGAACATGAACTTCTTCGATGTCACGTCGAACTGGCGCACCGTCAGCACCGTCCCGAGCATGTTCGCGACCGCCGATCAGACCTGCGCGCTCGATGCGAACCATCGGATGAAGTGCTGGGGCAACAACTCGAACCTCGAGCTCGGGCAGTTCTCGGGCGGCTCCACGCCGGACGCCGCATTCACCAATCTGGCATGGCCCGGGCAGTGGAGCGCGATCGCTGGCGGCGACGATCACACGTGCGGCATCGCGATGAACAGGCGGGTCTACTGCTGGGGCGAGAACCAGTACGGCCAGGTCGGCGATGGCACGTCGTACGAGCCGAGCCCCGTCGTCTCCGGCGTCTATCCGTAGATCGCGCGGAGCGTGGTACGGTTCCGGCGATGTCGGGTCGTAGCTTCGCGCTCAGTCCGGGCAAACGGGTCCTCTACCTGACCAAGGATCCGGACAAGATCCGCGATCAGCTCGCGGGCACGCTGACGCTCCACATGGGCGAGCTGTCGGCCGACGAGCTGCTCGACGACATCAACACCGACGCGATGACGCCAGCGTGGGTGTGCTTCGACTACGACCCGGCCGACATCGCGAAGAATGCCTATGCGGGCCTCGTGATCGCGGGCCAGCGGTTGATCCCGGGCAACGCGCTC
>JAGSPR010000590.1 GCA_018262455.1 Deltaproteobacteria bacterium | reverse complement strand
GCCTCGACCGCGGCGAACGACCCACCGACGGCGATGCCGTCGAACGCTTGCGGCAGCGCGCCCGGTGCGGCTGCGCTCGTGGGGGACGCCGCGGGAGTCGGGGCGTTCTCCAGGGAGCTATCGGAGTGCCCGCATGCAGCGATCAGGGCGAGCCAGGCGAGGTTCGTCATCGGGGGACCTTAGCAAGTCCCGGCGATCAACCAGCGCCGCGAGATCGCGCCCCTCCACCGACGCATCTCAGCTGTGCGATCCCGTCACCTCGAACCCTCGCAAGCTTTGCTCGGCGATGTACGCGCCGAGCGATTCGGCCGCACGACCGGCGGCCGGAACCGCCGCAAACAGAGGACCGGCGAGCCGGCCCGCGATCGAGAGCGGGGTCAGGATGGACTGCCATCCACGTGGCGGAGCGATCGCGAGTGCGTCGGCCAGCCGATCACCGAGCACGCGCCGCGCCGCGGCGGCGAGCACGCCACGGGGCAGATAGATCGGCGATCGCCCGGACATCGTATCGAGGAGCGCGGCCACGAGCGTACGGCTGTCGTCGTCCGGCTCGAACTGGCGACGCGTGATCGCCTGATACAGCGCCGTCTCGTCTTCGAGATCTCGCGACAGCAGCGCCTCGTCGACACCCATCACCCAGCCGACGTACCGCCAGCCATGGTGGACGGCGTCCGCCTCGGCCGTGCTGAACGGAACGCCGAGCCGGCGCAGGCTGCGCACGAAGACCAGGCTGAGCATGAGCAGCGTCGACGCGTAGTCCTCCTGGTTCACCGGCAGCCCCCACGCCGGGTTCCAGTCGGAACGCTTTTGCATCCCGTGCCGGATCGCGGCATGGATCAACCGGGTCTGGACGATGCGCCGGTGCGCGGGGGTCCCCGGGCGCGGCCCACCCGGCATGCCGATCGAGTGGACGAACACGGCGGTCTCGTACACCCGCCGTGGCGTATCCCGATCGAGGCGCCCGCTTCGCACGAGCACCTTGGCGCCGCTCGCCGAGGCATACGACTCGGCGAGGCTGCCCACGAGCAGGGCCAGGCCCGCGTGCAGCGCGAACTGACGCGCGCGCACGTGGCCCGACTGCATGCGCGCAAAATCCACCCAGCTCGGAACCTCACGCACGTGGTCGAGCAGCCTGCGGCACGCAACCGCGCCCGCCCCGGCACCGCGTTCGAGGCGGGTCACCAGGTCGCCGGCACCGCGGAGCTCGAGCAGCGCCGCATCCGCGAGCTCGTCACCGCGCTGCCGGAACGGATCGAGGAACGCGTCGTCATACCGGCGGCTCACGTGCGACAGCATCGCGCGGTGCACGGCCTTCGTCCAGCGTCAGGATCCTACTTGGCGGGATTCTGCAGCTCGGTGTCGATGCGCGCGTCGATGCGCGTGCCGTCGGGAAACACGGACCACAGCTTCGCGGTGAGGTGCTTCGTCGTGCAGTCCTCGATGTCGAGCTGGCCCTCGGTTGCCGCGATGTGTCCATCGACCAGCTCGACCGAGATCTTGTCGTGATCGCCGATCTTCGAATGTGCATGAGGGTAGCAGAGGGGGATCGCGAGGGACACGCGCGGTGGAGTGCCGAACCCGATGGTGACCGATGCGTTCTCGCCGCAAGTCGAGCAGAACGTCGCCGACGACACGCGATCCCGGGCGGTGATCTTGCGGCCGAGGCCGGCCTTGAAGACCACCTCGTTGATCTTCGGGCCGTGCGCGCAGGCGACGATGGCGAACGAAGCGAGCGCGATGGCAATGCGGAGCATCCCTCACGGTGACACGTCTCCGGATTCCCTCGAAGCTGGAACGCCAGCTCTCGACGATCGGATCTTGGGCGGTGCCGCCGCCCATCGAGCCGTCGCGCCTTCACCGCTCAGTGCTCGCCCTGCAGCTTCGGGTTCGCGAACAGCAACTTCGTCGCGATGGTGACCATGAGCGTGAACAGGATCGCGCCGAACGCGAAGATCCCCATCGACACCCGAAGCTCGGTCGAGCTCGGGGAATACGTGTAGATCTCGCCCAGCGTCGATGGCGTGAAGCCAGGGATCACCAGGCCGACGCCCTTCTCGATGTATACGCCCGCGTAGATCAGGACGGCGCCGATGTTGAGCGTGATCAGGTTCGTCCTGGTCTTGGGGACGAGGAACAGGAGGAAGGCGGTCAAGCTGCACAGCAGGGCCGACCAGCCGTAGACCGCGATCGGCGACCCGTGGTAGCGGCCACCCCCGAACAGGTACTGGTAGTGGATGACCTCGTGGGTCGAAGAGTAGAAGTCGCGGAACACCTCGGCGCCGAACAGGAACAGGTTGACGAACATGGCGTAGGCCATCAGCTCGGCGATCTTGAACAGCGCCTCGTTGGTGACCTTCAGGTGGGTCGTGCGCCGCAGGATCTGCAGCAGCACGAGGATGATCGCGGGGCCCGAGCAGAATGCCGAGGTCAGAAAGCGCGGCGCCAGGATCGCCGCGTTCCAGTAGCTGCGCGACGGTAGGCCGGCGAACAGGAACGCGGTCACGGTGTGGATGCCGACCGCCGCCGGGATCGAGAGCATGATGAGCGGGACCGCGAACCGCTTGCTGTAGTGCTGGTTCTTGTACGAGCGGAACAGGATGTGGGTCGCGATCACCAGGTTGAGCGTGAGGTACAAGCTGAGCACCACCACGTCCCAGGCCAGCAACGAACGCGGGAAGTTCGGGGTGCCGAAGAACGGGATCATGTGCCAGACGCGCAGCGGATTGCCGACGTCCACGGTCACGAACATGATGCACATGATGATCGCCGTGATCGCCAGCAGCTCGCCGATCCGCGCGATCTCCTTGATCGGCTTCCAGTCGTAGACGTACGCGGGGATCACGAGCACGACGGCCGCGGCCGCGACGCCCACCAGGAAGGTGAAGTTGCCGATGTAGAAGCCCCAGGACACCTGGTCTCGCATGCTGGTCTCGATCAGGCCGTGGCGATACTGATCGAGGTAGGCGTCGATGCCGATCGCGAGCATCACCCCGAGCACCGCCAGCCAGAGGTAGAACATCGCGCTCCGCCTCAGCACGACCCGGAAGCTCGCGACGATGAAATCGAAGAACTCGTGGAGGAATTTCTTCATGGTCTTAGGCCCCGTAGAAGTAGAAGAACTTCGGTGAGGTATCGAGCTCCTCCTTGAGCACGAAGATCCGCTTGGTGTCGATCACCTGACGGATCTCGCTGTTCGGATCGAGGAGGTTGCCGAACTTGCGCGCGCCGACCGGGCAGGCCTCGACGCACGCGGGGTAGCGACCGTTGCGGGTCCGATGCAGACAGAAGTGGCACTTCTCCACCACGCCCTTGGGGCGAGGCCGGTTGCCCAGGATGTGGGTGTTGGGGTTGATCTGGTCCTTGGGGATCTTCGGCGTCGCCCAGTTGAAGTGCCGAGCCCCATACGGACACGCCGCCATGCAGTAGCGGCAGCCGATGCACCAGTCGTAGTCGATCACGACGACGCCGTCGGGCTCCTTCCACGTGGCTCCCACGGGGCAGACGCGCTCGCACGGCGAG
>JAGSPR010000273.1 GCA_018262455.1 Deltaproteobacteria bacterium | reverse complement strand
CGAGCTCGTACCTGTGCCGGCCGTACCTCAACGGCAACACCGAGACCTGCACCGCGAGCAACACGACGGCGGGGGACTACTACGTGATGGTGCGCGGGTACGCCGCGTACGCCGGGATGTCGATCATCGCGAGCTACTGAGCTCGGCTCGACGCGAATCGAGGCAGGCTCCGGTGTCACCGGGGCCTGTCGGCGTTTCGGGGTCATCGTGCCGCGAACCGCCGTTCGTCGACCCGTGCGGCCGCGGCTTGCCAGCGCGCGAGCGCGGCCTTGCGGAGCTGCATCGCGCCTGCGTGGCGACGGGCCCACACGCCGGCCGGCACCGGATGACCGCCTGCCACCGCGGCATCCCAGCGCGCGCGCGTCGCGGCGACCTGGGCGCCCGCGGCCTGCAAGGCGGCGAACGCGGATGTCTCGGCGCGCTCGAGGCTGCGCAGGTCGTGCGTGCCGGCGAGCTGGTTGGCGGTCGCGACCACGGGATCGGCGGACGCGGTCGTTCCGAGCGCGAGCGCGCCGGCGAGCAGAGACGAGAGCAGGAGGGGCTTCATGCGTCGGCTCGAAGAGCACGGCGTGTGCCTGGCGCCATGCGTGTGATGTCGCCGCGTTGCGCGCACTCGCGATCGACTCCGGTTGCCGGACTGGCAGTGGTGAGCGCGCTCCAGATGTCCGCCGTGCACGCGCGCGCGGCGCAACCGCCGCACGGGGTCGGTGTCTTGCGAGCGTGGGGGTGAGCTGCGGCATCGATTGCCTGGTGCTGCTGGCCGGGGCGATGGACATCGCGGCCGCGCTCGAGCGCGTGAAGCGGCGACGCGTGCATGCTGGTTCGGCGGCGTCTGGTTCCCCTCGTCTCACATCCTGCCGTCATGCATCGACCGGATCGCCGACGAGCCCCCGATGACGTGCACGTCGAAGCAGGCGGGATGGATCGTGGTGCTCGCCAGCGCCTTCCTGCTCGATGCGCGATCAGCGGACGCGTGCATGCCGTGCAACGACCGCGTGCCCGATTCCGAGCTCCTCGAGGATAGCGACATTGTCATCGATGGCTGGGGCATCGAGCGCGACCTCGGGACCTGCGCGCCACCACCCGTGCCGGCAGCACGCAGAGGCTGCATCGAGATCCAGACCTGGGATCCTGATCGGTGCTCGACCATGCCGACTGGCTTCTTGTTGCGGCGCGACTCGAAGGATGAGCCCCTGAAGCCGCAACAGCAAACAATCCCGTACGACGGTCGCTACTCGTTCTGTGGCCTCGCCGCCGGTCGATACGCACTGGACGACCAGACGATCGTGCTGCCATCGGAGCGCGGCGTCGGAGTGGTGCTGGTCCAGTTCGGTGACGGCGCCGTGTTCCGGGTGCGATTCGCGGTGGAGGCCGTGCTCAAAGGAACCGTCCCGAGCGAGGTCTGGCTCACCAACGGAGAGGGCCCGTGCAGGCAGCTTTCTCTGGAGCTCGGAACGCACTTCCGGGTGTTCGGTCAGCGGGGACCGAACGGCGATATCGAGATCCGCTCGTGCGCGACACGCTTGCTGAAGCCCGGCGAAGTCGCTCCACTCCGTCGAACGATCGCCGAAGCCTCGACACTGCCGAGCTTGGCCAGCGATCCACGCGTGACCGCAACAATCGCCAACCCGGCAGACGCTCCGCGACCGCGCTCCGGGGGCTGCGCCGCGACGAGCGATCCTCGCTCGCTCGGGCTTTTCGCCGCGCTGGCAGCCCTGCGCCGTCGGCGTGCGATGCAGCGGCGAGGCGGTCGTTGATGCGACGACAGGCCATCAAAGCGGGATGGGGCGGTCGGGCGGTGCGCTGCGTTCCGGTCAGCCGTCGGTGTTGCGCAGGAAGTCCGCGACCTCGGCGAACCGGGAGTCGAGGTAGCTGCGGACGTCGCCGGTGATCGCCTCGGCATCCATCGCGATCGTCATGCACCGCAGCCAGGCATCGCGCATCGCGAGGTCGACCGCGACGCGGCCATGGCGCATCCGCAGCCGGGGGTGACCGTGCTGCGCGATGTAGTCCTGCGGCCCGCCGAGCCAGCCGATCAAGAACAGCGCGAACCGATCGCGCGAGGTGCGCGAGACCTGGCCGGGTGGGTCACAGGGATGGAGCGCCGCGAGCGCGGGCGCGTGCAAGGTCATGGCGTCGTAGAACCGCTCGACCAGGGCGCGCACGCGCTCGGCGCCACCGACGAGCGCGAACGGGGTCTCGGACACGCTCCCATCGTGCAGCGCCGGGAGGGCTCGCGCAACGGGTGCGCCTCACTTCGCGAGGATGCCGGCGCCGACGAGCAGGGCGATCACGATGCCCATGAGGCTTTCGCCTGCGATGAGTCCCGAGGCCACCGGGACGACCAGGCCATCCCGCTGCTTGCGGCGGAGGATCTCGGCGACGAGCGAGCCCACGAACATCGCGATCGAGTTGCCGCCCGGGATGACCATCGCGATGCCGAGGCCGTTCGCGGACGGAACATAGGTGGTGATGCGCTTGGGCGCGAGCTTCTCGAGCAGCGTGAGGGTGGTGCCGATCACGAGCCCGATCACCATCGCGACCTTGATCGAGTCGTCGAGCGCGCCGATGCCGTTCGAGAACGCGCGGGACACGCCCTCCCACACCACGCACGACGGCGCCGGCCACTCCGGGTTGCCGAGCATCGCCGGGTCGGGGATGAGGATGGTGAACGCGGGCACGATGAAGATCGCGCCAGCCACCACGCCGAACAGCTGCGCATAGACCTGGTGCCTCGAGCGGGCACCGAGGAGCCAGCCGGTCTTGAGGGTGGTCAGCAGATCCGCCGCGTGGAGGCCGATGCCGCCGGTGACGTTGGCCGACATGATGTTGCCGGTCAGGTTCCCGGGCGTGAGCGCGCCGAACGTGATCTGGGTGACCGGGCCGAGCGCCTTGGTGGGCGTGATGTCGGTCTCGCCGGTCACTCGCGCCGCCACGAACCCCATGAGGATCGCGAGAAACACGGCGATGATGCCGGCCCAGAACGGGATGCCGAACAGCGTGGCCAGCAGGACGATCGCGATCGGGGCGAGCAACAAGAACCCGACCGGGAACCACCACTCCGGCGCCTCGACTGCATCGATGCCTTGCTCGCCGCCGCGGCGCGACCCGCCGAACATCTTCGTCAGCCCCGAGAACGAGCGTGCGAGCGACTTGTAGTCGAGCGCGAACGACACGAGGCCCGCGCTGACCAGGATCGAGGCACCTGGCCACAGCGTCCACTGGACGATCGCCTTGTAGCTCACGGTGGTCACGTAGCCCTCGTGGACCAGCCATGGCGCGAGCAGGCCATAGGTGGCCAGCCCTCCGATCAGCAGCGACCACCCGGTGCGAAAGCTCATCAGCGCACCCGCGGCCACCAGCACGAGCTCGGTCTTGAACGACAGCGTCCAGCTCTTCAGCGCGTGACCTCCCATCTGGATCGGCAGCACCGAGAATTCGTCGGGGATGATCTTCCAGGCGCTGACGAGCCACTTCACGGCGGCCGCGAGCAACGCGGCGAACGCGAGCGCTCTGATCTTGGTCGTGCCGCCGCCGCCGGCATGGTGGATCGAACGGATCGTCTCGGCGGTCGCGGTGCCGGTCGGGAACGCGAGCGCCTCCCGGTTGATGAGCTGGCGCTTGATCGGGATGGCGACGAACACGCCCATGGCGGCGATCACCGCGAACCACAGGATCATCGGGAGGGTCGCGGGGGCGGGCTTGGGCTCGCGGGACAGCAGGAAGCCCGACTCGAGGGCGCGCCAGATGAGGTCGTTGAGCTTGTCGATCGGCAACGGCCGCACCGAGTCCGGAAACGCCGCGGCGAGATCGGTCCACATCGACCGGTCCGCCATCAGCATCGGTGGCGTGAGCACCATGAGCAGCGCGCCGAACGCGGCCATGTTGCCGCCGGCCGTCATGTAGCCGGCGCCCGAAGCCACGGTGGTCAGCGCGTTGTTCTCGAGCACGCCGAGCGGCCGCTTCGTGATCCGCGCCGCATGCAGCGCCTGGAACGCCGCGAACGCGAGGATGCAGGCGGTGAGCGTGACGCCCAGGCTCCAGCCGGTCTTGAAGAACACGTAGAGGTTCGACAGGCACATGACCGCGCCGACGGCCATGCCGACGAACACGGCACGCACGGTCAGGTTGGGCTCGTCGGGCCGGAACACATCGCGCAGCCACACGGCCTCCCGATCGCTGGAGAGGTCGTGGGGATCGGGAGGATCGGGTGGAATCATGCGCGGGGCCCCCAACATTGGCCGGACCAATGTGGTGATTAACGTTCTGTGATCGGCCGAGAGTGCACGACCCTATCAAGTTCGAGCGCCCAACATGTCGAAACCAAGCGGGTCTCGATGTTAAGTATCTCAGCGCGTGCGGATGTCAGAGCTGTGGGGCATGTTGTCGCCCCTGATGGAGACCACACAAATGACCGACCAGAACGATTCCGATGTTGCGACGGCTCCTGTCGCTCGCTATGCCGAGCTTCAGGCTCTCGTCGCCGGGATGGCGGCGGATTTCGAGAAGTTCTTCAAGGACGGCAACAAGGCCGCCGGCACCCGTGTTCGCAACGCGATGCAGGAGCTCAAGACCTTCGCGCAGGCCGTGCGCAACGAAGTGACGACGCTCAAGAACGAGGGCGCCAAAGAGTCCTAGTCCGTTCCTCGAGTCCGGTCCACGCCGTGATTCGTCTGACGAGGACCTCTTGGGTTCTCGTCAGGTACTCGATTTCCTTGCCACGGCCTTGTCCCTGACCCGGCAGAGCCGACTCGAATCGAGCCTCGCGATGATCCTTTGATCGGGATCGTCGCGGGCTCACCGCGCGTCGTGGCACGGCGACTCCTCGGCTTCGCTCCGCGTCACGGCGTGCGCGTGGTCAGCGAATCGACCGCGTGGACCGGCGGGCTGTTGCCGTTGATCAGGTGCTTGATCGACCCGAGCACCAGGCGCTGGTTGTCGAGCATGCTCTTGCCGGCGAACACCGTCGAGACGACATCGATCCGGTAGTGACCGCCGCCGCCGGAGACCTGGACCACGGCATCGGGGATCTTCGCCTGGACCGATGAGGTGATCGCGTCCTCGATCGAGCCGACGAAGTCAGTGGGATGATCACTCATCCGGTCTCGTTCTCACGGAACGACGATCGATACAAGCGTCCGGCGAACCGGCGGTCAAAACCGCACGGCCCGACGAAACCGGATCGGCTGGGCGGTGTCTTCTGGCGATGCGACGCCTCCTCATCCTGGTCCTCACGATGCTCGCGGCCGGCCCCGCGGCGGCCGACGTCACCCGCGGGGACGCCGAGCGGCTCGCGAGCGAGGGCAAGGCAAGCCACGACCCCGCGAAGCTGCTGGCGTGCGGCCAGGCGTACCTCGATCTCTACAACGCAGATCCGGACGCCGCCGATGGCGACGAGCTGATCGCGGGCGGCGCCGCCTGCTTCGAGGACACCAAGAACGTCAACGTCGCGGTCCAGCTCTACGACCAGCTGCGCACCCGATGGCCGCAGTCGCCCCACGCGGCGACCGCGACCTGGCAAGTCGCCCGGATCTACGCGCGGGTTGGCTTGCTCGACAAGGCCGCCGATCGGCTCGAGGACTACGCGAGCCGGTGGAGCGCCGCGCCCCATGCGTTCGACGCGCTCGCCGAGGCGATCGAGCTGCGCGCGGCGCTCGGGGACGAGGCCAAGCAGATCGCCCTTGTCCGCAAGCTGCAGGTGCAGTTCGGCCGCACGAGGCCGCACGAGGCCGCGGCCGCGACGTCGAGCCTGTCGCCGATCTACGAGCGCCAGGGCGGCGACGCGCTCGTCAAGCACCTGCGCGACTACCTCCGCCTCCATGGGACCACGGGCAGCCCCGAGGACACCGTCGACGCGTACGCCAGGCTCGGCACGGCGCTCTGGCAGCGGTCGTGTCCGGTCCCGCTGATCGACGGGCTGTGCGTGAGGCTCGAGCGCGTCCGCCCCGCGGCCACGCGGGCGCGCCCCGCTTCGCACTGCGGGTCGCCGGCCGCAGCGTCGTACACGGTGGTGCCGCGCGCTCCGGGGCTCGTCAAGCAGGCGGCGGCCGCGTTCACCGCGGTCGTGACCGCAACGCCCACCCCCGCAAACGCGACCACGCAGCGCGCGCTCGCGACGGCGCTGCTCCACCAGGCCGATCAGGAGCTCGAGACCTACCTCGCCGTGCGGTTCCCGACCGGCCTCGACTTCACCCCGGATCGCAAGCAGGTGAGGCAGGCGAGCCTCGAGCGGTTCAACGCGTATCTGACGCGCAAGCAACAGCTCGGCGCGCTCGCCACGACGAAGTACTCGGCGGTGGTCGCGACGAAGCTCGGCCCGCCCATGGTGGCCGCGCTCGGGCGGCTGGGCATGATCTCGCAGGCCATGAGCGAGGATCTGTCCGGCGCCGAGATCCCGAAGGCCCTCCGCACCGGCGAGTTCGCCTCGGACAAGATCGCGGCGTTCTGCGCCCAGATGACCGCGGTCGCCAAGCCGCTGATGAAGCGCGCGATCGATGCCTATGACCTCTGCCTCATTCGGTCGAGCGAGCGAGGCATCGTCGACGCGGCTTCGAGGTTGTGCGAACGCGAGCGCGTCCGGCTGGCCCCGAGCCCGTTCGCGCGCACCCGCGAGCTCCAGGCCGCGCCGGCGCCCGCGCTGCCGATCCTCACCGAGCCCGCCGTGCCCGCTGGGAAGGCGTGGCCGAGGCCGCTTGCCGAGGCGCTCGGCAAGCTCGACCCACGCGGCGCACCGATCGCGAAGCCGATCTGCGGAACGCTCGTCGCGCAGCTCACCGCGCTCGACAACCGGCAGGCGCAGGTGGACGCGCGCTACCTGCTCGGCCTCGTGTTCGCGCGCTGCGGGATGGTGGCCGAGGCCAAGCGCGCGTACGAGCGCGTGCTGGAGCTGCAACCCGCGCATCCGGCGGCGACCTCCAACCTCGGTGAGCTTGCATGGCGCGCGGGGAGCTGGCAGGCCGCCAAGCAGCTGTGGCGGGCCGCGCTCGCCGCCGACGGCAAGCTGTTCGCGGCCCGGGTGAACCTCGCGTCCGCGGGGCTGCGCGAGCTGGCTGCGATGACCGCGCGGGATCCGAACCGCCGAGCACTCGAGGACGACGTGCGATCTCAGGCCTCGAATGCGGCCGCCGTGACGGACCATCCGGCGCCGCTCGTGGTGCTCGCGCTGCTCGGATACGCGTCTGCGGATCCGAAGCACCACGGCCTTGCACCGTACTTCTTGCGCCGGGCTCGGCTGCTCGATGATGGCTCGCCTTACGTCGACCTCGCGCGCGGGGTGATCGATCCCGGCGTGGCGCTCGACGCGTTCCAGCGTGCGGCCGCCGCGGTGCCAGACCTCGAGGAGGCACACCAGGACCTTGGCCTCCCCTACCTCATGCTCCGGCGCCCCGACGAGGCGAGCGCGGAGCTCGCGCGGGTGACCACACGGAGCTACGACGTGCTCGTCGCGCGCGGGATCGCCGCCCGCAGGATGGCGCGGCACGCGGATGCCGAGGCTCGCTACGCCGAGGCGATCGCGCTCGATCCCGCTCGCCCGGAGGCGCACTTCAACCTCGGCGTGCTGTGGGAGGACAGCGCGATGCGTGGCACCGATCCGGCCACCTCGAAGCTCGCCTATCGCAAGGCCGCCGAAGCGTTCCGCCGGGCGCGGACGCCCGAGGCCAACCAGCTCGCCGTCGCGTGCGATCAGGCGGTCGCGGCGCTGGCTCCGTGACCGATCGCGCTATACCTCGTCCAGATGCGAGTCCTGTCCCGGCGAGCGCTTGCCCTTGCGGCGCTGCTTCCCTGCGCGTGCCGGTCGCCGACGGGCACGGCTCCTTCGCTCGCACCTGCTTCGCCATCGCTGAAGCACGATCCGCACTCGTTCGCGGCGCCCGAGCGCATCGCGGTCCGCCACGTCGCGCTCGATCTCACCGTCGACTTCGAGCACCACGTCCTCCACGGCAGGACCCAGCTGTCGCTCGCACGCCACGATCCGCGCGCCGATCTCGTGCTCGACGTTGGTGGGCTCGCGATCGACTCGGTCACCGAGTGCACGACGAAGCGGCCGCTCCACTGGGACCTCGCGCCGCCACAACCGATCCTCGGTCAGGCGCTCACGATCGCGCTCGCCGCCGAACCCTGCGTCGAGATCGCGTATCGCACCGGCCCCGAGGCTGGCGCGCTGCTGTGGGTCGAGCCGTCGGGAACGTCGGGCAAGCGCAAGCCCATGCTGTTCACGCAGTCGCAGGCGATCCACGCGCGCACGTGGATCCCGCTGCAGGACACGCCCGGCGTCCGGTTCACCTACGAGGCGACGGTCCACGTGCCGGACGGCCTGTGGGCGGTGATGAGCGCCGAGAACCCGCAGCGCCCGCCGGTCGATGGGATCTGGCGGTTCAAGATGGATCAGCCGATCCCGTCGTACCTGATGGCACTCGCCGTCGGTGACTTCGCGTTTCGCGCGATCGGTCCGCGCAGCGGCGTGTACGCGGAGCCGTCGGTGGTCGACGGCGCGGCGCGCGAGTTCACCGAGGTCGAGACGATGATGGCCACGGCCGAGCGGCTCTACGGCCCGTATCGCTGGGGCCGCTACGACATGCTCGTGCTGCCTCCGAGCTTCCCGTACGGCGGCATGGAGAACCCGCGGCTCACGTTCCTGACGCCGACGGTGATCACCGGCGATCGCGCGCTCGTCTCGCTGATCGCCCACGAGCTCGCGCACTCGTGGTCCGGCAACCTCGTCACCAACTCGACCTGGAGCGACTTCTGGCTCAACGAGGGCTTCACCACCTACGTCGAGCGCCGGATCATGGAGGAGCTCCGGGGCGCGGCGCACGCCGACCAGCTCTGGTACCTCGGGCGCAAGGATCTCGTCGAGGCGTTCGGCACCGATCCCGGGCCCGATACCCGGCTCGCGCTCGAGATCGCCGCCGATCGCGATCCCGACGACGTGCCCTCGGACGCTGCCTACGAGAAAGGTGCGCTGCTGCTCCGCACGCTCGAGCAGGCCGTCGGCCGCACGACGTTCGATGACTTCCTGCGCCGGCGGTTCGCGCGTCGCGCCTTGCAGCCCACCGATACCGACGCGTTCGAGGCCGAGGCCACCGCCGACCTGCTGGCCCCTCACGCCGGCGCGACGTCCGGCGCGATGTCCGCCGTCACGCTCGCGAGCTGGATCCACGATCGCGGACTGCCCGGAGGCGTTTCCCCCGCGGTCTCGGCCCGCGCGACCGAGCTCGAGTCGCTCGCCACCTACGCGACGACCGGCGCGGCCTTGTCGACCACCCGGTGGCAGACGCTCGACTGGGTGATCTTCCTGCGCGCCCTGCCGGCAGACCTCACGCGCGAACGCCTGCTCGCGATCGATCGCGACGGCCTCCTGGCCGCGGCGACCAACGCCGAGATCGCGATGTACTGGCTCCCGCTGGTGGTCCGGGCCGACGCCCGCGAGCTGGCCCCCGCCGTCGAGGGGTTCCTGCTCCGCGTCGGCCGCCGCCGGATGGTGACGCCGATCTACGAAGCGATGGTCGCGCGGGGCGAGCCGTGGCGCGCGCTCGCCAGGCAGACCTTCGAACAGGCGAGGTCGCTCTACCACCCGGTCACGCGCGATACGATCGCCAAGATCGTCGGCCGCTAGGACTCCCCGCCGGGCGAGGCGCACTCAGTACTCCGATCCGGAACGCAGGCGTAGCGACGACCGGCCGCACTGCACCAGGTGCACTCGCGGCTCGCACCAGCTGCGTCGAGCTGCACCGGAGGGTGCGCGGGTCCATGCGCACCCACCAAGCCCTCGAGATCTGGGTCCACCGGGTCCAGCCGCCGCCAGGGATCGCCGGCTTGAGGCTGGCCGGCCGGTTGCACAAGGTCGCCCCGTCCAAACCAAGGAGTTCCCAATGGCACTAGGCAAGCGTCCCGGCGGATTGACCGCAATGGCAGTTCTCAATTTCGTGTTCGGCGGCATCGGAGCGATCTTCACGCTCCTCGCATTCGGCGGTCTCGCGCTGATCCGCGAGGGCATCAAGGCAGCGGAGGCATCCGGCGAGAAGTACGACGGTCCGAGCATGACCGTCGCGTGGGTCATGGTCCTGATGACCGGCGTGGCGGCGTTCTTGCTGATCTGCTCGGGCGTCGGCTACCTCAAGCAGAAGAAGGTGCTCGGCCGCAGCTTCGGCACCCTCTACGCGCTGGTCTCGCTGTCCAGCACGGCGATCGGCATCGCCACCGCCGGCGCCGGTCTCGGGGCGATCCTGTTCGCGATCTACCCGCTGCTCACCCTCGTCCTCGTCAACTCGTCGTTCAAGAACGACCTCACCAACTAACCAGGTCCCACCATGAAGAAGTATCTCGCGCTCGCGCTGTCGCTGTCGTTCGTTGCTGCTTGCGGCAAAGGGGCTGGCGTCGACAAGATCACCAAGCTCAAGGACGAGGCCTGCGCCTGCAAAGACAAGGCGTGCGGCGACAAGGTCAACAAGCAGCTCGACGACGCCATGGAGCAGATGGCCAAGGACATGGGCGACAAGCAGCCCGACGAGGCCACCACCAAGGCGCTGATGGCGGCGATGCTCGACGCCGGTCAGTGCATCTCGAAGCTGAAGTGAAAGGCCTCGGCTAGCCGGCGCGCTGCCGCATCCTCGCGGCAGACCGGCTATCCTGGCGGGCCATGCTCGGCACCCCGCCGCAACTT
Source organism: Deltaproteobacteria bacterium (assembly GCA_018262455.1). Next base: position 7,133 of record JAGSPR010000273.1, on the reverse strand, counting down.
CCACCTCCACCGAGATGCGCAAGTACTCGTGTGGGCTCTATGGCCGGCTCGAGGCCGAGACCGGACAGTCGACCGGGTTCCGCGCCACCGGCTTCATCGAGGTCGCCGGTGACCGCGACCGGCTCGAGGAGTACCGCCGGGTCTCGACGTTCAATCGCCACCTGGGGATCGACGTCCACGAGATCTCGCCCCGGCAGGTCAAGGATCTGTTCCCGCTCGCGAGGACCGACGATCTGCTCGCCGGGTTCTACGTCAAGGAGGATGGCCGCGCGGATCCCGTCGGGGTCACGATGGCGCTGGCGAAGGGCGCGCGCCAGCAGGGTGCCACGCTGCTCGAGGGCATCCCGGTCACCGGCGTCACCCAGAAGGCCGGCGCGGTCACCGGCGTCACGACCCCGTTTGGCAACATCGAGGCCGAGTACGTCGTCAACTGCGCGGGCATGTGGGCGCGCCAGCTCGCCGCGGGGTCGGGCGTCAGCGTGCCGCTCCAGGCGGCCGAGCACTACTACCTGATCACCGAGCGGATCCCCGCGCTGTCGAACGACTGGCCGGTGCTCGAGGATCCGGGGTCGTACGGCTACTTCCGCGAGGAGGTCGGCGGCCTGATGATCGGCCTGTTCGAGCCGGTGTGCGCGCCGTGGAACCTCCGCGCCATCCCCGATGACTTCTCGTTCGGCGAGATCCAGCCCGACTGGGATCGCATGGGCCCGTACCTCGAGAAGGCGATGTCGCGCGTGCCGATCTCGGCGAGCACCGGCGTCAAGAAGTTGTTCTGCGGCCCCGAGAGCTTCACGCCCGATCTGCGGCCGATCGTCGGCGAAGCGCCCGAGCTCGCGAACTACTTCGTGGCGGCAGGCCTCAACTCGATCGGCATCCTCACCGGCGGTGGGCTCGGCCGGGTGATGGCGCACTGGATCATCAACGGCCGGCCCGATGTCGACGTGACCGGGATGAACATCGACCGCCTGCACGCCTACCAGGCGAATCCCGAGTACCGGCGCACGCGCACGGTCGAGTCGCTCGGCATGGTCTACCAGTGCCACTACCCGACGCACACGATGCAGACGGCGCGCGGCGCGAAGCTGTCGCCGCTGCACGACCGGCTCGCCGCCCGCGGCGCCTACTTCAAGGATGTCAGCGGCTGGGAGGCACCCGACTGGTACGCCCCGCCCGGCATCGAGCCCACGGTGGAGCGGCTGTCGTGGACCCGGCAGAACTGGTTTCCGTACTGGCAGGCCGAGCACACCGCGGCGCGCGAGGCCGCGATCCTGATGGACATGTCGTTCATGTCGAAGTTCGTCGTCGAAGGTCGCGACGCCGGCCGGTTCTTGAACTGGCTGTCCGCGAACCACGTCGACGGCGCCGCCGGGCAGATCACGTACACGCAGTGGCTCGATGTCGCGGGCAAGCTGGCCGCCGATCTCACGGTCACCAAGCTCGACGACGAGCGGTTCTGGGTCGTGGCCTCCGATACCGCCCACCGCCACGTAGAGACCTGGATGAAGCGCCACCTCGGTGACCACCATGCGTTCGTCGCCGACGTGACCTCGGGCTTCGGTCAGATCAACGTCCAGGGCCCCCGCTCGCGCGAGCTGCTGCAAGCGATCACGAGCGCGGACCTGTCGAACGAGGCGTTTGCATTCCGCGCGGCCCAGTACATCGACATCGGGTTCGCGCGCGTGCTGTGCATCCGGATCACGTACCTCGGCGAGCTCGGCTACGAGCTCTACGTCCCCGCCGAGCAGACGGTGCACGTCTACGATCGGATCGTCCTGGCCGGCGAGCGCGTCGGCATGAAGCACGCCGGCCTCAAGGCGCTGGCCAGCCTGCGACTGGAGAAGGGCTACCGCGACTTCGGCCACGACATCGACAACACCGATAGCGTGCTCGAGGCTGGCCTCGGGTTCGCGGTCGACCTCGAGAAGCCGGGCGGATTCCTCGGCAAGCAAGCCGTGGTCGCCGAGAAGGCGGCGGGCCCGCTCCGCCAGCGGCTGCTCCAGATCCTGGTGACCGATCCCGAGCCGATGATGTTCCACGCCGAGGTCGTGCGCCGCAACGGCACGCCGGTCGGCTACCTCCGGGCCGCGTCCTACGGCCACACCCTGGGCGGCGCGGTCGGGCTGGCGATGATCGACGCGCCGTCAGGTGGCCCGCTCGACCAGGCGTTCCTCGACGCCGGGACCTGGGAGGTCGACATCGCCGGCACGCTCGTCCCGGCCCGCGCGTCGCTGAGGCCGCTCTACGATCCCGAGAACAAGCGCATCAAGATGTAGGGCGGGGCCAATTGCACGCGATCGGCGACAATTGAGGCCGGGTCGAAGTAGATCGCGGTGCCTCGGTCGGGCGTTGGGTTGATACCCTCGGGCCCGGGGGGCAGAGGCACCATGAAGCGTGAAGCGTGGATCCCGATCGCACTGGGATTCTTCATCATCGGCTCGGCGATTCCATCTCGGATCTGCCGCGAGACCTTTCGCAAGTACGGGATCGCGCTCACCCATTGCCCGGACGGCGAGATCCGGCAGACCGCGCAGCTGGAGGTCTCCGGGCTGCGCCGCGGGGCCGAGGGCGCCGTCTACCTCACCGGGCTCGCGCACTACACCGTCCGGGACGCGGACGCCGTCGAGCACGAGCCCCTCGGCAGCTTCGAATCGATCACGCTGACGCTGGTCGACGCCAAGCAGCTCGCGGTCCCGCTCGAGGTCAGGTGGGATCGCATCGGCCACGCCTCGCACGGCAAGCTGAAGCTGCCCGAGGTTCCCGACGGCGACTACAAGTTGCACGCCGACTACGTGACCCGGCTCGGCAAGGGGGAGCTCGACGTCCCGCTGCCGCTCTTCACGCCGGCCCGGATCCACGTGATCACCGATCGTCCGCTCTACGAGCCCGGCAACGTGGTGCGGTTCCGCGCGGTCGTCCTGCGCGCCCGCGATCTCGCGCCGCTCGAGGGCCGCCCCGGCATGTGGACCGTGCGGGATCCGAGTGGCGAGGTGTTGCTCGAGGAGAAGGCCGCCGCCGGGGAGTGGGGCGTGGTCTCCGGGACGTTCCCGCTCGACAAGGCCGCGCAGACCGGCAACTGGACGGTGTCGTGGGTGTCGAGCGATGCGGTCGACAACGTGCCGTTCACGGTCGAGCCGTTCACGCTGCCGCGGTTCCACGTCGACGCGACCGCGGGCAAGCCGTTCTATCAGGTCGGCGAGGCGCCGAGCATCAAGGGCGCCGTGCTGTACAGCTCGGGCGCCCCGGTCGCCCAGGCCCAGCTCGACATCCAGTGGGACCTCGCGGGCGAGTGGCCACCTCCGATCGAGTGGCAGGACCATCTGTTGCCCAAGCACGCGGTCACCGCCGCGACCGGACGGTTCGAGCTCGCGCTGCCGCAGGTGCCGGATGACCTCCAGGGCACCGCGACCCTGACCGCGCGGATCTCCGCGATCGATCCGGCCGGCGATCGAGTGGAGGGCACGGCCAGGGTGTTGCTCAGCAAGGATGGCATCGCGGTCTCCGCGGTCACCGAGCTCGGCAACGGGCTCGTCCAGAGCTTCAACAACCGGATGTTCGTCCGGGTCACCACGCCGGATGGCCGCGTGATCTCGAAGACCAAGATCAAGGTGAAGCGAGCCTGGCAGCCGAACGACCCCGGCATCGAGGCCGAGCTCGACGAGGACGGGGTCGCGAGCTTGCAGCTCGATCCCGGCGCGCCGGTCAACGTCGTGATCCCGGCCCAGCCCTGGCGGCCGGCGCCGCGGGAAGCGCTGGTCACGCGCGGCGAGGTCGAAGAGCTGATCGGCGACGAGGGTGCCTCGCTCGCGGATCAGGTCGAGATCGATCGCTGGCTGACCGCACTCGCGCCCTGTGCGAAGTGGATCGGCGACTCCGACACCGAGACCACGGTCGGCCTGCGGGTCGACGCCGGCGGCGCGATCCTCAGCGCGGGGTCGGGGCCATCGGCGCTCGATCAGTGCACGGTGACCACGCTGCGCAGCAAGCGCCTGCCGGTGGGCGGCGAACGGCTGTACAAGCTGTCGTTCACCTACACCGATCCCGAGCTGCCGACGCTGGTCCCGAGCATCGAGAGCGCGCTCGAGACGCCGCCCGGGCTGGCCGAGCAGATCGAGACGCTCGCGCACGGCACGCGCGACTGTCTGCCTCAGGTCGAGGGCGCGCTGCCGAGCTTCTTGACCTGGCGGGTCCGCGCGGGTGCCAAGGAGGTCGAGCTCGGTGGCTGGGCGCCCGATCCCAAGGCCCTGCAGACCTCGCAGAGCGCGATGGCGTGCGTGACCTCGCGGATCTCGGGCGGGGCACGGATCAAGCTCGCCGAGCCGTTCGCCGGCGATTCGCTCGGCATGGTGCGGTTCGAGATGACGCTGCCGGAGCGGCTGCAGCAGAGCAAGCCGCAGGCGACGACGATGCTCGGCTACGAGCTCGAGGTCAGCGCGGCCGTCGACGGCAACCCGTTCACCAAGCTCCGCGTGGCGCCCGGCGAGGTGCCGAATCTTCGGATGCGCGTGGTGCCGGTGATCGCCAAGCCAGGGGATCGCGTGACCGCACAGCTGATCCGCGGGCCCGCGTTCGTCGGCGAGCTGCCGAAGAAGCTCCACCTCCAGTGCCTTACGTCCAAGCATGACGTCGAGCTCGACGCCGAGCACAAGGCGCAGCTCGAGATCGAGGCCGGCACCGAAGGCTGGTGCGAGGTCACCGGCGGTGGGGTGCGCGCGCTGGTCTACGTCCGGCCGCAGGCCGAGCTCGAGGTGACGATCAAGCCCAAGCAGCCGCAGTACCAGCCGGGGCAGCGCGCCGAGCTCGTGCTCCAGACGCGGATCGGCGGCAAGGGCGGCAAGGCCGCGGTCGGGCTGTTCGGCGTCGACGACAGCCTCGGCCAGCTGGTGCCGCTCCCCGGGGCCGACAGCATGGGTCGCGTCCGGCCCAAGGTGGAGACCAGCGCGCCGGCGTTCGGCGTGCTCGACGGTCAGGCGCTCGCGCTCGGCCGGATCCGCGGCGCGAACGCGGCGGCGGCCACGGTGCTGCGGGTCACCACGATCCCCCAGCCGCCCGAGCTCGACGCCGTGCTCAACGCGAAGGCCTCGAGCAAGTTCGACCCGGTCACCGAGCTGACCGATCACTTCTACCTCGTGCTCGCCGAGCTGCACGCGCAGGCGCGCCAGTGGGAAGCCAGCGCGCCGGGTGGCGAGAAGGTGCATCCCGCCACCATGGCGAAGCTGTGGAACCAGGCGCTCGAGGCGTGCAGGCAGCGCGGCGAGCCGATCGTGGATGCCTACGGCCGCACGTTGCGGCTGTCGAGGCTGCCGGCCGATCTGCTGTCGCTGACCGATCCGCGCGCCGTGATCGTGATCGGCACGCGACTTCCCGAAGACGTCGAGAACTGGGCCCAGTGGGTCGCCCGAGAGAGGCCATGACCATGCTGCGTACGAAGACCCTCGCCATGTGCGTGATGCTGGTCGCCTGCAAGGGCCGAGACCAGTCGGCCGGCAAGAACGCAGAAGCGCCCTCGACCGCCGAGGTCACGGCTGCCATGTCGCTCGAGAGCGGGCCTGGCGGCGGTGGAGGAGGCGGCGATTTCGAGCGGCAGAAAGCCGAGCCCGACGAGGGGCGACGCGAGGCCGACCATCGGCCCGACGCCAAGAAGCAGGTGGCCGTCGGCTCGTCCACGATCGACGTCACGAAGAGCCCGGCGCCCACCGCCGACAGCAAGACCTCCGGCAAGCGAGACAAGGGAGGACAAGCCGACGAGGATGGCGAGGAGGCCGTGACCCGGGCGTGGTTCCCCGAGACGTTCTTGTTCGAGCCGCTGGTCGTCACCGACGACCACGGCGAGGCCACCGTGCCGGTCCACGTCCCGGATCGGCTGACGACCTGGCGCGTGCTCGCGCTCGCCCATTCGCGCAGCGGCGCGCAGGCCGGCGCGACGACGAGCTTCCTCGGCACGCTGCCGACCTACGTCGATCCGATCGTGCCGGGCTTCTTGATGACCGGCGACGAGATCCGACTCCCGATCCAGCTCGTCAACACCACCGACGCGCAGGTCTCGAGCAACCTCGCGCTGCAGATCGAGGGCGGCGTGCTCGGCAAGGCCGGCGGTGCGCGCACGATCCCGGCGCAGGGCAGCCTGGTCGAGTACGCCACGCTGACCGCGTCGCGCGCCGGCACGATCAAGCTCAAGGTCGGGCTCGGCTCGACCGACGCGGTGGTGCGGACGATCGAGGTCCAGCCCGCCGGCAAGCCGGTGACGGTCACGCGCACCGGCACGCTCGCCGCGCCCCGTACGCTGACGATCGAGGGCACACCGGGCGCCGATCCGACCACCGATCGGATCCGCCTGCTGGTGTTCCCCGGTGCGCTCGCGCTGTTGCGCTCGGAGCTGTCGGTGTCGACCGCGCGCGCCGGTGTCGCCGAGGATGCCTACGCGCTACTGCTCGCCGGCAAGGCGGGCAAGCTGCTCGCGTCGCTCGGCGACAAGCCCGATCCCGAGGCGCTGCGCACGCTCTCGATCCTGACCTCGCAGCGCGCGATCCGCGACGGGCGCACGCTCGATGTCACGCGCGCGACCCTGCTCGCCGAGGCGGCGCACGCGCATCCCGACAACCCGGTGCTGTCGCGGCTCGGCGAGCGCGCGGCCGCCTACCTCGCGCAGCACCAGCGTCCCGACGGCACGTTCTCCGGCGCCACCGGCTGGACGCTGCAACGCGTGCTGGTCGCCACCGCCGACGGCACCCGCGCGGTCGGCTCCAACCTCGCGACGAACGCCGCTCGCCAGCGCGCGATGAGCGTCGCCGCGCGTGCCGCCGGCGCGTTCGCGCGCAACCTCGATCAGGTCGAGGATGCGTTCACCGCGGCGGCGATCCTCGCGAGCGGGAGCGTCGACGGCGCGCTCGCCGGCAAGCTGAAGCAGCGCGTGCTGGGCGGCATCAAGACGTCGCCCGATGGCGCTGCGTACCTCGACGTCGGCGATGGCGTGGTGCGCGCCGATGGCAGCGTGCCGTCGCGCGCCGAGGCCACCGCCCTCGCGGTGCTCGCGCTCGCGGGCGATCCGAAGGCACCGGTCGCGGATCTTGGCACCACGCTGCTCGGCTCGTACACCCCGGTCTACGGCTGGGGCGATGGCGGCGCGAACCTCGCCT
>JAGSPR010000272.1 GCA_018262455.1 Deltaproteobacteria bacterium | reverse complement strand
CCAAGGACACCAAGGACGCCAAGCAGCTTCCGGCCACGCGCCAGAAGCAGCTCGAGAAGGCGGACGACGATGGCGACGAGTGGGAAGAAGTCGTCGTTCGCCGTCGCAAGAAGTCGGCCTCGTCGGCCGAGAGCTGACCGCTCAGGCCCCATGCCGCGTCGCGGCGCGGAGCTCGGCGGCGTGCAGCCGTAACGGCTCGGGCAGCGACACATCCGCGGCCAGCTCGGCCAGCTCGGTGGCGCGCAGCGTGGTCGCGATCCGGATCGCGTCGGCGAGTGGCGTCGAGGGGTTCAGGACCAGCGCGCGCTTGATGGCGTGCCGCACCGACCACTTCGTGTGGGCTGCGACCTTCGCGAGCGCCTCGGGGACCGCCGGCCGCATCGCCGCGATCCGCACCACATCGAGCTCGGTGATGTGCGGGTTGTCGAGCAGGATCGTGACGACGGCCGGGTGCGGATCGGCGATCATCTTCCCGAGCTTCTCGCGATCATGCGTGCGGGCCAGCGACTTGCGCTCGCCGAGCGTGAGCAGGCGACCGGTGGGGATCAATCGGCGCTCGGGTCCGAGCTGCTTCTTGAGCTGGGTCGGCACGGCCACCGCCGGCGAGATCGAGAGGAACAGACGTGCGATCGCCGGCAGGTCGCGTGCGATCGCCGCTTCGTAGAGGCCCTGGCGGGCCTCGTAGTGGAGGGCCTCATCGGCGGCCGCATGGATGATGCACTCGAGGACCAGCAACGAGTCGACGTCATTGAGCCGCTGAGCGCGGATGAGGATGGCGGCCATGGTCTCGACCCACAGGGTGGGCGAGCCGTCGCCCAGTGCACCGATCAGCGCCAGCACGCGCATCCGTGCATCCCGGATGCCTTTCAGGCGGTTGATGAGGTGGTCCGGACCCACCCACTACTTCTACCAGGGCTGTTCTCGTGGCGGCACGTTGAGGTCATGGCGCGGTGCGTGATAGAGTTGGAATCATTGATGCCGGAGCCGCGGATCATCAAGCGATACGCCAATCGCAAGCTCTACGACACCGAGCACAGCCGGTACGTAACGCTGGATCAGATCAGCGAGATGATCCGCAACGGCGACGACGTGAAGATCATCGACAACAAGACCAAGGAGGACCTGACGACGGTCACCCTGGCGCAGATCATCTTCGAAGAAGAGAAGAAGCAGCGCAGCTTCCTGCCGCTGAGCGCGATGCGCAACATCATCCAGTCCGGCGGTGAGTGGTTCGCCGAGGCGCAGCGCCGAGTCCAGAGCATCCTCCCGGGCAAGCGCAAGGAGGACGACAAGATCGACGGCGTGGCGCAGGAGACCCCGGAGGAAGCGGCCGCTGCCGCGAACACGCCGATGGACGAGGCGATGGTCAAGAAGCGGAGCCTGGCGTCGCTCCGGGAATGGGTCGATCACTCCAAGCATCGGCTCGATGACTGGCAGAAGCACGTCGACTCGAAGATCCGCACCGTGGTCGAGGGCATCTCGCCGTTCTCGGCGGTGAACAAGGATGTCCGCGCGCTCGCCGATCGCATCGCCGATCTCGAAGCGAAGCTGCGCGATCTCGAGACGCACGAGACGCAGCACGAAGAAGCGAAGCCGAGCTGAGCGGACCGGCTTGCCGCCGCGCCGCTACTGCAGGTCTTTGTGCAGCGTGGTCGTCTCGCCCGGCTTGACCACCACCGTGAACGTGGACTTGCTGGCGCCGAGCGAGAACGTCACCTTGTGCTTGCCGGGCGACAGCGGCAGCTTGACCGGCGTCGACTGACCGGTCTCGATACTGTCGACCGCGACCTTCGCGCTCGGATTGCTCGAGACCGCCACGAAGCCCTTCGAGCCGATCGTGGCGGCCTTGTCGGCCGGATTGTCGTCGTCCGCGATCGGGTTCTGGTTCTTCGGATCGGGGGTCTTCACCGGCAGCTTGGGCAGCTTCGGATCCTTGGGCGGATCTCTGAGGTCCTTCGCGGACTTCGGATCCTTGGGATCTGGCAGCTTGGGCACGGTCCTGGGATCCGGCGCCTTCGTCGTGGTCTTCGGATCCGCCGGCTTCACGATCGCCTTGGGATCCTTGTCCGAGCCGCCGGGCGGCGGAGGCTCGGCGATCTTGGCGCTCCCGCTCCCGGCCGTCGGATCACGGTGCTCCACCAAGTGGAGGTTGCAGGGCACGGCCGTCGTCTTGCCGGCGAGGAGCTGGACCTCCTGTTCGCACTGCTGGCCATCCGGCGACACGATCCTCACCTTGCGCTGCCCGGCGGTCACCGGAATCTCGGACAGGTTCTTGACGGTCGCGACCTTCTCCTTGCTGTCGTCGAGGAACAGCTCGGCCGCGACGTTGGCTGGCAGCTGGACCTTGAGGGTCGCGATCGATCCGCCCGAGGGGGTCGCGCTGGTCGGGACGGCGTCGTCGCTATCGAGGATCAGGAACTTCACGGCGAGGAAGCCGCCCAGCACCACGGCGGCGATCGCGACACCGATCACGACATCGCGCACGATCGAGGACTTCTTGCGACCAACAGCCGGTACGGCGCCGGCCGGCCCGGGCTGGTAGGGATTGCCCTGCGCGCCATAGGGGCTCGCCTGGCCGTTCTGCGGCTGCTGCAGGTAGCCCTGCGCGCTCGGATACGGCTGCATCTGCGCCTGCGACGGATGCATCGCCTGCAGCTGCGGCTGCGACGGATGCATGGCGTGCGGCTGCGGCTGCGACGGATACATCCCGTGCAGCTGAGGCTGCGAGGGGTGCTGCGAGTGCTGTGGCTGCTCGGGGTAGCCCGGGTAGGGCTGGCCTGGCGGATTGCTGGGCTGATGCGAGCCGTAAGGTTCCAGGCCTGGCGGCAGGGCCGCACCCAGGAGCGTCTTGCCGAGCTGTGAACCGGACGGGGGGAGCGCATTGAGGGGCTGACCGACCGAGCCGCCATGCGTCGAGCTCACCGGCAGTCCGCCCGGGTGGGCATACGGCGCCGCTTGCGACCCGTAGTTCTGTGCGTAGCTCTGGGCGGTGAACCCGGTCTGCGGCGTCGCTGCCGGTGCGACGAACCCGTTCATCCCGGCCTGCGGCGCCGGGTATTGCGACTGCGGCTGGGTCGGAGGCCGGGGTGGCGTCGAGCGCCCCCCCGGTGAGATCGGCAGCGAGGGCGCGGTCGGCTGGTCGGGCTTGAGGGCGTGCTCGATCTCGCCGAAGATCTCCGTCGGAGCCTCCTCGCCAAAATCACCGTCCTCTTGTGAAGTTTGGCGGCCCGGCTCGCCGCGTGCGGCGGGTGAGCCCGGCGCCGGCCCGACCTCGGGCGCCGCGCCCACCGCGACGTCCTGATCGAGATCCTCGAAGCTCGGCCCACCGAGCTGCGTGGCATCGCCCTCGGCCAGCGGCGCCTCGCCGAGGTGCTCGACGACATCGAGCTTGGCAGCCGCCGATGGCAACCCGGCGATCAGCCCGTCTCGACCGACGCGCTTGTACTGCTCGAGCAGCTGGCGCTCCTTGTCGATCTCGGGCGAGAACGCATCCTTGATCCAGCTCGACAGCGTCTTCGCCGTGAAGACAACCTCCTGGCTCATCAGGAACTGCTGCAGATCCGCGAGCATCTCGCTGCACCACTGATACCGATTGTCGACATCCTTCGCGAGCGCCTTGAGGATGATCGTCTCGACGGCCTCGGGGATGTCCGGGTTGAGCTCGCGCGGTCGTCGGATGTCGACGTTCCGAACCTTCTCGAGGGTGGAGAAGTCGGTCTCGCCCTGGAACAGACGATCCCCCGTCAGGCACTCGTAGAGCATCGTGCCGAGCGCGAACAGATCGCTGCGGCGATCGAGCGGCAAGCCGCGCACCTGCTCGGGCGACATGTAGCCGAACTTGCCCTTGAGCACGCCCGCCATCGTGCGCGAGTTGCGCGACGTCGCCTTCGCGATGCCGAAGTCGATGACCTTGACCTCGCCCTCGTACGACACGAGCACGTTCTGCGGCGAGCAGTCTCGGTGCACGATCTCGAGCGGGCGGCCCAGCGGATCGCGCTTGCGGTGGGCGTAGTCGAGGCCCTCGAGCACCTTGGCGAGCGCGAAGCACGCCATCGCCACCGGCATCTGCTGCTTGGTCTTGCGGAGCCGGTTCTGGATCTGCAGCAGATCCTTGCCCCAGATGTACTCCATCGCGATGAAGTGAGAGCCGTCGATGCGACCGAGCTCGAAGATCTGACAGATGTTCGCGTGCGCGAGCTGTCCGGCGATCTTCGCCTCATCGATGAACATCTTGATGAAGTCGCGGTCCTCGCCCATGGTCGGCAAGATCCGCTTGATCGCGATGATCTTCTCGAAGCCTTCCACGCCATAGCTCTTGGCCTTGAAGACCTCTGCCATGCCCCCGACGCTGATCCGGTCCAGCAGCAGGTATTTCCCGAATGGTACGGGCTGCCTCACTCGGTTCGAATCGTAGCCGAGCCGATGTCGCGATCACAACGACGAAGGGGCCCATACGCCTCGGGCGCTGCCCCCCAATCGTCGAGCTATTCACCTGTCGCGTGGTGAGTAACCCATGGCCTGGAAACCCCAGATCGCATGTAGGTGCGAGTGCTCAAAACGATCCCGCGATTCCGAACACCCCGCCACCCGCTGTTGGGGTGGCGAACGGCTCGATCGCCTGTTCACGGGATCGCCGCCGATATCCCGTTACACCGTCGTAGACGCCGTACATGTAGGTCGCGATGAGCCCGAGCCCGGTCGCGATGTTCAGCGACCGGAGCTGGCTCGCGCTGCGCGACCGATCCTTGCTGGCATCGCAGGTCGCGCTGTCGCCGAGGTCTCCGGTCACCCGCGTGCACCACGACCGCAGCACGAGGTAGCTCGTGACGTTGCCGATCGCGAACACGCCAAGCAAGCCGGCGATCGCATAGCCCTTCGTGCGGGCACCGTTCTGGAACTGCCCCAGCGGCGGGATCAGGTTGAGCACGAAGTGACGACGTTGCCGGGGACGGAGCGCGCGCAGCTCTCCGGCGTGGCGGGTCTGGACGTCCTGGAAGAACGTCACCACCTCCGGCGGATAGAGCGCGGGGTCGAGCCGGCCGTCGAGGTCGAGCTTGAGGTACGCGAGGAAGTGCTGCTCGGCTTCGCCGGTGCGCTGCTGGAAGTACGTGGCGAGCCCCGCGAGCCGGTGCGCCTCGGCGAGATCTGCCGGCGCGAGCTGTCCGTGCAGCAACGGCTCGACGAGCCCCCAGACCCGCACCCAGTCACCCGCGCCCGCAGCGGCGTTGCCGTCGCGCAGCACCACGGACGTCGAGCCCGCCGGCTGCGCCGACGCCACCGTCGCAAGGAGCGCGACCACGGCGATCGCGCGCGCGAGCCCTGTCACCGCCATGTGGCCTCGAGCCTGCGCATGTGCGGCCGCAGGATCGCGAGCACCTCGCTCGCCACCCGGACCGCGAGTGCCTCGGCCGCCATCGCGCGCTCGCCGACGACAGAATCGGTGACGACGACGCGCTCGAACACGACGTCGCTGGCATCCGCGATTCGCACCCGGACCCGCGCCCGCGCGATCGGCACCTTGCCCGAGCTCACCGTGTACCCGAGCACCTCGAACATCACACCCCGCTCGGCTTGCTTGCCCGCCACGGTGCGAGCCGCCTGATCATGACCGAGCGTTCCCTCGTCGGCCGTCAGGGGCACGCGATGGGCCGCGCGGGTCCACGCCGGCACGGCGCTGGTCAACGCGAGCCGCAGCGGCTCGACCTCGCTGCTGGCGCCCTGGCTGACCGTGATCCCGACGAGCAAGGTCGGCTCGGCCGCGGGCTTACCCACGGGCTTACCCACGGGAGAAGGACGTCCTTCGATCACGGGCAGCTTGGCGCGATGGATTGCCGCGATCCGCTCGGTGACCACGGGCAGCACACGTGCCGAGAGGGCCGCCGCCGCTTGATCGATGTTCGCGAGCCGCACGGCTGTCTCGCTCAAGGTCTCGAGCACGGTGCCGTCGAGCGGGTTGCGCACCCGGATCGAGAGCACGATCGCATCACCCTTGCTCGCGATCGAGCCGTCGACCACCAGCCGCGCGCGGACTGGCACCGCCATCTTGGGGCCGACGACGACCACCTCGATCCGACCTGCGATCAGCGCTCGCGCGATCTCGCTCGCGACGGGCTGGCCGTAGATCTCGAGCTTCGCGTCGGCATCGAGCGGCAGCAGCGCCACGGTGTCCGGCTCGGCCTGCGCGCGCGCCGCGCGGACCGGGATCACGAGGACCGCGAGCACCACCACGGCTCGTCTCCAGCTGTTCTGCATGGCGCGCACGGGGTCTCGCGATTGTAGTTAATTCGTCCCCGGGTCGGGAACCGCAAGCGAGAACTTCCCATCGATCCCGCTGGTTCCCTCTGCGACCGGCCGGCTGCGCACGAGCCCGGTGCATGCCGAGCACAACAGCTGTACCGCCGCGGTGGACACGAGTCCCCCGGAGTTCCGGATCGTGGCATTCACCTGCACCGCGCCGAGCAGCGTCTGACTGGCTGCGACCGCCGGCGCCGTGACATCGGGGACGACGAGCTGCGCGCCGTTGCCTCCCGGATCGGAGAACCGCAGCTCGTAGTGGCCGCCTGCGGCGAGGCTCGTCGTGATCGCGCCGCTGGCGTTCGAGGTCGCGCGGATCGCGTTGGCGCCCGCGAGCTGCAGCGCGCCGAGCGGGATGGCGTCGAGCGTGACCCCTTCGAGCAGGCCCGACGCCGGCGAGTGGACCACGGTATTGACCGCCTGCATGGCGGCAGCGTTGATCGAGGACGGCACGCCCGTCGAGAGATCGATCGCGGTGACCGCGAGGTCGCCCGGCGCCGGCTCGACCACCGCCGTCAGTGCCGTCGCGGGAGCACGCAACGTCGGCAGCGCGCCGGTGCCGTCCGTGGAGGCCGTGAGCCGGACCTCGCCGGTCGCGTTGGCCGAGACTCCGGCTGTCACCGTCCCGACGAGCGGCAACGTGCCGACGAGCGACACCTTCGCGCCCGCCAGCGCGGCACCGGCGCGGCGCACGGTGGTCCCGGCGAGGTCGCGCGTGGACAGGCTCGCCGCGTAGCGGACCGTGACTGGTTGCGCGAGATCGAACGTGGTCGACGAGGCCGCGAGTCGGGGCAACCCGGCGGTCGCCGGCGGGCTAACGTCGAACCGGACCGTCGAGCCGGCCGCTCCGGGCACCGCCCGGATGGTGAACGCACCGAGCGTGTTCGTGGTGGCGAGCGTGGAAGGTACGCCATCGATCGTCAGCTGCACCTTGGCGCCGACGAGCACCGCGTTCGCGGGATCGCGCACGACACCCGAGATCGCGAGCCCGCTGACGATCACCAGGTCACTCTGCGGCATCCAGTTCTTGATGAGCTGGGGCGCGAATCCGGCGGCGGTCGGGATCACGAGCACGTCGTGCGACAGGTTCGGCACACGGGCGGAGAATGCGCCGGTGCCGTCGGAGAACGATTCGACGAACGCCTCCTTGCTCCGCGGCAAGAACCGCAGGTAAGCCGGGATCCCGGTGGCACCGTCGTTCACCGAGCCGGTCACGATGATGCCGGAGTCGAGCACGATGTCCGGCAACGTCGTCGGGCCGCTGCCCTTGACGATCACACGCTGGTCGATCGGCAAGCCGGCCTCGCCCGCCGGCGGGACGACGTGGAGCCGCATCTCGATGTCGTTCGCGCCCGGCACGATCGAGGTGACGACCCCGCTCGCCTCGGGGCAGAACAGGCTGCCCGGCACCGTGACCTTGAGGTAGACCGTGAACGACGCGGGGGTCGGAGAGGGAAACGAGATCTGCGAGAAGTCGCCCTGCTCCGGCTGGAACGGGATCTCGGTGGTGCCGCGGAACACGTGCCAGGTGTACGTCTGCACCCCGGGCGCGTTGTCGACGTGGCCGATCGCGCGCACGGGAGTGTCGGCCGACGCGATCGGATCGGCGGGATCGAACGTGATCGACGCCTGGCACCCGTTGTTGCCATCGCTGGGAGGGTCTCCCGCGTCGTTGATATCAGGACTGCCGCTGCCTGCGCACGCCGACGCCAGGATCGCGAGGCCCACGGCCACGGTGCGGATGCTCATCGGACCTCCACGTGCCAGGTCTGGCGCTGGATGCATGCGGTCGAGATGACCGAGCACGACTGATCGGAATCGGCGCACGAGATCGGGGTCGCGTTGCGGTCGAAGATCTCGACCCGGAGCTCCACGATGCTGCCCGGCGCGAAGCTCGCCGGATCGAGCGCGGCGGTGTTGCCGGTGACGCCGACGAGCGGCTGGCGCGCGCTGGCGCCCGGCGGCTTGATCGACCACGCGAACGTCGTCGGTCCCAGGAACGGATCGCCGACGATCGTCGGAAACCGATCGAGGTCGTCGGCCACGATCGGGACCTGGAACAGCGTCGGCTCGGTGATCGGGAGCGTGACGCCGCCGGTCGGAGCGATCGGAGACCACTGCGCCAGGCAGGGCGGCTTGTCGTCGCCGACCGGGACGCTGAGGTGACGGGTCACGGCCTGGCCAACCGGGTCGGTCGCCGTGATCACGATGTCCCACAGCCCGATCGCGTTCGGCACGAGCCGCTTGCCGACCTGGGCGAGCGCCAGATCGTCGGGCTGCGGCACCACGATGTCGGCCAGGTTGATCTCGACCTGGGACGGCGAGAACGCCTGCCACGTGATCATGACGTTCGCGGCGGTGTCATCGGGATCGCCGTACACCGCGAACAGATCGACCGGGGTCCCGATCACCCCGCCGTACAGCCGGTGCTGATCGACCTCGAGAGACGGATCGGCATCGAGCACGGGGATGATGAGCGAGTCGGCTGGCTTCGCGGTCGCACCGTGATCGTCCTTGGCCTCGAGGATGACGAGCAACGACTCGACCGGCGCCGCGATCGCCGGCCCGGCGCCGTCGGGATCGGCGCGCAGGCTCGGGACGTCGAACGTGATGGAGCTCTCGATCCCGCTCGTGATCGGATCCTGGTCGCACGTCGCGAAGTCGGTGGCATCCGTGCACAGGTAGACCCGCCACTGGAACGCGACGAACTGGCCCTCGGGATCGTCCGCGAGGGCGTCGAGAATCACGCCGTGCTCGCCGTGATCGCCGCGATGCACCGGGTCCGACGACCGCGGCTTGATATCGAGCGCGGGTCGCTGGTTGATCGGGG
The DNA here is from genome assembly GCA_018262455.1 of Deltaproteobacteria bacterium. The sequence goes on along the minus strand of JAGSPR010000272.1, from coordinate 195 downwards.
GCACGTAGAAGCACCCCCCCATCCAGCACAAGCTCGAGATCAGCGCGAAGTTCCTCACGTTGCTCCAGGGTGCTGCAACCAGCCTGCCACCCGCAAGTGCAGGAATCACATGCCTGGTCTGGCAGGCTACGGCGCCGATCACGACAGGGCTGTCACGGTTTCACGGGTCGCAGACGATGTCGTTGCCCTGCTCGT
>JAGSPR010000065.1 GCA_018262455.1 Deltaproteobacteria bacterium | reverse complement strand
ACGACGCCCGCGTTTGGCGGAACGACCGGCCGGGTCTCGACGGGCGGAGGGTCCGGTCGCCGGACGACTTCGGGATCGGGGGAGTGCGGATCGATCGCCGCGTCCGGGGGCGTGGCCTGCTCGGGGGCACGATTGGAGCTCTGCGGGTCGAGCTTGGGATCGCTGCCCGGTTCGACCGGCTTGCCGATCCGCGTTGCTGGACGCGAGTCGGCCTTGGCGATGACCTTGGGCTCGGCGCCGGCGAGTGGTTTCGACTCCCCCACGGCCGCGTCGCCCGGGTTCACGATGATGACCTCGGCCGGGCCTGGCGATCGCGGCACTGCGAGCGTGCTCGGGGCGGGTGGTGCCGATGGTGCAGGGAGCGCTGCCAGGGGCGCGGGTGCCTGATCCGGAGCGCTCGGTGCAGGCTCATTCGAGCGCACCACTGCCGCCACCCCGATTCCAATCAACAGCAGCGCCCCGACACCCACGAACCTCCAACCACGCCAGCGATCGGGAGGCGGGCGTTCGGGCGCTCTGTGATCCCCATCACCAACGGAACCGGCTCGAGCCAGGATGATCTTGGACGTCGATGCCCGGACCGGGATCGGCGCGTCCTCGGGGACCCCGATCTCTGGCTTCAACTGTTCGAGCCTGTTGATCACCTCGATCATGGTCCTGGGGCGATCGTCGGGGGACTTCTCGAGCATCGACATGACGAGCGCTGCGAGTGGCGCCGGGGCATCCGAGGGGCCGAGGGGGCGGACCGGTTCGTGAACAATCCGTCTCAGCAGATCGGTCATCTCGCTGGAATCGATCGCTTCCACCACCGTGGTCTTGCCGTCGACGTGAAACGGCGTCGAGCTCGTCTCGCCGCCGTAGAATGATCGCGACACTCCAACCTTGCCGGCGATATGAAACGGAGTTGCGCCGGTCAGCATCTGATACATGGTCACGCCGAGCGCGTAGACATCCATGCGCTCGTCGACTTGATCGGGTGTCTTGATCTGCTCGGGTGACATGTACTCGGGGGTCCCCATGGTGCGCCCGCCCGTGGCGTCGCACAGGTCCTTCGTCATCAGCTTGGAGATTCCGAAATCGAGGACCTTGACGTGATCGGAGATCCCGTCGCGTTCGATCAGGAAGACGTTGTCGGACTTGAGGTCGCGGTGAAGGATGCGACTTGCGTGCGCGACCTCGAGCGCTGCCGCGATCTGCTCCGCGATCCGGACCACGCGGTGAGGGGAGAACTGACGAGTCTTGTGGATCTCGTCGGTGAGCAAACTCCCCTCGAGATACTCGAGCACGATGTAGGGTCCGTGATCGTCTCCGAGGCCCATGTCGGTCGATTCGACGATGTTCGGGTGCCCGAGCGTTCCGGCGGCTCGGGCCTCGCGCATGAACAGGTCGACCACCCCTGGGTTGTCCGACAGGTAGGGGTGGAGAAACTTGATCGCGACCCGGCGACCGATCAGTGAATGCTGTGCCAGGTAGACGGTCCCCATCGCCCCCGAGCCGATCGCGCGGATGATGATGTACCGTCCGTCGATCTGGGTCCCTGAGACGAGTCGTGGCCTCGACACCGTGACCAACCTCGACACCCGGTCATGCTGACACGCCGAGTCCGGACCCATCAACCGCACAGGTCGGGCATCGGAGGGGTACCCCCCTTTCCGGACATCGAGCGCTGCGATCACGTCGCAGCCGCAGGCGCGGCCGGATCCTCGCGTAGCGCGGGCAAGCAGATCCGGAACGTCGATCCCCGTGAGATCGCGCTCTCGACCTCGATCCGGCCGTGATGGGCCTCGATGATCTTGCGTGCGTTGAACAGCCCGAGCCCGACGCCGGAGACCGTGTCCTTCGCGGCGCCGCGGCGGAACGGCTCGAAGATCCGTTGGAGGTCGTCGCGCGCGATCCCGATCCCCTGGTCGGTCACCTGGAGGATCACCTCCTCGCCGCGCTCGGCGAGCGAGATCTTCACCGCGGTCCCCGCGGGCGAGTACTTGATCGCGTTGCCAACGAGGTTGGTGAGCGCCTGCTCGATCCGCAGGCTATCGCAGCGAATGAACACGGGGTGATCCGGCAGCTCGACGTCGAGCTGGTGGCCTGCTGCGCCATCGAGTAGGTCCACGACCTGGCCCACCAGGGCGCGGCCATCCTGCGGCGAGAGCTCGAGCTGGAGTTGCCCCGCCTCGATCTTCGCCATGTCGAGGAAGTCCCCGACCATGCGCTCGAGCCGTCCGATCTGGCGTCGGACCAGCTCGAACGTGTGACGTACGCGAGGTTCAGGAGGCAGCGGTTCGTCCGGATCGACCAGGTCGACCGCGAGCCGGAGCGCGGACAGCGGGTTCCTGAGATCGTGCGCGATCCCGCCGAGGAACGTGATCTGCGCCTGACGCTGCGAGGACAGCGCGGTCGCCATCTCGTTGAAGCGCCGGCTCATGTCGGACAGCTCGGCCGGGCCTCGCTCGCTCGCCCGGACCTCGCGGTCGCCGCGCCCGAACCGCTCCATCGCGGAGGCCAGCACGAACAGCGGCTCGAAGGCGCGCTTGCGCAGCCAGCCGATCAGCGCGGCCGCGACCACCAGCAAGGCCACGCCGAGCCCGATCCCGAGCGCGCTCGCGAGCCGATCCACCGAGTGCGCTTCGTCCTCCGCGCGCTTGGCGCGTGCGACGTTGACGTCGACCAGCCGTTCGAGCGCGGAGTACGCAAGTTGCTCGCTCGCGTCGCGGGCAGCCGTGCCGTGCTGGGTGCTGCGAAGATGGGCGTCGACGAACGCTTCGGCTTCGCGCAGCGCGATGGCTTCCTCGGCGCTCGTCACGTACTTGCGCGCCGTGACGAGCGAGCCGCGGAGCTGGGTCTCGAGATCTCGCTTCACCACGAGGTCGTCCGTGCGTTCGCGCAGCAGGAGATCGACCTCGGCCTCCTCGGCGAGTCGGACGCTCTCGACGGTGTCGGCGATGTTGGTGACCGAGCGCTCGAGCGCCCGGGTCTCGAGCACCAGGGTGGCGGACAGCGCCGCCGCCAGCACGACGACCAGCACGGTGGTCGCCATCAGGATGGCTCTCAGGCTCATGCTCGGTCGGTGCTCCACGAACATCCCCTCCTGCGTCGTGCCCTGTGATTAGCACCGGGGCCCCGTCGTCACCAGGGATCAGCGGCGTGCGCCATCCTCGCAGGATCAGCCGGCCTCCGCGATCGGCCACTGACGGCCGGCGGCGGCGAGCGCGAACTGCGAGCCATCGGCGTTGACGTCGACGACGCGCTCGGCCACCGCGTGGTACGCCGGTCCGGCGATGCGTCCGCGGAGGCGACCCCGCACCGTGGCGTAGAACGCGTGATCGGCTGCCTGTCGCAGCGACGCGTAGTCGAGCTCTGCCTCCTGGTCGTCGTCCCACAGGACGAGGCAGCGCTCGCCTTCCCAGTGCGCCGATCGCGCGCGCAAGTGGGCGTCCTCGACGTCGACGTACGCATGGCGCTTGTCATCGAGCCGCACGATGTCGCGGCCATCGTCTCGGACGTCGAGCCAGCGCAACAACGCCTGGCGAAGCCGGGGGTGACTGACGGAGGCGCCCTCATGCCAGAACGTGCCCGCGCGATCGAGCCTGAGCCCGATCGTTCGCATCCGTTCGAGTTGCTCGGGCGTGAACTCCATGACGGTCACCCGAGCATGCCTGGCTCAACAGGCCGCGTTCAAGACAACCGCGCGATTCGATCCTTGGTGAGCAGCTTCTGCTTCTTGATGGTCGTGATCTCCTCCTGCTCCGAAGGAGTCAACGCGCGCCGTTTCTCGAGGAGCTGCAGGCGCTCATCGAGCCGGCGATGTTCGGCGGTCAGTTCGTCGAGAAGCCCCTGCTTCGTAGCCTCGGTCGTGGTGCTCACGCATCCTCCGCTTGCATCCAGCTCTACGATAGATCGGAGATCCGGCCCGGGCAATGCGCAGGGGTCCCGGGCGCAACAAATCTTCGCCCGTCAGAAGTCTGTCAATCCGACCTCGAAGTACACCGCGGGGCTGTGCCCCTCGATGCCGTACGCGACGTCGAGCCCGAGCAGGGGCAGCACGATGGCCTTCACGTAGACGCGCAGGCCGAGGCCGACATCGTTGCGGAACCAGCCGGCGTTGTCGTGCTGGTTGGGGAGGTAGTTGCGCCGGCCATCGGGTGCTCGAAACTGGTAGCCGACGTATCCGGAGTCGAAGAATCCGATCGCCCGGAACGCGAACAACTTCGACCTCGCGATCGGCAGCGAGTACTCGGTGCGGACCACCGTGCGCGTGTCACCCCGAAACTGATCGGTGGCATAGCCGCGGAGATCGACGACCCCGCCGTTCGTGGTCTCCTCATGCATCGGGACGTGCCGGCCGATGGTGAACAGCGTCCGCAGCTCGAGTTGATGGTCGCCGAACAGCCGCCAGCTGTAGTAAGCGCGCAGCAGCGCGGTGGAGTAGTCGAAATCATCGAGCCCGGGGATGCTCGTCTCGGCGAACAGCTGGAGGTACGGACCCCAGGTCACGCCGAAGTAATGCCCGCGCGCATCGAACGTCAGCCGAGCCTGGGCGGTGACGTCGTAGCCATCGATAGACGGGTTTGGGAGCGCGGTGTCATCCGGTGCGTGCGCCTCGCGGAAGCTGACGTGGGCCCCGCGCAGCCGGAGGTCACCGATCGCCCACCAGGCGAAGTTCCAGCCGACCAGCACGCCACCACCGAGGTACGTGATCGTGCTCGTGCGCAGGATCTCGGTCGAGGTCGCGTCGGTGGTGGGGTTCGCGTACTCGTCGGTGACGCGACTCGACGTGTACATGTCCGCGCGAAACGTCAGCTTGGTGCCACGCACGCTTTGATCGAGGAAGGCTCCGAACAGCAGCGTGTCGCGCGTGCCGACCTGGCCATACAGCAGCAGCTTCTGGTTGAGGCCGCGCAGGTTGTTCTCGGCGTATCCGACCCCGAGCGCGAGCTTGCCGGGGAGCACGTAGATGGTCGGGGCCACGATCCACGAGTGCTTGTCGTCGAGGGTCGCGACGAGATCCACGCCGTCCTCGTCCTCGTCCGGCTCGAGCGAGACCGAGACCTGCTCGAACAGCTCGCTCGAGATCAGCGCCTGCTTGATCCGCTTGAGATCGGAGGTTCGGAGGTAGTCGCCCTCGTCGACGTGGGCGAGGTAGCGGAGCGTTCGGGGCCGCAGCTTGGACTTGCCGCGCACCACGAAGCCGACGACACGGCGGGCTGGGTCCAGCGTGGCGGTGCGGACCGCGGTGCCCAGCGTATCGGCGTGTGCCGCCGTGGTCGCCAGGGCGATGACGATGGCGATCCCGGGAGCCCGCAACTCCCGGGATCGTACTCCAGCTCGGCCGGCTACGACTTCTTCTTGCCTGGCAGGATGCCCATCAGCTTGCAGATGATCCCGAGCATGATCTCGTCGGCGCCGCCGCCGATCGAGAGCAGGCGCGTGTCGCGAAACGACCGCGCGGCCACATTGTCCCAGGTGAAGCCCATGCCGCCCCAGTACTGCAAGCACGCATCGGACACCTCGCGCGAGAGCCGTCCGGCCTTGAGCTTGGCCATCGACGCCAGCATCGTGGCATCGGTTCCCGAGACGTAATCCTCGACGGCGCGATAGACGAGCGAGCGCAGCGCCTCGACCTCGGTCTTGAGCTCGGCGAACCGGAAGTGGATCACCTGGTTGGCGATCAACGGCTGGCCGAAGGTCTGGCGCTCCTTGCAGTACTCGATCGTGGCGTCGATCAGCTTCTCCATGCCGCGCAGCGCGCCGGACCCGGCGCACAGCCGCTCCTCCTGGAACTGGAGCATCTGCATCATGAAGCCCATCCCCTCCTCGCCGATCCGGTGGCGCTGCGGGACCCGGACATCCTCGAAGAACACCGGGCAGGTGTCCGACGAGCGCATGCCGAGCTTGTCGATCTTCGGCCCGATCTGCACGCCGCGCAGCTTCGTGGGGACGACGACCATCGTCTTGTTCTTGTGCACCGGCCCGTCCCCGGTGTTGACGAGCAGACACATCCAGTCCGCCTGGGCCGCGTTCGTGATCCACATCTTGGAGCCGTTGATCACGTAGTCGCTGCCGTCCTTGCGGGCGGTCGTCTTGAGCGCGGCGACATCCGACCCGCCCGACGTCTCGCTCACCGCGATCGAGGTGACGAATTCGCCGGTGATCGCGGGCGCGAGGAACTCGCGGCGCAGCTCGTCGCTGCCCCACCGCGCGAGCGCGGGGGTGGCCATGTCGGTCTGGACGCCGAGCGCCATCGGCACGCCGCCAGCGCGGCAGGTGCCGAGCTCCTCGCTGACGCACATCTGGTACGAGTAATCGAGGCCCATGCCGCCGTAGGCCTCGGGCTTGTTGACGCCGAGCAGCCCGAGCCGTCCGGCCTTCTTGAACACCTCGTGGGCCGGGAACGCGCCAGCGCGCTCCCACTCATCGATGTGAGGGTTGAGCTCCTTTTCGACGAAGTCGCGAACGGTCCGACGCAGCTGCTGGTGTTCTTCGGTGAAACGCATCGTCGGGGAACGTACCGCGGGGCCGCGGCCATCACAAAGCAACAGCCACGCCAACTCGATCCGAGCGAACCGACTGAAATCGCAGCCGATCATTTGGGTTGTGCGAGGCGGCCGCACAGCCGACGCTCGTTGCCCGAGATGCTCGCATCGATCTTTCACCTCAAGCTCGCGACCACCACGATGGCTGGCTGGATGGCGGCCGCGAGCCCGATGCCCATCCCGGGCGCCGCGCTCGCACTCGCGCTCGAGGCCCACGTGGCCTCGCCGGTGGAGGTCGACATCTTCGACGAGAACCGCAACGTGTCGTCCCGCTTCGTGCTCGAGCGAGATGGCGCTGCCGATGCCGCCACGACGGCGCAGGTCGCGCACGTGTTCCGGTGCCGCACCGACCGCGAGCACGCGATCTCGAGCCACACCCTCGCGATGCTCGCCGATCTGGCGGAGCGCTACGGCAAGCCGATCGTGCTGGTCTCGGGGTTTCGGGTGCAGCCCGGCGAGTCGCTCACCTCGCCTCATCGTGATGCGCGCGCGATCGACTTCCGGATCCGCGGCGTGGCGCTGCCGGAGATCCGCGATTATCTGTTCCGGACCTACACCTCCGTCGGCGTCGGCTGGTATCCGCACGAGGAGTTCATCCACATGGACTCGCGCCCGCAGAACACGTACTGGACGTTCACCCACGACGCCCGCCGGATCGGTACGAACAACTACCATCCATTCTGGGCCGAGCCCTCGCGTGCGCCTGCGGTGCGACGACGCCCGGGCGTCTAGCCAGGTAGATTGTCCGTGTGATCTCGCGGTTCGCGCCATCGACCACCGGTGAGGCGCACCCGGGTACGCTGGTCTCGGCGTTGCTCGTGTGGCTCGACGCTCGTGCGCGCGGCGGCCGCGTCGTGCTCCGGCTCGAGGATCTCGACGTCACGCGCACCAAGCCCGCGTGGGCCGCGCAGCTCGTGGAGGCCTGCGCGTACCTCGGCCTGACGTGGGACGAGGTCGTGATCCAGAGCGCGCGTCGCAGCGCACACGAGGCCGCGCTCGATGCCCTCGCCGCGGCCGGGCGGCTCTACGCATGCACGTGCAGCCGCGCCGCTCGCAGCGGTGGCCGCCGCGCGCCCGACGGTGGATGGGCTTACGACAACACGTGCCGGCACCGTGTCCTCGCGAGCTGGCGAGCGAGCGACGACGCGATCCGCGTCCGGCTCGACGACGACCGCGTGACCCTCGTCGACGAGGGCGGCCTCGATCTCTCGCAGACCCCGGCGGTTGACCTGGGGGACCCGGTGGTTCGCCGCAAGGACGCCGTGATCGCCTATCAGCTCGCCGTGGTGGTCGACGATGCCGACGCCGCCATCACCGATGTGGTCCGCGGCCGGGACATCGCGCCCTCGACGGCGACCCAGGTCATGCTCCAGCGCCTGCTCGCGCTGCCCACGCCTCGCTACCGCCACCACTTCCTGCTGCTCGAGCCAACCGGGGGCGGCAAGCTCGCCAAGCTCCACGGCTCGCTCCCGTTCTCGCAGCTCCGCCGTCAGCTCGACGGCCCGGCGTTATGCGGCGCGCTCGCCCACGCCGCCGGCCTGATCGACGAGCCGCGCCCGGTGACGCCCGCCGGGCTGCTCGCTCGCTTCGACTGGGCGACGGTCCGAACCGCGGACCTCCCGATCGACGAGGGTTTCCGCTGGCTGGCGGAGTGAGGGTGGAGAGAGTGGTGAGAGTGTAGAGCGTCCTGAGAAAAGACAAGCGATAACGAATGCTTGCGGTGGACGATCAGGGCGAGAGTGGTGAGAGTGTAGAGCGTCCTAGCGGAGGTCGACGCCGAGCTCGAGGAGGAGGGCGCGGTCGCGGGCGTGGGGGACGAGGGAGGTGAGGCCCTGCTCGAAGCGGATGCCGGTGGTGAACGGCGTGCGGGGAAGGGCGAGCTCGACGCCGGCGGCGGCGGTGAGGCCGCCCCGCGGGACGGGTGCGGTCATCCGGGTGTCGGCGAGGCGGAGATCGCCGCGGAGCTGGCCGATGACGGCGAGCGCGAGCTGGCTGCGGTCGAGCAGGGTGGCGCCGAGGCCGGCGCTGGCGCCGAGGGCGTCGATGGCGCCGCCGCCACGCCGGCTCCAGTCGAGGCGGGCGGCGGCGAACAGGGAACCGGAGACGGCGAGCCGGAAGGTCACGGCGAGCGACAAGCCGGCACGCGCGGAGCTGGCACCATCATCGAACATGCCACCGCCGAGTCGAGCCCCGAGCCAGTAGGTGCGGGCGACGCGGGTCCGCTCCGCTCGAGTCGCGAGCGGATCCTCGATCGCGTTGGGGTTGGACGCATCCGCGACCAGGCCCATGCCTCGCTGGTACTTGACCGGCATCATGTTCTTGCGCGCGACGGGCGGCGGCGGGGCCGTCTCGGCTGGCTCGGTCGCGTTGTCTTGCGTGAAGTCGACGCTGGTGGTCGTCGGCGGAGCCGGCTTGCGGCTCGTCGCGGCGAACTCGAGGATCACCATGGCGCGGCTGCGCTTGTAGGTGGTGACGGAGTTCGCGATCGTGGCGCCGTTGCTGGTGGCGCGGACGGTGTGCTGACCGGGCTGGAGGTAGAGCGTGGCGGGGAGGGTGAACGGATCGTCGGGCAGGCTGTCGATCTCGCCGACGGCGGTGCTGGCGTGGGTGACGACCTCGAGCACGGACAGGTCGGAGTCGCGGAGCCGCTGCTTGACGTCGCGGTCGGTGCGCGCGACCTCGGTGGAGATCTCGGCGGGCAGGGTGGCGTCATCGCAGCCCCGCAGGTAGAGGGCCGCACGTGACAGGTCGTTGCGCCGGGCGTAGACCGCACCCAGGGTGCAGCGTGCGGCGAGCTCGTCGCGTCGCCCGCGCAACGCGATGACATCCTTGTCGGAGTGGGATGCGAGCGCCTCGGAGAGCGAGCCGGCCTCCGCGGGCGCGGCCGCGAGGAAACCAAGCACGGTGATGATCGAGGCGGTCTTCACGGTCACCAAGATGACACCTCCCGCGTACCATGGTTGCGGATGCTCGCTGCCACCAAGTCTGCGGAAGCTCGGCGGATCCTCGATCGTTATCTGGTCGAGGTCGTGGAGATGTACGGCCTGTGCCCGTGGGCACGTGGGGCGCGACTCGCGGGCGAGATCGCGGTGGAGCTGGTGTGGGGTGCGCCCTCGATCGACGAGTGGGGGGCCGCCGCGAAGCGCGCGCTCGCGCAGCCCGACGCGCGGGTCGCGATGGTCGTCGCGCCCGAGCTCGTGATCGAGCCGTTCGCGTTCCATGACCTCCGCAACCGCGTGATCGAGATCATCGGCACCGCCGGGATCGCCGAGTTCCACCCCGAGGCGGCGATCGATCTCAAGACGCCCGCGCGGCTCGTGCCGTTTCTGCGACGCTCCCCCGATCCGATGCTGCAGCTCGTGCCGCTCGCGCTGCTCGAATCCGTCCGGACCTCGGCGCTCGCGGTCGATCGCGCACAGCAGGCGCAGATCCTGGGCGGGTACATGAGCCCGCGCGACGATGTCGCGGCCCGGATCGCGGAGACCAACCACGAGACGGTCTCGGCGCAGCACGTTGCGATCATCGCGACCCTCGACGCGATCGCCGAGGATCGCCGGACCGCGTACGCCCGGGTCGGGATCAGTGAGTGCCGGTGACGGTGAGCAGGATCCGGACCGCGGGGGTCGTCCCGACCGCCGTGTCGTAGCTCGTCGGCGAGAGCACGGAGCAGTCCGGGGCGCGGATGTAGCTCGGGTGGGTCTCGGTGCCGGCGTTCGAGCCGAGGTAGAAGATGTTGCCGGCCGGTCGACCGTCGGGGATGAACAGCTCGGCAGCGAGCAGCGTGCCGGGCGCGATGGTGAGCGTCGCCGGCGAGAACATCGCGATCGGCGTGGTCACGAGGGTCGCGTTCTGCGGGATCTGGATCGTCGCGCTCGCGAGTGGCGTGATCTGGGACACCGCAAACGTGCCGGCGTTGAGCACGCCGGTGTACGTGCCGAGCTTGACCTGCGCAGGCTGCGAGACTCCATTGCCGGCGGTGGCGCGCTCGACCGCGAACGTGACCTCGGTGACGTGAAACGGCGCGGTGATCCCGGAGTCGGCCAGCGGGAAGATCCGGTAGTAGCTGTTCTCGGCGGTGAAGCTGGTGGTCCCGTCCTGACAGGCGATCTGCGTGGCCGCCACCGCGCTCGAACCCGACTCGTTCAACGTGACCGAGACCGCCGCATCGATCGGCAGCGCGGCGTCGACGTCCGCCCCATCGATCGGCGGCGCGTTGAGGCTGTCACTCCCGCCGGGGTTGCCATCGGGGGGGCTGCCCGCGCCGATGTTGGCCGACGCGCAGCCCGCCGCCACCACCGCCACCACGAAGGACAACCGCCGCATTCCACCATCGTACCGACACCTCAAAGGTGATCACAACGACAACCTTGTAGGCCCCCGGGATTGCGCGATCCAGGTCACTGACAGTGGGTGGCCTGCAAGGACAGGGTGTCGAACCAGAACGACGTGGTGAGGGTGGTGTTGTTGTGGCTCGCGAACTTGATCCGGACGGTCTGCCCCGAGAGGCCCGCCGCTCCGGGGACCGCGTGGTCGAGGGGCTGCCAGTCGGTGTGGACGACCGTGTTGTCGAGCGCGACGACCGGATCGATCACGGTGCCGGTGGTCGAGGTGACCTGGAGGGTGGCGGTGTCGTTCTTGACGGTGGCGCTGTCGCCGGTCTTGGTCCAGTAGAAGCCGGTCACGCGGAGCTCGCTCGTGCCCGCGGGAATCACGACGTCCTGGAACATCTGGTCGTCGGCATTGGCCTGCGCAAAGCCGCCGAGCCAGACCTTGTCGAGCGGGGATTTCTCCACGACGCCGCTCGCAGCGTCATCTTGCGTGATGAGCGGAAAGCCCGGGTCGACCGGGGTCGCAGTCCACCCCGTACCTTCGGGCGAGGCATCGAAGCTGCCGTTGACCAGCAGCTCGGAGGCGATCATCGTGCACGGGGGAGCGGCATCGACCTCGATCGGCGGGCTGTCGGGTTTCGCCGCGTCGACGCCCGGCGTCTCGGAGGCAGGTCCGGCTGCGCTGGCACATCCGACGACGAACACCACGAGCAGCCGGTACGACATGCGACGTATGGTGCCAACCGGTCCGTCCTGCGAGCAATCAAAAACGCCGTGATAGCGTTTCTGACAGACCTGCCAGCGGCTGCCAGCGGCGTCACGTGGCAAGCCGGGCGACGAAATCAGACCGCGAGGCGCAGGCTGTCGACCCGAACGTCGAACGCGGGGCGCTGGGCGAGCCGCTGGTTGGCGGCGAGCAGGTCCTCGATCGTGTCGATCTCGCTCGCGTACATCGAGCCGATGTCGACCCCGTACAGCGTGGTGCCTTCGTCGAGGATCTGCTGGAACGAGGCCTCGTAGTACTCGTTGATGAGGTTCTGCTCGCGGACCCGCTGGTGGAGCGCGGCGAACAGCCGGCTCGACGATTGCGCCGAGAACAGCTCGATGCCGACCGACTCGCCCATCGCGGAGCGAACGGGGACGTGCTTGCCGATCGCGAGCAGCCGATCTTCCTTGTCCGCGGTGACCTTGACCTCCTCGAGGCCGATCTCGCCGACCGAGCGGACGGCGAGGCAATCGGGGCCGCGCGAGACGAGCTCCTCGATCACCGCGACGTCGAACACCACGTCGCCATCGAGCAGGATGAAGCCGTGGTTCTCGACGTGCTCGCGCGTGAGCAGCAGCGAGTACGCGTTGTTGGTCGTGCGAAAGTCGGGGTTGGTCACGAAGGTGACGTCGAGTCCGGGAAACCAGCTCGCCACCGCGTCGCGCACCATGTGCTCGAGATAGCCGGTTCCGATCACGAACTGGTCGAAGCCGACCCGGAGCAGGTTGGTGATCGTCCGCCGCAAGATCGGGACCCCGCCCACGGGCAGCAGCGTCTTCGGGGTGTCGTCGGAATGGGGGCGCAGCCGCGTTGCACACCCGGCGGCAAGGATAACGGCCTTCACGGGCGCCCACCATGCAAACGAGGTGCTCGCACAAGTATCCGGAATCCAGACATCGATCTGTTCAACTTTCACCAGGTGCCCCCGCAAGTACCTGTGGATCGACCAAATCCTGTCACTGGCCATTTTCCGGCACGTTGCCTTTCCCAACGTCCGGATCGTGGCGCAATTGCGCGAGCTGACGGCAGATTTCGCCCGGTTGCTCGGAGCCCCGTCGTTGACACCCCGGGGACGTCTGGCTACAAAGTGCGGGTGATCGGCCGGATCTTCACGGCGATCGCGACGTTCGGTGTCGCGATCCTGCTGCTGCTGGCGGTGCCGGTCTCGCAGCTGCGCACGTTCACTGTCGACAAGTCGTGCTGCTGCCCCGACCCGACCAGCTGTCACTGTCCGGACCACGTCCCGAGCAAGCTGCCGCAGTCGTCGATGCGTGCGTGCCACAACACGCAGGAGATCACCACGGGGCCGGAGCTCCCCGCGTTCGAGCCTGCGATCATCGCGATGCTGGTAGTCGACGAGACCGTGCTCGCGCTCTCGACGCCTCCGAGCCGCGAACCGCACCCGGCACCGCCGGCGAAGCGACCCGACGCCCCGTCCTAGCGGGATTCGGCGTCTCGTCTCCAGTGGTGTGCGCGCGCGAACTCTCGCTCGTGCGGGTGCCGTCAATCATCCCGCCCGCTCCGCGGGCACGATCGTGTTCCGGCCCTCGCGGCCCTTCGTCACTTCCAAGGATCTTCCTCATGCGTCTCATCCAGACTGTCCTCGTCGCGTCGCTGTTCTGCCTCCTCCTCCCCACCCTCGGCTGCGGTGACAACCACGGCACCGTCGACGCCGAGCCGTTCGACACCCTCCAGGCTTGCTACGACGAACACACCGAAGGCGCCGAGAGCTTCGGCCCTGTCGACGCGATCAAGATCTGCTGCATCGATCATCCGATCGGCACCGCGGCCGCGAACGTCGTGTGCGGCGAGAGCTCGGCGGCGTGCCAGACGTTCGTCGACGCGAACCTCGATGACGCCAGCGCGACGGCCGCCGACATCACGACGGCATGTGATGGCTACATCATCGACCGAGCCAAGTAGCCTGTCCGGTCCTGTGACCAGGATGGCGATCCGGATCGGTGCGATGTCGTGCCTGCTCGCGCTCGCGCCCGTGCGTGCGCAGGCCGATCACCAGCACGGCATGGTCGCCGGAGGCGGCGGTGATGCGACGTCGTTCGCCGCGGGCGTGTCGCTGATCGCGGCGCAGTTCGACACCATGAGCTACGGCGGTGACTACCAGGCCGTCGTGCCATCGCTGCGGTGGGGACGCGGCCGGTTCGCCGGGTCCGCGAGCCTGGGCCTGTACCGGCTCCAGGAGAACGGCCGTGAGCTCTATGGCCTGGGCGACGCGGTCGTCCATGGCCAGCTGACGCTCGTGCACCACCACGCGGTGGCGGCCGGCGCGGCCGTCGCGGTGTCCGCGCCCACGGGCGACCACCTCGCAGGTCTCGGGATGGGGCACGTGATGATCATGCCGGCCGCGTGGGGCCGCTGGACCGTGGGTCGCGTCACGCTCGATGGCTCGGCCGGCTACGGGCGCGCGCTCGGCTCGGCTGCGAGCCATCACTCGCACGGCGCGTGGCCGCTCGTCGATCCGATGAACTTCGCCGAGGTCACGTGGACGGCGAGCGGCGAGATCCCGCTCGCGCGGGTGCTGCGAGCCGGCGGGCGCCTCAGCGGAGGCGTGCCGGTGGGGGCCGAAGGCGAGACCCGGGTCGTGGCCGGCGTGCGCGTCCTGTGGAACGCCGGTCAGGTCGACACGGCATTCGAGCTCCAGACCGGCCTGGCCGGCGATCCATTCACCATTCGCGGCGTCTTCGAGACGGCGCTAAGATTCTAGGAGCTCGCATGCGTCAGCTCGTCGTCACCTTGTGTTGCCTCGTTGCGTGCGGTGGTCCTGGCACGCCGGCGCCGACCGAGACGGTGTGTCCGGATCCCGATCCGAACACGCTGACGTACGACAACTTCGGCATGCAGTTCATGTCCGACTACTGCATCCAGTGCCACGACAGCGGCCTGGTGCGCAGCGAGCGCAACGGCGCGCCGCTGTATCACGACTTCGATTCGCTGCTCGGTGTGGTCCAGGTGGCCAACCACATCGACGAGCAGGCCGGGTTCGGCGCGGCCGCCGAGAACACGTTCATGCCGCCGAGTCGCTGTCCCTCGGTCCCCGGCGGCAAGCTCGATAGAGATTGCAAGCGCCCCTCCGACGACGAGCGCCGCAAGCTCGCCGAGTGGATCGCTTGCGAGCTGGGTCGCCCGCACACCTTTTAGTCCCAATGCTGGTCACTTAGCGTGTTCGTACACGTGTCACGTGCACGACGGAACCGCGCCAAGTGACCCGCACAGCTTCTAGTCCGGGCTACTGCAGCCGCTTGATGATGTGAAAACCGTAGTCCGACTGGCAGACGCCGATCTCGTTGACCTTCAGCCGCAGCGAGAGCTGGCGAAACTCGATCACGAGCTGCGCGTCGGGCGTGACGGTGAACGGCGTACCACTGGCCGCGCTGCCGAGGTCCTCGGAGCTCGCCTTCATCAGCGCATCGAAGTCGCCGCCTGCCTTGAGCTGGTCGACCAGCGACTTCACCTGGGCCTCGGCCTCCGCCTTCGAGCGCTTCTGCGCGCGCGGATCCTGGTGGCCCCCAAAGGCCTCCTCGAGATCCTTCCAGCTGATCAGGATGTGCTTCACCTTCGCGGTATTCGACAGCGGCTCGCGCGCCAGGATGTCCGCGGACACTACCGGAGAGCTCGGCGTGGCCGGCTCATTCCCGGTCAGCTTGCCGCTCATCGGCCCGCCCTTCGCGCCCGGCCCGCAGGCAGCGGGGCCGAACATCACCACGACAATCAGCAGGCGGATCATGCGCGGACGCTATCACGTGGAGTCGCTGCGGGCACGACCGCCGAACGACCGCCCGCCAGGCGGCGCTTTGTGGCAGGGTGCGCCCCATGTCCGAGGACGTCTCGCTCCAGCAGCTCGTCGAGATCCTGCCGCCACGGATCTGGTACCTGACCTCCAACGGCACCGATATGTGGTGCCGGCGGCCGTATGGGTTTCTGTTCTCCACCGGGGAGATCGCCGAGTCGTTCGGGAAGGCGATGGGGAACGGCGAGTCCCTGTTCGCGATCGGCGTCGATGCCGGGGCGATGATGTCGGACGACATGCTCGCCGGGTTGCGAAACACCGCGGTCACGCGGCTGTTCATCGATCCCGAGATCGATCCGACGAGCGGGGACGTGTTCGGCAAGATCTTGCGACTCGCGCCGCTGACCTGAGCGGCGCCCGAGCGGGACGCTACGACAGCAGCGCGAGCAGATCGTCGCGGGTGATCGCGGCCGCGCCGCCGGCGTCAGACAGCGCCGCGTCGGCGAGCGCGCGCTTGCGGGCCTGCAGCTCGAGGATGCGCTCCTCGACGGTATCGCGCGCGACCATCCGGTAGACCATGACGGGCTTGTCCTGGCCGATGCGGTGGGCGCGATCGGCCGCCTGATCCTCGACCGCGGGGTTCCACCACGGATCGACGAGGAAGACGTGGTCGGCGGCGGTGAGGTTCAGGCCCGTGCCGCCCGCCTTGAGCGAGAGCAGCATCACCGGCGGGCCATCCTCGGCCTGGAACGCGCCGACCACGCCGGCCCGATCGACCGTCGAGCCATCGAGCCGGACGAAGCCGACGCCCGCCGCCTCGAGGTGGGGCTCGATCAGATCGAGCAGCGAGGTCCATTGCGAGAACACGAGCGCGCGGTGGCCATCCGCCACCGCATCGCCGAGCGCCTCGAGCAGCCGCTCGAGCTTCGACGATGACGTCGCGATGGGACCGCTGCGCAGCGCGCCCGGCAACAGCGCCGTGTGGCACGCGGCCTGGCGCAGCCGGAGCAGGGCCTCGAGCGCGGCCATGACGCCGCCGCCGGCCTCGAGCAGGGCGACGATCTCGCGCTGGGTCGCGGCGCGGATCGCGTCGTAGGTGAGGCGCTCGGCCTCGTCGAGCTCGACGTACATCACGGCATCGGTGCGCGGCGGCAGCTCGCGCGCGACCTGGGCCTTCATCCGGCGCAGCACGAACGGCCGGATGCGCTCGCGGAGCCGGGCGGCGGCGGCGGCATCGCCTTGACCGATCGGCTCGGCCCAGCGCTCCTGGAAGTCGGCGCGGCCGCCGAGCAGGCCCGGGTTCGTGAAGTGGAGCTGGCTCCACAGCTCGTCGAGCCGGTTCTCGATCGGCGTACCCGACAGCGTCAGCTTCCAGCGCGACTTCAGCTTGTACGCGGCGCGCGCGACCTGGCTGTCCGGGTTCTTGATCGTCTGCGACTCGTCGAGGATCACGGTGTCCCAGTGGACCCCCGTGAGCACGTCGGTGTCGTTGCGCAGGATCGGGTAGCTCGTCAGGACCACGTCCGCGGTCGGATCGAGCACGCGGCGCGAGCCGTGGTAGGGCGCGATCACGAGGTCGGGCCGGAACTTCTTGGTCTCGGCGAGCCAGTTGAACAGCACGCTGGTCGGCGAGACCACGAGGGTCTTGCCCGTCATCGTCGCGAGCGCCTGGATCGTCTTGCCGAGGCCCATGTCATCGGCGAGCACGCACCCGAGGCCCGCGGTGCGGCAGAACGACAGCCAGTCGACGCCGCTCTGCTGGTAGGGCCGCAGCTCGCCTTCGAAGCCCTCCATCGGCTCGACATGTGGGATCCCGACGAACCCGTCGAGCAGCGGCTTGAGCCGATCGAGCTCCGGCGGCGGGGGCTCGTCGAGCTCCTCGCAGAGCCGCGCGAGATCGGGCAACGCGTACATCGGCACCCGGTGGTCGTCGCCGCGCGCCGCGAGCAGGTCCGCCACGCGCTCGCCATGCAGGTCGAACCACGCCTTCGGCACGCGGCCCCAGCCGCCACCCGTGAGCGGGACGAGGTCGACACCGGCCTGCCACGCGCGCAGCGCCGCTCCGATCGAGGCCGTCTTCCCGCCGCTGCTGGAGATCTCGACGTCGAGCTTGGCGCCGTCGATCGTGATCCGGGCCTCGAGCTCGAACGCCTTGGCGACGTTGGCGGACCGGGCGTCGGTGCGCAGCCACGACGACAGCCCGTTCTGCATCGCGAACGCATCCCGGCCCGTGAGCTCGACGCGCCGGCCCGGCACGAGGTTGAGCTCGTCGCGCAGCCGGTGCATCAGCCGGCGCTCGGCGTCCTGATCGCGCACGGGCAAGGCGCCACCGAGGTGGACCAGCCGGTTCGCATCGATCCGCGCGCGCGGTGGCTCGCCGTAGACGAGCGTCGGCATGACGAGCAGGCGATCGCCGCTCTGCTCGACGTCGAACTCCATCCGTGGCTCCTCGCGAGTGCCGAGCTTCGGCAGCGAGTGCGCGCGCACGTCGACCGGGATCCGTTGCGACAAGGTCGGGATCGTCTTGGCGATCAGCTCGGCGAACGCCGACCGCGGGACGTCGAAGATCTGCGGCAGCTTCTCGAGGCGAGCGCCGCCGAGGTCGACCTCGCCGATCGGCCGCAGCATGTCATCGGTGGTTCGCACGACCCCGATGGCCACGACCTCGCGCACGATCGGATCGGCCGCGATCCGCACCCGCACGCCCTTGCCGGCGTCCTCCACCACCGCGTACGGCAGCACGGGCTCGCTGCTCGTGGTGACCTTCTCGCCCTTCCAGTGGACGTCGCGGGCATCCGCGAGCACGGTCAGCAGGCGGTCGAGCCGATCGCCGTGCAGCGGCCCCTTTCGCACCATGATCAGCTGATCGGCCGTCAGATCGGCCTCGATGCTCGCGATGCCGCTGGCGCGGCCCTTGGCGACCAGCGACATCAGCGATCCCTCGAACGGCTCGGTCCGGTCGCCCTTCACCAGCACGCGATCGACCGTGATGCCGCCGGTGGCGGGCGTCAGCAAGTATCGGATCGGCGCCCCGGCCGTGACCGGGCGGGGTAGCTCGCCGCCAGCCTGCTCGGCCGCGAGCACCGCGCCGACGACGTGGGAGCACACCAGCTCGCGGCCCGGGCAGTTGCACTCCCACTCCCCGTGCTGCGGGTTCAGGATCACCTCGAACGGGGTGGGGCGTCCCGGGACCCGCACGTCGAGCGTGAGCTCGCCGCCGGCGCTGCTGCTCCGGCCGACCACGCGCTGGTCACGGGCCAGCGTCACGCCTTGGGACCACGTCCGTTCGGTCGCTTCGGCCCGGATCGCCTCCCGCAAGGACTCGAGTGCCGAGACTGCCACTAGTCGGCTCCATTACCATACTCTCCGCCCCCAGCCTCGGCGCAGCGCAACCACGTGAGCCAAAACGCGTGATACCCGCATGGTCAAGGGCCGAAGACCTCTGACATGACGGGTTCTAGCGCCAGAGTTCGGCTCGATTGGTGGCGTAAGCGTCGGCGTAAGCGTAAGCGTAAGCGTAAGCGTCGGCTACGCGGATCCCCCTCCCCGGATTCGCTTACGCTTACGCTTACGCTTACGCCTACGGGAGACAACACACCCGATCCCTGGGGGAGGAGGTGGCGGGCCGGCCTTGCCACCGAGGTGAGGAAGTGTCGGCTGGACGGCTTCGATCTGCGGGGGCTCCACGATCGCGCGTCCCTACGCCAGTGTACGATGGTGCCATGAGCAACGATGACGGCATGCGGGTGGTGGGAACCATCCGCAGCATCGAGCTCCACACCCTGACCGCGAAGTTCCAGAACGTGACGTCGCGTCAGGTGGCGAAGATCCAGCTCGACATCGAGCGCGCGACGGACGACCTCGGCGAGGATCTCGACGTCGTGAACCTGTCCGAAATTCACTTTCAGGGCCCCGCCGAGCTCGTGCCACGGTTCTCGATGGGGGATCGCGTGCTGATCACCACGAGTGCCGTGTCGAACCTGCACATCGCGACCATCAAGCCGGCTCCGCTTTCGTAGGCCGCGGGCGAGCCGTGGTCGCGCCGGGCGGCCGCTTGCTGAGCAGCATCAACGTCACCATCCTCGAGATGTCCGCCGCCGCGACCATCCCGACGAGGTCGTTCGGGGGCTCGACGTCGGGATCGACGACGAGGACGAACTCGGCGCCCGCTTCCGCCGCGCGGTCGATCGCGTCGTTCGCGCTGACGTCCGATGGCACGCTGACCTGACGGACCGGCAGGCGTGACACCAGCTCGCCGACGGTGACCGCCGACCGCTCGCCTTGCGGCACCAGCTCGAAGTCGTTCGCCTGGATCACGCCCAGCGGCATGCCCTGCAGATCGACCACGATCAGCTCGAGTCGATCGAGGTCGCGCATGCGCTGAACGACGCGGTCGAGTGGCTGGTGCGACGCGACCATCGGGAGTGGTCGCCTCAGCACCGGAAGCAGATCGACGACGCGCATGCCTTCGAGCGCAGCCCGCACGCGCTCCTGCATGACCTCTCCGCTCGCGCCCGCGTAGACGAACACCGCGATCAGCATGAGCATGAAGTTCGAGGACCACAGCCCGAGCACACCCATCAGGATCGCGCACCACCGACCGATCCGCGCGGCGATGTTGGTGGCGCGCTCCCGGCCGACCTTGATCGCCAGCACGGCGCGGAGCAGCCGCCCACCATCCATCGGGAACGCCGGAAGGAGGTTGAACACCCCGAGCATGACGTTCGTCGCGGCGAGATAGAACAGCCCCATCTGCAGATCCGCCGGCCACGCGCCGGAGCTCGCATACCCGAGATAGAGCAGACCGCCCAGCGCCAGGCTCGTCGCAGGACCGACCGCCGCCATGATCGCCTCATCGCGCGAACGGCGCGGGCTTCGCGCGAGCTGGGACACGCCACCGAGGAGCATCAGCGTGATCGACTTGACCCGTCCGCCGAATCGGATCGCCGCGAACGTGTGCGCGAGCTCGTGAAGCAAGATCGACGCGAACAGCCCGAGCGCGAGCAGCGCGCCCCACACGAGCGGTGGAACCATCAGCTGCGCGTTCGCGACGCCCGCAAGCTCGGCGACCGATCGGAACTCGGTCGACAGCACGAGCGCGAGATACGGAATGATCAGCAGCAGCGTCCAGTGCGCTCGGATCGGAACCCCGCGCACGCGGAACAACGTCAACGATCGTTGCTGGGCCATGCTCAGGTCGTGTGCATCGGGCATGCCTCTCGGGAGATTCCCTGACGGTCGGGCGCGCCCGAGCTCGCAAGCCTTGCGTTGCGGTCCGTCCTGCTGCCGTTCTTGCGCGGATTCCATCCTCCCGGAGGACCCTTGCCGTGGGGTGATTTCGATCCGGCGCGGGCCGCGAGCTCACGGGCTCGCGAGCTGCTGGACCTCGGCGGGCGAGAGCACGCGGTCGTAGTAGACGACCTCGTCGATCGTGCCGTCGAACCTGAGCGTCGGCGTGGCGAGCGCCGCGCCGACCACGAACGAGCCGGCGTCGGCGCTGATCGCGGCGATCAACAGGCTGCGGTCGAGGGTGCCGTCGAAGTAGCCGCGCTTGGTTGTGCCGTCCCAGGTCGTGGCCAGGTGGTGCCATTCGCCAACGGCCACGGCGGTCGCGCCGTCGAGGTTGTTGCCGGCGGTGTAGTAGGTCGGGCGCCCGGTCGGGCGATAGCTCAAGCAGAAGCTGGCGTCGGTCGTGCCCACGTTCTTGCACACGGCCGCCGCGAACGGCTCGGCCGGCGGCCGTGAAGCGATAGCCCGATCCGAACCGGCCGTCGACGACCGTCGGGCACGCGGCGGTGCACGTCACGGGGTGGGTGCCGGCCGAGTCGAGCACGCCATCACCGGGGTCATCGTCGAGCTTGAGCCACAGCACCGCGCCCGGTGGGATGGTGCGCTCGGCGGCGTCGGGCGGTGAGTCGATGCTGGCATCGAGCAGCGCCGACCCATCCCCGGGCGGGGTGGTCGCGGCATCGGGCGTCAGGTCCTCGCCGAGCGAATCGACGCAGACCGGGATCGCTGGACGTGGATCGCAGACCTGAAGCCCGGGGCAGTCGCCGTTGGTGGCGCACGGCACGTCGGAAGCGACCGCCGGTGCGTAGCAGGCGGTCGTCCAGGTCACCACGGCGAGCACTCGCCACATCCACCCACGGTACCAGGAATCGTAGGACGCTCGGCGATGATCCGGGGCGCTGGAGCGGTGTGGTCTCGCCACTCACACCACGCGGATCACGCCGATCACCGCGATCCCGACGAGGATCACGAGCGCGATCCGCGGCACGACCGCGAGCGCCTTGTGGTCGGGGCGCACGCGACTCACCCACCTGGCGAGCAGCGCGAACCAGCCGGCCGATCCGATCCCGACGCCGATCGCGAGCACGACGGCCTCGGCGATCCGCGCGTCGGGCCACAGCGCCGCCGCCACGGCGACCCACGCTGCGAGCGCGCCCGGGTTGGGCAGCGTGAGCACCGCACCCGTGGTGAAGCCCCGCACTGCCAGGCTCGCATCGTCGCCCGGCGCGCGGCTCGTCGGCTCGCGACGCCAGCTGACGACCGCATAGCCGACGATCAGGAGCGCGGCCGCGATCGCGAGCACGCGCATGAGCTCGGGCCGCGAGGTCACGAGTCGGCCGACCCCGACGAACGCGAGCCCGGCGTGCACGGTATCGGCAGCCCCACCGCCGAGCGCGAGCCCGGCCGCGAAGCGCCGGCGACCCGCGATTGCCGCGTCGACGATCGCGAGATTGACGACCCCGAGCGGCATGCCCGTGACGATGCCGAGCCCGAGGCCGAGCCCAGCAGCGGCGACGAGGTTCACCAGTTGATCGTTTCCGCTTCGGTGTCGCGGCCGCCGTAGATCGTGATCGCGAGGTTCTTGGTCTTGCCGCGTGGACCGACGGCCTTGACCTTGTGCGGGCCAGGCAGCATCGGGTACCGGGTCAGCGGGGCGTCGCCGATGTTCTTGCCGTCGATGTAGATCGTCGTCTTGGCCGTCGCGGCGAGGCTGAAGAAGCCGTACTTCGACAGCGCGACGATGTCGTTCTTCGAGATCCCGGCATCGGGCCCGGGGGCATCGGGAGCCACGTGGGCGACCTCCGCGTCTTCGGAGGTGGCCGCGATCTCGCGCTCGGACGTGCCTCCGAACGCTCGCAACAGGAGCACGAGCGCCGTCGCGAGCACGCCGAGCACCACCAGGACGATGGCGACGTTGCGCAGGGTCTTCAACCGATCCGCGTGCAGCAGATCGGTATCGGGGTTCGCCATCCAGGTGTCGGCGGGAACGGCCGCGGACAGATCTCGGACACCGGCGGAGCCAAGCTCCACCATGGCGGGCGCCCCGCCGGCTTGCTGGGCCGAGATCGGCTGCACGATCATCGACGGGACCGGGAGCAGGCCGCTGGGCTCGCGGATGCGCGGGGCCTGCTCGCCGAGCTCGCCGCTGCGATTGGGGATCGGCGGCGGCTTCGCCACCAGCTTGGGCGGCTGCGGCACGCTGATCATCGGGGCCGTGGAGGGGTCATCGGCGGCCCTGAGGATCTCGTCGCGGGCGGCCATCTCGTCGCCGAAGTCGGTGAACAGCAGGCGCGCGAGGTCGTTCGGCGACGCCGGGCCACCGAGCGTGGCGACCGAGTTCCGGATCGCGTTCGCGAACGACAGCGCGGTCTCGAACCGTCCGTTCGGATCGCGTGCCATCGCCTGGAGCAGCGCGGCGCGCATCCCCGGCGGGAGATCGGGGCGGCGATCGCGGATCTCGGGGATCGGCTCCTCGGTGATCGCCTTGAACGTCAGGAAGTCAGAGTCGCGATGGAACAGGCGCTTGATCGCGAGCATCTCGTACATCACGACCGCGAGCGCGAACACGTCGCTGCGGCGATCGAGTGGCTTGCCGAGGATCTGCTCGGGCGACATGTACGCGTTCTTGCCCTTGACGGTGCCGGTCCGCGTGCGCGAGTTGGCGCCGCGCGCCTTGGCGATGCCGAAGTCGAGGACCTTCACCAGGCCGTCGCCGCACACCATGATGTTCGGGGGCGAGACGTCGCGGTGGACGACGCCGAGCAAGACCCCGTCGGGGCCGCGTACCTCGTGCGCCGCGTGCAGGCCTTCGCAAGCTTGGACGATGATGCCTGCCACCATGCGGACGTCGAGCATCTTCCCGGCCTTCGAGAGCCGGGTCATCATCCGCGACAGCGGGACGCCGTGGAGATACTCCATGGCAATGAACCACGTGCCGGCGTACTCACCGAACGCCTGCACCTGACACACGTTCTTGTGGATCAGCTGCGACGCGAGATCGGCCTCGTCGCGGAACATCGTCACGAAGTGATCGTCCTCCGCGAGGTGCGGAAGGATCCGCTTCAGCACCATGACCGCGGGGTGGCCGGGACCATTCGGTCGCGCGAGAAAGATCTCGGCCATCCCGCCGGTCGCGAGCTTCGCGATCAGCTGATAGCTGCCGAAATCCCTGGCATCGCGAGGGACCAGCGTCCCCGCCGGAATGGTCACGAGGCTAGTATGCCCGAGGAGATTCCCGGATTTAAGTCCGGGCTGACAGAGACGGCTTGGTTGTTGCGACCGGTCCAGCGATTTCCGGGTCTCTGGCGCGGGAATCGCCACCGATCGCTCGAATTCAGGGCGACATGGACCGACACGATCCCCCCGCGGGTCGAGCGCGAGGGCACCTCGGCCGTCGCCCGGTCACGAAATGGTCACGTCGGGCACCAAGGATGCCGCAACGCTGACCCGGTGATGGCCGTACGGCCGGCCCCGAGGCCCCATGGTGACAGGATGCAGTCCCACCTGGCTCCTATCTCCAGCCCGACCGGGCGCCCGGCCGGGCGCCTGACCGGGGTGGATCGCCCGCGCTGGCGCGAGAACCTACCGTTCTGGAGTGTCCACGCGGTCGCGATCGCCGGGGCCATCGCGGTTGGATGGAGCTGGGCGGCGCTCGTGTGGCTCGTCGCGACCTACGCCGTGCGGATGTTCGCGATCACGGCTGGCTACCATCGCTACTTCTCGCACCGCACGTTCAAGACGAGCCGGGTGTTCCAGTTCGTGCTCGCGCTGCTCGCGATGTCGAGCGCGCAGCAAGGCGTGCTGTGGTGGGCGGCGCACCACCGCAACCACCACAAGTACTCCGACGAGCCCGAGGACATTCACTCGCCTCGTCAGCGCGGGTTCTGGTGGTCGCACATGTTCTGGATCTTCAGCACCCGTCACAAGCACGTCGACTACGGGCGCATCAAGGACTTCGCGCGCTACCCCGAGCTGCGCTGGCTCGATCGACACGATCTCTTGATCGCGGTCGCGTGGGGATTCGTGCTCTACGCGATCGGTGGCGCGACCGCGCTGTTCTGGGGTCACTTCATCTCGCTCGTGGCCAGCTGGCACGTCACGTTCTGCATCAACTCGCTCGCCCACGTGTGGGGCAGCCGGCGATATGCCACCGGCGATGATTCTCGCAACAACCCGCTACTCGCGGTGCTGACGTTCGGCGAGGGCTGGCACAACAACCACCACCACTACCAGCGCTCGGCGCGCCAGGGGTTCTACTGGTGGGAGCTCGACATCACGTACCTGGTGCTGAAGCTGCTCGAGCGAGCGAGGATCGTGTGGGACGTCGAGGGTGTGCCGCGCCACGTCCGCGACGCCAGCGCCGCGCCGGCCCGGGCCCGAGTTGAAGCGATCGATGCCGGTCGGGCCCGGGTCGACTCGCTGGGGGCCGTGCCTGTACCGCTCGCGGCCGTGCCGGTCCCGCCCGCGGCCTGAAGTCACCCCGCGATCGGAGGAGGCGGCACGACGTGGTCGAAGTAGGCGTTCGGGTCGCCGGTCTTGCCGTCCATCGCGGCGCGCGCGACGTTGAACATCTCGCGCGCGGTGACGTAGTGGAGGGCGTGCCCGTCGCGCATGTAGCCGGCGAGGGCCTCGTGGAGCAGGTGTCCGCCGTCACCGAGGAGCGACGCCGCGGTCTTCTCGATCGCACCGTGGGTGTGAACCTTGACGAAGATCCACTCGGGACGACCCGCGACGTGGATCCCCTGATCGATCCAGCTGGCCACCCGAGCGGCGGTCGGTGGGTCGTCGCCGGTGATCGCGCCGTTCTCGAGCCGGATGCCGTGACCCTTGCGCGCGAGCGCGAGTGGTCCGGTGATCATCAGGATGCGATCGTCGTGATGCGCGCCGACCCGCGCCGGCTCGCCGTGCTCGTAGCTGCGGCGCTTGCTGAGGTCGCCGACCGGCCAGTAGATCTGGTTGACCTTGTTGGGTTGGCACGGATCCGGGGCGGACGGAAACGTCAGATCGACGTAGCAGCCGAGCTCGTGCAGCATGAGCAGCTCGTCATCGACGCCACACCACTTTCCGTCGGGCCTGCCGTTGGCCAGGCTCCAGTTGCCGTGGATGAACGCCCACTGATAGCGCTGCTTGCTCGTCGGCTTGGGGTGGCGCGACAGGTGGCCGTGCTCGGCGAACATGTCGAGATGGTGGGCAATGCGCGGCGCGAGCGATGCGGCGGTGTCGCCATCGTGGTGCAGATGGAACTCGACCTCGCCGAACCCGGCGCTGGCGAGCGCGCCCAGCTGATCGAGAAAGTGCGGACGATATTCCTCGCCGGGGAAGAACCAACCGTGACGCGGCGGGCGACCATCACTGTCGCGAAACCGCCCGAGCGCTGGGTATCGCTCCGCCCACGCGTCGACGCGGGCGAATCCGACACGATCGGGCGCACCCGCCCACAGCGGTTCGTAATGATCACAGAGCGCGAACAGAATGTGCTTCGGTCCGCTCGATCGGGCCTGCCGCGCGCGGGAAACCAGATGGCGCGCGTAATCAGGCAGCCACGTATGAAGGTTCTTCTTGCGGAGTCGCGCTAGCACGCGAGGTGCATCGTAGCTGATCCAAGTCGTGCTGAACCTCTACGGACCCATTCTCGCCAGGGCCTTGTTTCCGGCGTTCGAGGCTGTGCGCGGTCGCCCCACGATCCCGCTGCAGCGGTATCTGGGGCACACCGAGCGCTGGTCGACCGGACAGCTTCGCGAGCTTCAAGGCGGGTTTCTCCGTCGACTGATCCGCCACGCGTACCTCCATACCTCGCACTATCGCGAGGTGCTCGACGACCGCGGGCTCGTGCCGGAGGACTTCCATTCAGTCGCCGATCTCGAGCAATTGCCCGTGCTTGATCGCGACGTGGTGCGCCTGACGCTCGATGCGCGCACCGCGGCTGCGCCTCCGAAATGGGTCATCAAGAAGACGACCAGTGGCACGACCGGGCAACCGGTCGTCGTCAAGTACAACGCGGAGTCGCGGCACTGGCGCGATGCCACCCGATGGCGAGGCTACGGCTGGGCCGGATACCGCATCGGGATGCGCGCGTGTCACTACTGGGGCTTCGGTCCGCCGGCCGGCAGCTGGATCAAGCGACGGAAGATCGAGATCGATCGCAAGCTCAAGCGCGATCGCTACATCGACTGCACCCCACGCTCCGACGAGGCGCTGGCCGAGGCGGTCCGGCAGCTCCGCAAGTTCGACCCTCACGTGATGGTCTCGTACGCGGCTGGCGCAGCGGCGCTCGCCCGGTTCGTGACCGCGAACCAGCTGCGGACCTGGGCGGCGTTCCCCGTGATCGTCGGCGCCGAGCGGCTGTGGCCGCACGATCGCGCGGTGATCGAGGAGGCGTTCGGTCCGGCATTCGAGAGCTATGGCTGTCGCGAGATGATGCTGATCGGCACCGAGTGCGAGGCGCACGATGGCCTGCACACCTCGATGGAGACGATGATCATCGAGGTCCTGGTCCGGCAGGCCGATGGGACGATCCGGGCCGCGCGGCCCGGCGAGTCGGGCGAGGTGGCGATCACCGACCTCCACAACCTGGCGTGCCCCATGATCCGGTACCTCACCGGGGATCTCGCGGTGGCGCACGCGGAGGCTCCCTGCGCGTGCGGGCGTGGCCTGCAGAAGATCGGACCGATCGAGGGTCGGGTCACCGAGACGCTACGCGATGGCTGGGGCAACCCGGTGGGGGGCCTCGTGTTCAACATCCTGTTCGGCGTGCTCGAACACGTCGCCCGCCAGTTCCAGGTCGTCCAGCGGCTCGATGGCAGCGTGATCATGAAGGTGGTTCCTAACGGGACCAAGGCGTTGCCGGACGCGGCGACCACCGCGATCCGCGAGTTCGCCGCGAAGTACCTGCCACGGGCTCCCTTCGCGATCGAGTACGTGGACGACATTCCGCTCGCCACCGGGGGCAAGCGCAATGTGGTCGTCGTCGAGAAACCGGGCGCTTGAGCGTGCTAGCTTGATCCGGTGGATCTGTACGGGCCACTGCTCGCGCGGGCGCTGTTTCCCGCCTTCGAAGCCGCGCGTGGTCGTCCGACGGTGCCGCTGCTGCGCTACCTGCGGGAGACCGAACGCTGGTCGGCGGGCCAGCTGCGCGAGCTGCAAGGCGGGCTGCTTCGCCGGCTGGTCCGTCGTTCGAGACCCGGATGGCGTCTGCTCCGCCGTCCGCGGTGATCACCAAGACCACCAGCGGCAGCTCGGGCCAGCCGGTCAAGGTCAGCTACAACGCCGAGTCTCGTCACTGGCGCGACGCGATCCGGTGGCGTGGCTACGGCTGGGCGGGCTACCACATCGGCATGCGCGCGCTCCATTACTGGGGCGTGGGCCCGACGAGCACCACCAGCTGGTGGAAGCGCCAGAAGGTCGCGGTCGACCGCCTCATCAAGCGCGACCTCTATGTCGACTGCACGCCGCGCGGCGACGAGGCGCTGGGCGATGCGGTCGCCACGCTGCGGCGGTACGAGCCCCACGTGATGCTCGCGTACCCGAGCGGCGCGGCGGCGCTCGCCCGCCACGTGATCGATCGCGGGCTGCGCACCTGGGACCCGCTCCCGGTGATCACCGGTGCCGAGGCCTTGCTCCCTCACGACCGCGAGGTCATCGAGCGTGCCTTCGGCCCTGCCTTCGACACCTACGGCTGCCGCGAGGTGATGCTGATCGGCTCCGAGTGCGAGGCCCACGATGGGCTGCACACGTCGATGGAGAATCTGATCGTCGAGGTGATCGTCCGCCAGCCCGACGGCAGCCAGCGCGTGGCTCGCCCCGGTGAGGTCGGCGAGATCGCGATCACCGATCTGCATAACCTGGCGTCTCCCATGATCCGTTACCTCAATGGAGATCTCGCGACGGTGCTCTCCAGCGAGCCATGCCCGTGTGGCCGCGGGTTATCGAAGATCAGCACGATCGAGGGGCGGGTCACCGACACGCTGTACGACGGCCACGGGCGACCGGTCGGCGGCCTCGTCTTCAACATCCTGTTCGGGCTGATCGGGCACGTCGCGCGGAACTTCCAGATCACGCAGCGGGCCGACCGCAGCGTCGTGTTCAGGATCGTCCCGTTCGAGGCCAGCGGAGTTCCTGCCCGTGAGCTGCGGATGATCCACGACCACGCGGCGCGCTACCTGCCCGGGGCCCCGTTCGCGATCGAGATCGTCGACGACATCCCGCTCACCGCGGCGGGCAAGCGGCGGGTCGTGGTGGTCGAGAAGCCTGCCTGAAGCTCGCGCAGGGACTATGCTCGTCACGTGCGCGTCCCCCTCGTCATCCTGACGGGCTTCCTCGGTAGCGGGAAGACCACGCTCGTCAACCGGCTGCTCGCGCGGCGCGCCCGCCGGGCGGGCCTACCCGGCACGCCACCGGGCAAGCTCGGCGTCATCGTCAACGAGCTCGGGGCGGTCGACATCGACGGAGCGCTGCTCACTGGTGGCGAGACGCGGCAGATCAACCTGCCGGGCGGCTGCGTGTGCTGCGTGCTCGGCGACGACCTCGATCGCACGTTGCTCGAACTGGTCGATGCGAACCCCGAGCTCGACGCGATCGTCCTCGAGACCACCGGGGTTGCCGAGCCGCTGCCGATCGCGTGGGCGGTTGCGCGTAAGCCGGTGAGCGAGCGCGTCCGGCTCGCCGCGGTGGTCACCCTCGTGGACGCCACGACCTTTCGCGGCGCACGCGCGTTATCGGGCGCGGTGGACGCGCAGGTCGCTTATGCCGATGTCGTGCTCGTCACCAAGTCCGAGCTCGCGGGTGCGGCCGAGACCTCGGCCACGGAGTCCCAGATCGGGACACTGGCGTCGCGGGCGATGGTGCGAATCGGGGACACCGACGACCACGCCGCGTGGCTGGAGCAGGTCCTGGCCGACCCACCGATCGACCGAGCCGGTGCACCACCGGAGCCGGCCGCACATGTCGGACATGACCACGCACCAGGCGAGCCCTGTCGGCATCTCGACAACTCGCTCGATCGAACTGCTCATGGAATCGACAGCGTGTGGGTCCCGGTGCCCGAGGTGGTCGATCTCGAGGAGCTCGAGGATCAGCTGGGCGAATTGCCGGCCAACTATGTGAGAGTCAAAGGGATCGTCCGGGCGTTCGATGGGCGGGTGGGGCAGACGACGGCCACCTGGATGGCGGTGCACCGGGTGGGGCTGCGGGTGTCCAGCGAGCCGCTGGTCACGCCTCCGGTGGCGCCTCCCGAGGCCGATGGAACCGTGGCGATCGCGCAGGGCCGCATGGTTGCACTGGGACCCGGTGTGGATCGATCAAGGCTGGTGGCCTGCGTCGATCGTGCGATAGCGTGAACTAGCCGGTACTAGCCATCTGGTCGGGTTGGGTCTCGGCCTCTGGCTTGCTAACTCCACGCGTACACCTCATGTGGCGACAGTCCCTCCTCCTCGTGCTGGCGGTTGCGGCGTGCAACAAGGCGCCGATCGAGGTCAGCCGAGGCGACAACTCGAGCGACTACAACCACGCGGCGCTGCAGCACGCGGTCGACAAGTTCGTCGCGCAAGGCCGCACCCCCAAGGCCTACGGCGAGCTCGCGACCACCATGCTCGTGCTGCGACCCGGGATGGACCGAGCCGTGGGGGAGGAGGCCGAGCTCAGGCTCGTCGTGTTCGCGCTCGGACCGGTCCAGGCGATGAGCGGCAAGCCGATGTCCGAGCAGATCGACGCGCTCGCGCTGACCGTGTGGCCGACGCTGCTGGCCCCCGAGATCGCGGCCGATGAGATCGCCCGCAAGCGTCCCGAGAAGTCGCTCGAGCTCTACCCCAAGCCCGGCGAGGACACGCGCACCTTCATGCTCAGGCTGTGCGACGGACCGCTCGCGCACCAGTGCCAGCGGATCGTCCCGGAGCACCAGGGTGCGGTGATCGCCGCGCTGGCGATCCGTCGCGCGACCGAGCGTACCCGCAACGCGGTCGGTGCCTGCAGGATGTGCGCGACCGAGCCGGGCTGGCATGAGTCCGTGCGCCAGTGGGAGGCCCTCGACCTGCTGGCGGCCGGATCGATCCACGACGTCGAGCGCCAGGCCGATCCCGACAACTGGCCGACCGCCGGCAAGGCGTCGGAGGCCGATCCGGGCCTGCCCGAAGCAGAGATCAACGAGATCGGCCAGGTCGTGATCAGCGGTCAGCGCTACAGCGCGAACCGGCGCGTCGAGGCGCTCAAAGATCTCCGCAACGATCAGCCGGCGATCGCGCTCCACCTGCGGCCCGAGCTCACGCTCGCGCAGGTCAAGGGGGTGATCAGCGATGCCCGGAAGTCGGGAGCGACGAAGATCGCCGTCATCGCACGATCCCCGCGCTATCCGTGGGACCGCCGGATCTACTGGGTGGCCGACGGGGTCGGAACGCGCGCCGGACTGCGCGCCACCGACACGCTGCAGCTCTTGCTCGACGCCGTCGATCACGTCGCCGGTCCCGGTGCCATCGCTCGCGTCGATTGATCCCTTGGTACGGCGGTTGTAACCGAGATCCTTCATGGGTCTCGTAGACGGGTTCGGGAGGTCTCGTACGGCACGAAGACTTCGGATCGCGCAGGTCGCTCCGCTCATCGAGAGCGTCCCCCCGCGGATGTACGGCGGCACGGAGCGGGTCGTGTCGTATCTGACCGAGGAGCTGGTGCGGCAGGGGCACGACGTGACGCTGTTCGCGAGTGGGGACTCGGAGACGACCGCGCGCCTCGTGGCGCCGTGCGCTCACGCGCTGAGGCTGTCGGGATGCCACGATGCCGCGGCGCACCACCTGGTCATGGTGGAGGAGGTGGTCCGCGGAGCTCGCAACTTCGACCTCATTCATTTTCACATCGACTACCTGCACTTCCCGGTGATGCGTCGCGAGGGCCTGACGCACGTCACGACGCTGCATGGCCGCCTCGACCTGCCCGAGCTCGACCGTCTGTACGAGGTGTTCGGCGACATGCCCGTCGTCTCGATCTCGGACGCCCAGCGTGCCCCCCTGGCGGGGGCCGCGTGGCAGGGCACGGTGCAGCACGGACTCCCGCGCGACCTCTACCGGCTCGGAACCGGACAGGGCGGGTATCTCGCGTTCCTCGGGCGGTTCTCCCCCGAGAAACGTCCGGATCTCGCGATCGAGATCGCGCGGCGCGCCGGGCTGCCGTTGCGGATCGCGGCGAAGCTCGATCGGGCGGACCGCGACTACTACAATCGTCACCTCGCGCCGCTCGTGTGCCAGGGCCACGTCGAGCTCGTCGGCGAGATCGGGGAGACCGACAAGCAGGCCTTCCTCGGGGATGCATCCGCCTTGCTGTTTCCGATCGACTGGCCCGAGCCGTTCGGGATGGTGATGATCGAGGCACTCGCGTGCGGGACGCCGGTCATCGCGTTTCGCCGCGGATCGGTGCCCGAGGTGATCGACGACGGGATCTCGGGGTTCATCTGCGAGGACGCCGACGAGGCGGTCCGCGCGATCGAGCGGCTCCCCGAGCTGTCGCGGGCCCGCTGCCGCGAGCGCTTCGAGACCCGCTTCACCTCGACGCGGATGGCCCTCGACTACCTGGATATCTACCGCCGACAGCTGGAGCAAACCCATGAAGGAAGAGAGCCCGCTGGCCCTGCAGGACTACTCGATCCTCGCCACCACGTCGCGCGCGGATGACCGCACCCGCGTCGTCAAGGATGGCGACACCTTCGGCGTGTTCGATCACGCAGGCATGATCCGTCACGCGTCAGGCAAGGAGCTCGGGATCTACCACGAGGGCACGCGGTTCCTCAGCAACTTCGAGATCGCGGTCGAGCGGCGCTATCCGCTCCTGCTCGGATCGACGGTCCGCCGCGACAACGTGCTGATCGTCGATCTGGCGAACCCGGATCTTCCGGACGGGCGTTCCGGTCCGCTGGTCCGCGACAGTGTCCACATCTTCGCGAGCAGCCTGCTGTGGGATCGGGCCTGGTACGGCCGGGTCCGGTTGCAGAGCTACGTCCGTCATCCGGTGGACCTCGAGCTGTCGTTCCTGTTCGGCGCCGACTACGCCGACATCTTCGAGGTGCGCGGCATCCATCGGATCCGACGAGGCCGCGATCTTGCGCCGATGGTGTTCCCGGCCCAGGTCAGGCTCGGATACGAGGGACTCGATCACGTCGTGCGGGCGACCACGATCGCCTTCGCCTCGAGGCCAGACGTGCTGACCGCGAGCCGTGCGTCGTACCGGATCCGGCTCGATGCGCACGGCGAGACCGAGCTCGAGCTTCGCGCCAGCTACGAAGTCGACGGCCTCGCCGGTCCGGTGCTCGACTTCGATACCGCCCACGAGCGATCCGTGGATCTGCTCACCGCACGGGGCTCGCACTGCGGATCCGTGCACACGTCCAACCCGAGGTTCGACGAGTGGATCGATCGCTCCAGCTCCGATCTGCAGATGATGATCACCGAGACCGCGAATGGGCCCTATCCCTATGCCGGCGTGCCCTGGTTCTCCACGCCGTTCGGTCGCGACGGCATCATCACGGCCTTCGAGACGCTGTGGCTGGATCAGCAGGTCGCGCGCGGCGTGCTCACGTTCCTCGCCGCCACCCAGGCGACCGCGTTCGATCCCGAGAACGATGCCGAGCCGGGCAAGATCATCCACGAGGTCCGGCGCGGCGAGATGCCGGCGCTGCGCGAGGTGCCGTTCGGGCGGTACTACGGATCGATCGATGCGACGCCGCTGTTCGTCATGCTGGCCGGCGCCTACTGGCGGCGGACCGGGGATCTCGAGCTGGTGGAGGCGATCTGGCCCAACGTGGAGCGGGCGCTGTCCTGGATCGACCGTCACGGCGATCTCGATGGGGATGGCTTCATCGAGTACTCGCGGCGTTCGCCGACCGGGCTGAGCTCGCAGGGCTGGAAGGACTCGGTCGATTCGATCTCGCATCAGGATGGCGAGCTGGCCAGGGGGCCGGTCGCGCTGTGCGAGGTCCAGGCCTACGTCTACGCGGCGAGGCGGAGCGCAGCCGAGCTCGCGCGCGTCCTCGGCGAACGCGATCATGCCCAGCTGCTCGATCACCAGGCCGACACCCTGCGGGACCAGTTCGAGCAGACGTTCTGGTGCGACGATCTCGGGACGTACGCGCTCGCGCTCGACGGCGACAAGCGCCCGTGCCGCGTCCGGTCCTCCAACGCCGGCCACTGCCTGTTCGCGGGGATCTCCAGCCCGGTGCATGCCCGGCGCGTCGTCGAGACCCTGCTCGACGACTGCTCGTTCTCCGGCTGGGGCATCCGCACGCTCGATGCCGGCGAGCAGCGTTACAACCCGATCTCGTATCACAACGGATCGGTGTGGCCGCACGACAACGCCATCATCGCCATGGGGATGGCACGCTACGGCCACAAGCAGGCCTGTGGCCGCATCCTCTCGGGCCTGTTCGCGGCGAGCGTGCACTTCGATCTGCGCCAGATGCCGGAGCTGTTCTGCGGGTTCCGGCAACGCTCCGACGAGGGGCCGACCCATTATCCCGTCGCGTGCGTGCCGCAAGCCTGGGCGGCGGGCTCGGTGTTCCTCGCGCTCCAGGCCTGCCTCGGGCTCGACATCGACGCGGTCGGCTCGCGCATCCAGCTCGATCATCCGCTCCTCCCCAGCGGCGTCGATCGCGTCAGCCTGCGCAACCTGCGCGTCGGCGCGGCCTCCGTCGACGTCGTCCTCGATCAGCGCGGTCGCGATGTCGGCGTCCACCTCGAGCGTCGTGAAGGCTCGGTCGAGCTCGTGATCATCAAATGATCGTGCGCGCCTAGCCCGCGCCGTCGCTCTTGGCGCTGCGCCCGCGGTGCACGAACGTCGACTTCGCATAGCCACGGTTGAGCTCGGCCATCACGTCGCGCGAGATGTCCTTCGGACACGCGGCCTCGCACTCGTAGTGGTTGGAGCAGTTGCCGAACCCCGCGGCATCCATCGCGCTGACCATCGCCTCGGTCCGGTGCAGCCGCTCGGGCTGGCCCTGCGGCAGCTGATGGAGCTGGGACAGCTTGGCGGCGACGAACAGCATCGCCGAGCCGTTCGGACAGGCCGCCACGCACGCACCACAGCCGATGCACGCGGCCGCGTCCATCGCGCGCTCCGCCGATTCCTTGGAGACCAGCAGGTCGTTGGCGTCCGGAGCCGATCCGGCGTTCGCGGTGACGAAGCCGCCGGAGGCGATGACGCGATCGAACGCGGTGCGATCGACGCAGAGATCCTTGATCACCGGGAACGCGTGCGCGCGCCACGGCTCGATCCAGATCTCGTCGCCGTCCTTGAACCGCCGCATGTGCAGCTGGCACACGGTGGTGGCCTTCTGCCCGCCGTGGGGCCGGCCGTTGATCATCAGCGAGCACATGCCGCAGATCCCCTCGCGGCAATCGTGATCGAACGCGACCGGCTCCTCGCCCTTCGCGATCAGCTGCTCGTTGAGGATGTCGAGCATCTCGAGGAACGAGGCGTGCTCCGACACGTTCCTCACCTTGTACGCGACCATCTTGCCGGTGGACTTGCCGTCCCGCTGACGCCAGATATGCAACGTCAACGACAGCTTGCGCTCGGTGGTAGACACTACTTGTAACTCCGCGTGGCGAGCTTGACGTTCTCGAACACGAGTGGCTCGACGTTACGAACCGCGGGCTGGCCCTCTCCCGCATACTCCCAGACCGCCGCGTGGCAGAACTTGTCGTCGTCGCGCTTGGCCTCGCCCTCGGCCTGGTGCTCGACCCGGAAGTGCCCGCCGCAGCTCTCCTCGCGGACCAGCGCGTCCTTGCACAGCAACTCGGCGAAGTCGAAGAAGTCGGCGACGCGCCCGGCCTTCTCGAGCGACTGGTTGAACGAGTCACGCTCGCCGATGATGGTGACGTCTCGCCAGAACTGCTCGCGGAGCTCGGGGATCTTGACGAGCGCGTTCTCCAGCGACTGCTTGCTGCGCGCCATGCCGCAGTCTTCCCACATCAGGTTGCCGAGCTCCTTGTGGAACGAGTCGACCGAGCGCTTGCCCTTGATCCCGATCAGGCGATCGAGCCGGCCACGCACCTCGGTCTCGACCGAGCTGAACGCGGCGGAGGTCGTGCTCGCGAGATCCTTCGCCGGGACGCCAGCGAGGTAGTTGCCGAGCGTGTACGGGATGATGAAGTAGCCATCGGCGAGGCCCTGCATCAGCGCGCTGGCGCCGAGCCGGTTCGCGCCGTGATCCGAGAAGTTCGCCTCGCCGAGGCAGAACAGCCCGGGGATCGTGGTCTGCAGGTTGTAGTCGACCCACAGCCCACCCATCGCGTAGTGGACCGCCGGGTAGATCCGCATCGGCACCCGGTACGGGTTCTCGCCGGTGATCCGCTCGTACATGTCGAACAGGTTTCCGTACTTGTCGCGAACCTTCTGCTCGGTGTCGCGCTTGATCGCGTCGCGGAAGTCCAGGTAGACGCCGCGGCCGCCCGGCCCGACGCCGCGGCCTTGATCGCAGACCTCCTTCGCGGCGCGGCTCGCGATGTCTCGCGGCGACAGGTTGCCGTAGCTCGGGTACTTGCGCTCGAGGTAGTAGTCGCGGTTCTCCTCGGAGATCTGGTCGGGGTGCTTGGCGATGTCTTCGACGTTCTTCGGGACCCAGACGCGGCCGTCGTTGCGCAGCGACTCCGACATCAGCGTCAGCTTCGACTGAAAGTCGCCGGAGACCGGGATGCACGTCGGGTGGATCTGGGTGAAGCACGGGTTCGCGAACCCGGCGCCGCGCTTGTGGGCGCGGTACGTCGCGGTGACGTTGCAGCCCTTCGCGTTCGTCGACAGGTAGAACACGTTGCCGTAGCCGCCGGTCGCGAGGACGACCGCGTGTGCGGCGTGCGACTCGATCGTGCCGGTGATGAGGTCGCGGACCACGATGCCGACCGCGCGCCCGTTCTCGACCACGACGTCGAGCATCTCGGTCCGCGGGAACATCTTGACCTTGCCGACGCCGATCTGCCGCGACAGCGCCGAGTAGACCCCGAGCAGCAGCTGCTGGCCGGTCTGACCGCGGGCGTAGAACGTGCGCGAGACCTGCGCGCCGCCGAAGCTGCGGTTGGCGAGGGTGCCGCCGTACTCGCGCGCGAACGGCACGCCCATCGCGGCGCATTGATCGATGATGTCGACCGACACCTCGGCGAGCCGGTGCACGTTGGCCTCGCGCGCGCGGAAGTCGCCGCCCTTGACGGTGTCGTAGAACAGCCGGTGGATCGAGTCGCCGTCGTTCTGGTAGTTCTTCGCCGCGTTGATGCCGCCCTGCGCGGCGATCGAGTGCGCGCGGCGCGGTGAGTCCTGGAAGCAGAAGCAGGCGACGTCGTAGCCGAGCTCGGCGAGCGTCGAAGCGGCGGCCCCGCCGGCGAGGCCCGAGCCGACCACGATCACCTTGTACTTGCGCTTGTTGGCCGGGTTGACGAGCTTGAGATCGAACTTCGCCTTCGACCACTTCTGTTCGATCGGGCCGTCGGGGACGTGCGAGTCGAGGTTGAGGGACATTACTTGATCATCCCGAGCAGCACCGCGGTGGGTGGCGTCATGTAGCCGAGGAACAGGAACACGGCGACCGGCGTGCCGATCTTGTCGATCGCATACTTCGGATGGCGCCAGCCGAGCGATTGCAGCCAGCTCGCCGCGCCGTGCCCGAGGTGCATCGCGAGCAGCGCCATGCCGGCGAAGTACACGCCATAGATCCCGGGGTTCTGGAACCCGCGGACGAACATCGTGTAGGCATCGTACCGGCCCTTCGGATCCAGCGTGTGGAACGAGCCGGGCTGCACCGTGCCGATGGTGAAGTGCAGGATGTGGAACGCGAGGAACGCGAACAGGGCGAGGCCGGTCCATGCCATCGCGCGGCCCACGCCCGACGACCGGACGGGCTTGTACATCGCGTAGCTGATCGGGCGGGCGGCGCGGTTCTTCGCGACGAGCCCGATCGCGACGACCATGTGGATGAGCAGCAGCGCGAGCAGGCCCACCCGCACCGGCCACTTCACTTCCCACAGGCTCTGCAAGAAGTGCGCGTAGGTGTTGTAGGTGTCCTGCCCGCCGAACATCTGCAGGTGTCCAACCATGTGGACCACCGCGAACAGCAGGAGCATCAGGCCCGTGACGGCCATGACGTGCTTGGCTCCGATCGACGACCGGAGATATCTGCCGAACCATGACTGCTGGCTCATGAACGCCTTGGTTGGGATGCCGTGGAGTGCCGCACCGTTGCGGAGCGGGCAATGAACCACGAGGGCGAGAACCGGGCAACGCCCAGCGATCCCAGAATCGTCGACCCAAGCGGGCACGGTCATTGCGAGGGGCGCGCGTGGCGACGCGCTGCGCCCGTGCGCGCTACACTATGAGGATGCCGGTGTTCCGGCTCGATGATCGACTCGTGTTTCCGCCGGTCCACCTTGCCAAGGATGGATTGCTTGCGCTCGGCGGCGACCTGCGTCCCGAGCGCCTGTTGCTCGCGTACTCGAAGGGGATCTTTCCCTGGTACGCCGAGAACCTGCCGATCTTGTGGCACTCACCGGATCCGCGGATGGTGATGACCACGCGGGATCTGATCGTCCAGCGCAGCCTCCGCAAGACGATCCGTCGGGCGCCGTATCGCCTCACGATGGACACGGCGTTCAACCAGGTGGTCCAGGGCTGTGCGTCGGTCCCCCGGCCCGGGCAGGCCGGGACGTGGCTGATTCCCGAGATGGTCGACGCCTACCGCCAGCTCCACGAGCTCGGGTTCGCGCACTCGATCGAGGCCTGGGCGGGCGACCAGCTCGTTGGCGGGTTGTATGGCGTCTCGCTCGGCGCGGCGTTCTTCGGCGAGTCGATGTTCGCGCGCGCGCCGGATGCGTCGAAGGTGGCGTTCGTCGCATCGGTGCGTCAGCTCGACGCCTGGAACATCGGGCTGATCGATTGCCAGGTCCACACCGAGCACCTCGATCGGTTCGGGGCGTACGAGGTGTCACGCGAGGACTACCTCGAGCTCCTGCACACCGCGCTCGACGAACCGACGCGGCGTGGCCGCTGGACGCTCGAGCTCGACCAGGACGCGTTCGCGGCGACCGGCGGCTTCACGACCGGCGAGCCTGCGCCTGCCCCATGACCTCGGCGACGACCGCCGTCGTCACGACGGGAGCGAGCGCTTCGGCGAGCGCGAGCGCGAGCCGGCCAAGTCCAAGCGGGCCGATCCGCTGCCACAGCGCGGCGTGGACGCGGATCCCGTCGGGCCCGACCGCAGCGGCCCGTGGACCGAGGTCGGCCCATGCGATCGGCCGTGCGGCGAGCCAGCCGCGGGCATCCGCGGCGAGCAGCGCGGGGACCGCTTCCGCGACGAGCATCGCGAGCGCGGCGACCAGCGCGGGTGGAAACGGCTTGCCGATCACGTCGCTGTCGCACGCCGGGATCGCGTGTGGGCCATCGACCAGCGAGCCATCGCTGGCGAACCTGGCGACCCGCGCGTAGGCCGCGTCACCGAACCAGATCTCGGCGCGATCCTCGACGAGTCGCGCAGGACAACCCGATGCAGGCGCGCGCTCGTAGGCGATCCCGTCGAGCACGGCGCGCTCGATCCCGTCGCGCAGCTCGACATGGCCACGCGCCACCACGAGCCGGTCGTGCGGTGCCGGGACGAAGTCGATCGCGATCGGATCGCGGGCGAGCCGGGCCATCCGGCCGGCGGCGTCGCCGGTGAACGCCTCCTCGGTCGCGGTGGTGCGAAACGAGCGGGCGAGCGATCGCCACAGCGCGCGCGTCGGATACGGACCGGCATAGCGCAACGCCGGCACGCCCGCACGCACCGCGAGCGTCGCGATCACGTTCAAGATCGCGCCGCCCGCGCCGCCGGCGAGCTGGGCGGGCGCCGCGATCGCCGGGATCTCCGTCGGCCGGGCCCAGTCGATCGCCGACATCGTGGTGGCCCCGATCGCGTGGACGCGACCGAGCAGCGGATCGTCCCGCAGCGTGCCCTCCACGACCGCGCCAGGCACGACGAGCCGCTCGAGCTGGTCGCCGCGCCAGTCGAGAGCGGCCCAGGCGTGGCCGCTGCGGTCGACGATCCGGACCAGGCGGCCGCCTGCCTCCTCGTATTGCGTTTCGGACGTCATTCGCAAGAGGACGCTCTACACTCTCACCACTCTCAACGAGATCGACCCCGATTTGCCCGCGT
The DNA here is from genome assembly GCA_018262455.1 of Deltaproteobacteria bacterium. Next base: position 7,603 of record JAGSPR010000065.1, on the reverse strand, counting down.
GACGGCGGTTCGGCGACCTGTGGGGCCGGTCTCGGATCTCGCGAGAGTGGTGAGAGTGTAGAGCGTCCTGGTGGAGCCCTGCGAAATCGCTGTGGTTTGCGCGGCGAATTGAAGGGCGCGAGCCCTTTCGCCGATCGCCGCGGTTTGGCATGGTTTGCGCTCCCGATCATGACAGTAACGAAGTTGGGCATTGTCACGGAGACGCGGCCGGACGAGCGCCGGGTCGCCGCCTCGCCGCAAGTGGTCGCGAAGTGGGTGAAGGGGGGCTGGGAGGTCGCGATCGAACGCGGCGCCGGGGTGCGCGCCAGCTACCTCGACGCGCACTACGAAGCCGCCGGCGCCACGCTCGTCGATCGCAAGACCGCGTGGCAGGCCGACGTGGTCGTCAAGCTGCGACCACCGGTGCTCGAGCCGGACGGGACCTGCGAGGCCGATCAGATGCGCGACGGCGCGACGCTTGTCTCGTACATCCAGCCGTCCGAGCACGCCGAGCTCGTCGCCAAGCTCGCGACCAAGCAGCTGACCGTGCTCGCGATGGATCAGGTGCCACGGATCAGCCGCGCCCAGAAGATGGACGCGCTGTCGTCGATGGCGAACATCGCCGGTTACCGCGCGGTGATCGAGGCGGCCAACCGGTTCGGGAGCTTCTTCACCGGGCAGTTCACCGCGGCCGGCAAGGTCCCGCCAGCGAAGGTGCTGATCATCGGCGGCGGCGTCGCCGGCCTGGCAGCGCTCGGCGCCGCCAAGGGGCTCGGCGCGATCGTCCGGGCATTCGATGTCCGGCCGGCGGTCGAGGATCAGGTGAAGTCGCTCGGTGGCGAGTTCCTGACCGTGACGATCAAGGAGTCCGGCGAGGGGCAGGGCGGCTACGCGAAGGAGATGAGCAAGGAGTTCATCGACGCCGAGTTCGCGCTGTTCCGCGCCCAGGCCAAGGAGGTCGACATCGTCATCACGACGGCGCTGATCCCGGGCAAGCCCGCGCCCAAGCTGTGGCTCGCCGACATGGTCGAGCTGATGAAGCCCGGCTCGGTGATCGTCGACCTCGCGGCCGAGAAGGGTGGCAACTGCGAGCTCACCAAGCCCGGCGAGGTGATCGAGCACGCCGGCGTCACCATCGTCGGCTACACCGATCTCGCGAGCCGGATGGCGCACGTCGCCAGCGATCTCTACGGCACGAACCTCCTGCACTTCCTCGACGAGATGGGCGGCGCGGCCGGCTTCAAGGTCGATCTCGAGAACGACGCCGTTCGCCCCGCACTCGTGCTCGAGCACGGCGAGCAGCGGTGGCCGGCCCCCCCGATTGCGAAGCCGGCGCCCAAGGAGGCCAAGGAGGCCAAGCCGGCCGTGGTCGCGCCACCGGCGGCTTCGGCGCCCCCTCCGAAGCTGTTTCAGGGTCACGGCGGTCCGAACCCCAAGCCGCCCTCGCGCACGCTGGGCGTGATGATGTCGGCGTTCGGCATCCTCGCCGCGATCGGCTTTCTGCTCGTGCGCTACCAGATGAGTGACAGCACGCACGACATCCAGACCTACAAGTTGCTCCAGCATCTGACGGTGTTCGTGATGGCGATCTTCGTCGGCTTCCAGGTGGTCTGGAACGTCACGCCGGCGCTCCACACCCCGCTGATGAGCGTCACCAACGCGATCAGCGGCATCATCGTGGTCGGCGGCCTGCTCAACGCGCGCGGTGGCGGCGGTGGGCTCCCCAACGGGTTGATCGTCGCGATCGTCGCGACGTTCTTCGCGACCATCAACATCGCCGGCGGGTTCCTGGTGACCCGCCGCATGCTCGCCATGTTCAGGAAGTAACCATGAGCTTCGAGTTCCATACTTCCGAAGCCCTGATCAACAGCGCCTATCTCGTGGCGGGCGTGATGTTCATCCTCAGCCTGCGTGGGCTCTCGAGCCAGCAGACCGCGCGACGCGGCAACCTCTACGGCATCATCGGGATGGCGATCGCGATCGCGGCCACGCTCGCGAGCAACCCAGACCTGCTCGTGTTCGCCGAGGACGGCGCGTCCTATCCGGTCGGCAAGTTCCACCCGCTCGTGTTCGCCGCGATCGGCGGCGGCGCGATCCTCGGGGCCCTGCTCGCCGCCCGCGTCGGCATGACCCAGATGCCCGAGCTGGTGGCGCTGCTGCACAGCTTCGTCGGCCTCGCCGCCGTGCTCGTGGGCTACTCGCTCGATCTTCACCAGCTGCCGCCGCTCTCCGAGCGGATCGAGATCTTCATCGACGTCTGGATCGGGGCGATCACGCTCACCGGATCGATCCTCGCGTTCCTCAAGCTGCGTGGCTCGGTCAGCGGCAAGCCGCTGCTGCTGCCCGCGCGTCACGTGCTGAACCTGGCCATGCTCATCGGCTCGATCGTCTGCGCGTACGTCTATGTCCGCGACGGCAACCAGGTCGGGCTCGAGATCGGCACCGCGATCGCGTGTGTGCTCGGGGTCCACCTGGTGGCGGGGATCGGCGGCGCCGACATGCCGGTCGTGGTGTCGATGCTCAACAGCTACTCGGGTTGGACCGCCGCGGCGGCCGGGTTCATGCTCGACAACGATCTGCTGATCATCACCGGCGCGCTCGTCGGTTCGAGTGGCGCGATCCTCTCGTACATCATGTGCAAGGCGATGAACCGCTCGATCTGGAATGTGATCTTCGGCGGGTTCGGCGCGGCGCCGCCCAAGTCGGCCGGCAAGCCGGCGGCGCCCGCGGGTGACGTGCAGGACATCGATCCCGTGACGCTCGCCGAGCGCCTCAAGGAAGCGAAGTCCGTCGTGATCGTCCCGGGCTACGGCATGGCCGTCGGGCGGGCGCAGCACGCGGTCCGCGAGCTCACCGAGGTGCTGCGCGCGCGTGGCGTCAAGGTCCGGTTCGCGATCCACCCGGTCGCCGGCCGGTTGCCCGGGCACATGAACGTCCTGCTCGCCGAGGCCAACGTGCCCTACGACATCGTCCTCGAGATGGACGAGATCAACGCCGACTTCCCGGAGACCGACGTCGCGATGGTGATCGGTGCGAACGACATCGTGAACCCCGCGGCCGAGGACGATCCGACCTCGCCGATCGCCGGGATGCCGGTGCTCCAGGTCTGGAAGGCCAAGCTCGTGATCGTCAACAAGCGCAGCCGCGCCGCGGGCTACGCCGGCATCGACAACCCGCTGTTCTACAAGCCGGTCACTCGCATGCTGTTCGGCGACGCCAAGGACGCGGTCGAGAAGGTCGTCGCGGCGCTCAAGGCGTGACCTCCGCGCACGGTAGGTCGCCGGCGCGCGGAGCTAGTGTTTCTTGAGCTCGTTGGCGAAGCCCCCGAGCTTGCTCCGGAACGAGGCGGCAATGACCTTGTCCTTGCCTTCCATCATCGCCTCGAAGCCTTGCTTCGCGACCTCCTCTGGATCGTCCTTGCGACCCTGCGCGATCTTGGTGCCCTCCAGGTGCGCGCGCGCAAAGAACTCCGTATCGGTGGCGCCCGGTTGCAACGCCGTGACGGTGACCCCGGTATCCGCCAGCTCGTTCCGCAGCGCCTCGGTGAACGACAGCTCGAACGCCTGGGTTGCGCCATAGACGGCGAGGTACGGGGTGGGCGCCGTCGCCGCGATCGAGCTCGTGATCAAGACGCGGCCCGATCTTCGGTTCACCATGCGCGGAATCACCCGCTTGGCGAGGTGCACGACCGAGGTGACGTTGAGCGCGATCATCGCGAGCTCCTCCTCGAGATCGGTCAGCAAGAACGCCCCGCCCACGCCGACCCCGGCGTTGAGTAACAAGGCATCCACTGGCCGCCCCGACTGGTTGATCGCTCGGTACAGCGCTTCGACGCCCTCGTAGGTCGCGAGGTCGGCACACACGGCCTCGACCCTCGCGCCCGCCGCACCGAGGTGCTGCGCGGCGTCGTGGATCCCGTCATCCTCGGCGCAGATCAGGGCGTCGAAGTCATGCTGGATACACTGTCTGGCGAGCTCGAAACCGATGCCGGAGGAAGCCCCCGTGATCACGGCAAACGGACGCCTGGTCTCGATACCCATGACGCTTGTCCTCGGTGATTGTCTGCGTCCCAGGACGTGCGAACCACGTACCAGGGATCACCGCGAGAGCTGCTTCACGACCTCGAGCGCCTCGTCGACGTGCTTGCCGAACCGGATCATCGAGTCGAAGCGGTGTCGCAAGACCCCTGCCTTGTCGAACACGTACGTGATCCGGCCGGGCAGCCCGAGCTTGCCGCGCATCCCCCACGCCTCCGCGACCTTGCCGCCGGGATCCGAGAGCAGCGTGAACGGCAGGCGGTGATGGGACTTGAAGCTCTCGTGGGAGCTGGCGTCGTCGCGGGACACGCCGATGACCTCCGCGCCCGCGGCGACGAAGTCCTCGTACTGGTCGCGAAACGCGCACGCCTCGATCGTGCAGCCGTACGTCTCGTCCTTGGGATAGAAGTAGACGACGAGTGGCTTGCCGATCTTGTCGCGCAGCTCCACGGGCCCATCGGCTCCGACGAGGGTGGTGTCGGGCATCGCGTCGCCGGTCTTGAGGTCTGGCACGGCGCCATCTTCGCAGGAATTGGGACCCAACCCCAGGGTTAGACGAATGCCGCCGAGACACCGAGCGCGATGAAACCGGCGGCGATGACGAGCCCTCCGACGAGCCCGACCCGCTTGCCGAGCCCCCGGCCTGCGATGCCGCCCGTCAGGCAGACCTTCACGATCGTGTTCGCGGCGATCGCGATCACGATCGCCACGGTGGCGACGACCGCCGTGACGGTCGCGTCGCTCGCGAGCCGCGCCGAGGACAGGGTCACGGGGTCGACGTCGGTCGTGCCGCCGAGCCCCGACGTCAGATAGAGCCCGCGGTCCCCGAGGTAGAACGTGGCGGCCTTGGTGGCGAGCAGGACGGCGCCGAACATCAGCGTGACCTTGACCGCACCGCCGAGCTCGAACGGGTTCTCGAGCTCGAGCGGGGTTTCCTGGCGGTCGTTGCGCCGGAACGTGAGCAGGAGCCCGAGCAGCGAGGCGACGATCATCGCGCCGAGCGGGGCCGCGAGCACGCGCAGCAGCGCCGGGTTGACCAGCGCGACGAGCACGCCGACCCGGCCGAGCATGATCGTCCACGCGATCGCGATCGCCCCGGCCGCGACCGGCGCGAGCTTCGGTTCCTGCTTGGTGCGCGCGGCGAACGACAGCGTGACCGCGGTCGACGACACCAGCCCGCCGAGCGCCGCGCCGAGCAGCAGGCCTCGCCGCGGGCCGAGCATGTGGATCGCCACGTAGCCGATGAACGACAGCCCGGAGATCGTGACGACCAGCAGGCCGAGGTGGCGCGGGTTGATCGCGTCGAGCGGGCCGAGGTCGCGATCGGGCAGCAGCGGCAGCACGATCACCGCGACGATCAAGAACTTCACCGTGGCGTAGAAGTCATCCCGCGAGACCTTCGCCGCGAGGCCGTGGAACCACACCTTCGAGGACAGCAGGAACGTGATCGTGACGCCGATCGCGGCGACGAGCAGGAGCCGCTCCGTCATCGGCTCCATCACGCCCTTGCTGGTCGCGAGGGCGCCGAGCAGGTACGTCGCGATCAGCGAGACCTCGCTGGTGAGGCCGTGATCGTCGGTGGTGCGGATGTCCGCGGCATACGAGATCGCGACGAGCGCGAACACCCCGAGCAGCGCGACGAGCGGCAGCCACATCGACGCCGGCTCCAGCATCGTCGCGAGCCCCCCGACCAGCGCGAAGATCGGGTACGTCCGGACGCCGGCGAGCGAGCTGCCCTTGCGCTCGGGTTTGGTCTGCTCGCGCTCGAGGCCGATCAGCAGGCCGACCGCGACGGCGGTGGCCAGCGCGATGTGGTTCTCGTAAGCCTCCACCGGGTGAGCATAGACCCGGGCCCGAGCCGATCCGATCAAGTTCGGTCCGCAGCGAACCAAGGATCGAAATAACCCTACGGCGAGGGTCCCCCTTGCGGGGGCCGGCGAGCCGAGGGGGGCGGAACATGGTACGAATCGCCGCCATGTGGCAGCCGCCCGAGCGCATCAAGCACGTGCTTCCGGAGCCGAGCTGGCCTTCGGCTGAGGCCGCGTCGCAGGCGAGGCTGTTCCAGCCCATCCCGCTCGGGCCCCGCACCGCCCGCACCCGGACCTGGATCCCGGCGATGGTGCCGTGGCGCGCCACCGAGGAAGGCTTCGTCACTCCCGACGCGATCGACTGGTACCGGCGGTTCGCCGAGGGCCGCCCCGGCGTGCTCGTCGTCGAGGCCACCGGTATCCGCGATATTCCGTCGGGACCGCTGTTGCGGATCGGCCACGACCGGTTCGTCGAGGGGCTCGCCAAGCTGGTGGCCGCCGTCCACGAGGCCTCGGCCGGCGAGACCCTGGTGTTCATCCAGCTGATCGACTTCCTGTCGATCCGCCGTCGCCCGCCGCGCGACAAGTACTTCGCGCGCTTCCTCGAGGTCACCGAGCGTCATCGCGAGGCGCTGTTCGCGCTGCGCGGTCAGCGGGTCGCCGATTCCGATGACGAGCTGCGTGCCCGGCTCGCCGCGCTATCCGACGACGAGCTCCGTCAGGTGCTGTCGCGCCGCGAGCTCTCGGATCTCGAGCACGGCTACCGCGAGCGCGTCACCGATACCCACCTGCCTCACATCCAGGAGCTGCCGGCCGTGTTGCCGCAGCTGTTCTCCGATGCCGCGGAGCGCGCGATGGCCGCGGGGTTCGACGGCGTCGAGCTCCACTACGCGCACGCCTACACGATGGCCTCGTTCCTGTCGGCGCTGAACACGCGCGGCGATGGCTACGGCGGCTCACGCGAGAACCGCGTGCGCCTGCCGCTCGAGGTGATCGCGCGCGTGCAGGCGCGGGTCGCGGGCCGCGGCGTCGTGGGCTGTCGCTACCTCGGGGACGACGTCGTCGAGGATGGCAACGATGTCACCGAGGCCGCATGGTTCGGCGTCGAGCTCGCGCGCGCGGGCCTCGACTTCCTCTCGGTCTCCAAGGGCGGCAAGTTCGAGGACGCCAAGCAGCCGAAGGTGGGCTGGGCGGCGTATCCGTACACCGGGGAGTCCGGCTACGAGTGCATGCCCACGATCTACTCCGACGAGCGCGGCCCGTTCGGCCGCAACATCCCGATCGCCGCGCAGATCCGGAGCACCGTGCGGGGCGCCGGTCTCTCGACGCCGATCGTCGCCGCCGGCGGCATCTGCGAGTTCGCGCAAGCGGAAGCGCTGCTCGAGCGCGGCGAGGCCGACCTCGTGGCGTCGGCCCGCCAGAGCCTCGCGGACCCCGACTGGTGGCTCAAGATGCGACAGGGCCGAGGCGCCGAGATCCGGCGCTGCGAGTTCACCAACTACTGCGAGGCGCTCGATCAGCAGCACAAGCAGGTCACCTGCAAGCTGTGGGATCGCGAGGAGCTCGATGCTCCCGACGTCACGCTCGCGGCAGACGGCAAGCGCCGGTTGATCGCGCCGCGCTGGCGACGCTGACGTCGCTCGTCAGGGGGTTGCCGCGAACGAACATCGGCTTGCACCATGCACTCCCCAACGCTAGAGCCTGACATGCAGCGTGTCATGGGAAGAATCAAGGTGATCGCCGGCCTCGTCGTCGGCCTCGTCATTGCCGGCTGTCCCC
>JAGSPR010000589.1 GCA_018262455.1 Deltaproteobacteria bacterium | reverse complement strand
CCTTCCGTTTCGAGGAGCTCGTCGGCATGTCCCTCGCCCTCCACGGAGCTTCTCGTCACGCTGGGATCACCCTGCTACGATGCGGCCACCGTGCGTCCCCTCCTCGCGCTGATCATCCTCTCGGGATGCGCGAACCTGCTCGGCATCACCGATCCCGTGGCCGGTGACGGGAGCCTGGCAGCCGACAGCGCCCAGCTGACCGACGCGGGCCCCCACACGCTGATGGCGATCGCGATCTCGCCCGATCCGCTGGCCTTGCCGCTCGGCATCACCACGCCGCTCGCCGCGATCGGGATGTACAGCGACGGAGCGACCGAGGATCTCACCGCGCGGGCGACGTTCACGGTGGTCTCCGGGACCGCCGCATCGATCACGTCCGCGGGCGTCGTGAAGGCGCTCGTCCAGGGTCCCGTCAGCTTCTCGGCGACGGTCGACGCGTTCAGTGACACGATCGAGGCCACGGTCGGTCCGCCCGAAGCCGATCACCTGCTCCTCACCATCGGCAACTTCTCGCTGTCCCAGCAGCAACGCGTGCAGCTCCACGCCAGCGCCGTGTTCACCGACGGCTCCACGCAGGACGCGACCGGCAGCGTGGCCTGGTCGACCAGCGCGCCAGCGGTTGCGACGGTGCTCGCAGGTCAGGTCGATGCGCAGCAGCAGGGTGGCGACGCGACGATCACCGCGAGCACGCCGGGCGTCCCGCCGGCGAGCGTGGTCGCCTCGGTCTCGAATGTCGCGTGTCATCCGGTGATCAACGAGGTCCAGAGCGGCACGTCAGCGTCGGCGTCGGCCGAGTACGCCGAGATCTACAACCCGTGCACGGTGGCGATCGACGTCACGAGCTGGAGCCTCGTCTACCGCGCGGCCACCGACATCGATGCCACCGACACCAACGCGCTCATCACGCTGAGCGGCACGATGGCCCCCGGCGAGCTCCGGCTGTTCGCCGGCAGCGGCTTCGGCGGCGCGAACGACGGCAGCTGGGGAGCGGGCGTGATGCAACAGAACAACGGCGCCCTCGGGCTGCGCAACGGCCCTCCCAGCACCGGACCGCTCGTCGACTCGATGGCGTACGGCACGGTCACGGCCGGCCACCCGTTCGTCGAGACCGCCGCGTCGGCCCCGCTCGTCAATGGCAAGACGTTGTCGCGGCTGCCGTTCGATGGCAACGATACCAACGCCGGGGCCAACTTCGCGCTCACGAGCCCCGGCACGCCACGCAACCTGAACGCACCGTAGTCGCAGATCATCGCCGCACGCGGCGACGATCTGCTGCACGCCGGTCACGCCAGCGGTGGGCTCCAAGGACTCAGTCGTCGCCCCCGCGGCCACGGCGCGGGTCGCGTCGGAGCCGCGTGGTATGAGCCGGGCATGAAGCCCGTCTCGCTCGGCACGCCCGGAAGCCCGCACGCCACCCGTGTCCTGCTGCTCGGCTCCGGCGAGCTCGGCAAGGAGGTCGTGATCGAGCTCCAGCGGTTCGGGGTCGAGGTGATCGCGTGCGATCGCTATGCCGACGCACCCGCGATGCAGGTCGCGCACCGCAGCCACGTGATCGACATGCTCGATCGGCAGGCCCTGCGAGCGGTCGTCGAGCGTGAGCGTCCTCACCTCATCGTCCCCGAGATCGAGGCGATCGCCACCACCGAGCTCGTGGCGCTCGAGGCCGAGGGCTGGACCGTGATCCCCACGGCCCAGGCCGCCCGACTGACGATGGATCGCGAGGCGATCCGCCGCGTCGCGGCCGAGGAGCTCGAGCTGCCGACCGCTCGCTACCAGTTCGCCGATACGCTCGACGAGCTGCGCACCGCGGCACGCGCGCTCGGCTGGCCGGTGGTCATCAAGCCGATCATGAGCTCGTCGGGCAAAGGCCAGTCGGTCGCGAAGGCCGAGGCCGATCTCGAGCGCTGCTGGGGCTACGCGCAGACCGGCGGCCGCACCGGTGCCGGGCGGGTGATCGTCGAGGAGTTCATCCAGTTCGAGAGCGAGATCACGATGTTGACGGTCCGGGCCAGCAACGGCACCTCGTTCTGCGATCCGGTTGGTCATCGCCAGGTCGGCGGCGACTACGTCGAGAGCTGGCAGCCGCACCCGATGTCCGCGATCCAGCTCGAGCGCTCGCAGGCGATCGCGAAGCGCGTCACCGATCGGCTCGGCGGGCATGGCCTGTTCGGGGTCGAGCTCTTCCTGTGCCCGGGTGACAAGGTGGTGTTCAGCGAGGTCAGCCCGCGCCCGCACGACACCGGGATGGTGACGATGGCGACCCAGCCCTGGAGCGAGTTCGCGCTCCACGCCCGCGCGATCCTCGGCCTGCCGATCGCCGCGATCCGGCGTCATGCCGCTGGTGCGAGCGTGGCCCTGCGCGCCGACGCGAACCTCGGGTCGCCGGTGCTCGAGGGCCTCGCCGAGGCATACGCCACCCCCGACGTCGACGTCCGGTTCTTCGGCAAGCCGACCGCCGGACCGCGCCGCCGGCTCGGCGTGGTGCTCGCGACCGCCGAGACCGCCGAGGCCGCGCTCGCGAAGGCCCAGACGGTCGCCGCCACGCTGCGGCTGCGCGACGGCCAGGATCCGGGTCTGGCTCCCGGTCTGGCTCCCGGTCTGGCTCAATAGAGCGGGGTGTCCATCGTCTCCTCGTCGCCGGCGATCATCGCGTCGAGCAGCGGACGATAGCGCGCGACCAGGTAGCTATGGACCCGCGGCACCAGCACCGCGGCGAGCCGGCTGCCGCCGTAGCGGAGCTCGCGATAACGATCGGCGTCGATCACCGCCGCGATCGTGGACTCGGTGGTCACGAACGAGAACGGCTGACGACCGCCGTCGATCACCGCGAGCACGCCCGGCATGTCCCCGGGGCCGGCCTCGACGAGCGGCGTGCCATCCGAGGCCGTGACGTCGATCCGGCCCTGCGTCACGATCAAGAACCGGTGACTCGGCTCTCCGGCGCGGACCACCATCGTCCCGGCCGGGAACTCCCAGAGCAGCGCGCGCAGGCGATGCGACTCGGGAAGATCGAGGGCGTCGAGGAAGCCACCGGCGGGGCCGATCAGGTGCGCCTCGTTCCACGCCGCCGGGGAGGCTGGGCGGGTCTCCCCCCACCGTCGCTCGAGCAGCTCGCGCCAGATCTTCATCTGCGTGCGCGCGATCTGATCGAGGAGCGCGAACGCACCTGCCGAGGTGTCGCGGCGCAGCTGGTCGATGCCGGCGCGATCGAAGAACCAGCCCGAGATCGGCGTGCGCGCGACGAATGTCACCGGGGCTGGCCCGCCGTCGAGGATCGACAGCTCGCCGATCAGCGCGCCGCTCCCCGAGCGCGTGATGACCTGGCCTCCGCGCGTGCCGATCGCCTCGCCCTCGCTGATCAGGATCATCCCCGCCGAGGGCTCGCCTTCGCGACACAGCACCTCGCCAAGCGAGGCATCGAACGGCCGCGCCGTGATGCGAATCTCCTCGAGCAAGCTCGGATCGAGCGAGGCGAAGATCGGCGAGTCGCGCAGCGCATCGAGGTAGCCACGCGCGGAGCGGCGCCGTGGGGTCGGGGGGGG
>JAGSPR010000064.1 GCA_018262455.1 Deltaproteobacteria bacterium | reverse complement strand
TCGTTCTCGTAGATGTCGATGTAGAAGTCCTCGAAGAACTCGACCTCGGGCGAGCCCTGCGTGCAGTTGACGAGGATCTCGAACGTGTTGGTCTCCTGCTCGGGGCTCTGGAAGTAGAGCGTGCCGGGGACCGCCTGGAACCGCGTCATCGAGACGTCGAGGTCCGCGTCGGCGACCTTGCCGACGTTGAAGTCGGCGAGCTTCACCTTCATCTGCGAGCCGCGCAGGTTCGGATCGGGCAGCTTGACGAGGATGTTCGCCGGCTTGATGTCGCGATGACAGGTGTCGCGCACGAGGTGCGAGAACTCGACCGCGGTCGCCACCGGCACGAGGTACTCGAGGACGCGGAAGATCCGCTCGCGCAGCGGGACGGCGAGCAGGTCGTCGCGCCGGCGCTTCTGGCGGGCGCCCTTGAGCCGCTCCTCGAGCGACATGTCGAGCAACTCGAGGATCATGAAGTCGTTCTCGACGCGATCACGCACGGCGGGCGGAATGAACCCGGCGCTGTCGCCCTCGCCCGAGCCGAGCAGCTCGACGATGTTCGGGTGACCCTGGACGCGCTCCAGGATCTCCTTCTCCATCTGGAACCGCATCTGATCCTCGCCGGAGACGCCCTTCTGCAGGCACTTGAGCGCGACCGGGCGACGCAGCGTGGTCTTCGATTCGACCCAGCGCTCCTCGCCGAGGTACGCCTTGGCGAACCGGCCGGAGCCGAGCTCGATCGGGTTGCCCGTCTCGTCGACGACGAACGCGTAGATCCGGCTGCGCGAGACGTACGGCGTCGGCTGCGCGATCACGCCCGAGACCTGGGACAGCGGCCCCGATGGCTGGTGGGGCAGCTGGGTCATCACCGAGCCCGGCATCGTCCCGGGGTTGGTGAACGGCATGGCCGCGTTGCCGTAGGCCGGTGGCTGGGTGCCGAGGTGAGTCAGCTGCGGCGACGCGGATCCGAACTGCGGCAACTGCACATTCATCTGCTGCGTTGGCATCGGCTGCGGCTGCGGCTGCGGCTGCATCGGCAAGCCCACCGACCGCGGCGTGCCCTGAGGTGCCTGCGGGATCTGGTTGATGTTGGTCGGATCGCCCTCGAAGTCCTGGAAGTCGTCCTGCTGCATCTGCGGCGACGACGGCGAGTGTTTGCGCGCGGGGGGACCGCCTGGAGGGTTCGATGGCGGAAGGTGGGCCATGAGGAGGGCAGGCCGGGAAGGCCAGGAAGTGGTCAGCGTCGGCGCGTCTTGGAAATCGGCCGGCCTCGAGTGTAAACGAAGTAGGCTTCGGATTCCGGGCCAAAATCGAACAAGATCGGGTCCGTGCAGTCGTCGACGGCGACGGCCGCACGCTCGGCTCCGACCGGAAACACCAGGTGACCTGCCTCGGCGACGCCGTTGGCCACCCGGATGTGTCCGATCTCCTGGGCGCGGGGAGTCACCAGCGAGATGTCGCCGGGGTGATCGATCTGCACCGCCGGCGAGGGCCGGCCCCCGAGGTGGGCCACGAAACACGACAGCCCCTTGAGGTGAATGACCCGGACGCCGCCCCGCCCGGCCAGGAACGTGACGCGGACCTTGCCCTGACCCCCTACGAGATCCGCGGTGTCGTTGACCGCCATCACCATGTGGACCCGGCGATCGCCCACGTGCTGGGGCGTGTCGACGAGCTGGAGCAGGTGCGGCGGCCCGATCGGAGATTGCGGCTGCGCCATCCACGGCGGGCGTTCGACCGGGGGCTGCCAGTGCGGCGACGAGTGGGAATGGAACGGCGGCGGCACGAACGGCTGGGCGACCTCGGGCCGGCTGGGCGTGGCGGTCGGCGACGCGAGCGGCTGGGCGATCTCGAGCGACCTGGGTGTGGCGGTCGGCGGGGGGCCACCGATCGGCGGGGGGCCACCGGCGGGTGGCGGGGTGGCGGCGGGCGGCGGAGCGGCGGGCGGCGGGGCGGCGGCGGGCGGCGGGGCGGCGGCCGGATCGGGCGCAACCACCTGCATCGGGCTGGACGCAGTCGGCGGTGGTACCGCCGCCGAGATGTGGGTCGCGCGCGGAGCCGGCTTGGTGTCGGGCGGCTCGGTCGGTGGGACCCCGCGGTGCGGGACGGTCGTCGGCTCGGGCTCCGGCCGCTCGAACGTGTCGGTCGGCAGCTCCAGCGCCGAGGCGAGCTCGTTCTGCAGCACCTCGACCGACGCGAGCCGCTGCTTCGGATCGAACGCGAGCGCCTGGCCAAGCAGCGAGAGCACGATCTTCGGGATCTGGTAGGGCCGCAGCGCGGCCTCCACCAGCTCGTCGGCGTTCCGCCGCTTCTTGTAGCCGGCGTAGACGTCCTCGTCGGCAAAGATCGCCCTGCCGGACAGCATGTAGATCGCGACGACCGCGAGCGAGTAGATGTCGGTCTGCGCGCTGACCGGCTGGCCGGCGAGCTGCTCGGGCGCGGCCCAGCTCGGCGAGTACATCGCGAGCTTCTGGCCGGCAACGATCGCGGTGTCCTCGGCGCGCTGCGACGACTGCTCGGACTCGTCGGTCCACTTCGCGATCCCGAAGTCGGCGAGCTTGGGCAGCTTGGTGCCGCCGACCGAGCCGAACAGGATGTTCTGCGGCTTGATGTCTCGATGGACGATGCCGAGCGCGTGGGCCTCGGACAGCGCGGCGCACATCGCGCCGATCACCCGCGACGTCTCCGACAGCGATTGCGTGCCTTGCTCGCGGACCACGTTCGACAGCGTCCCGCCGTTCATGAACTCGCAGACCTGGAGCGGCATGCCCTCGGCATCGCTGGCCCCGACATGTCCGAAGTCGTAGATCCGCAGCGTGTTCGGATGGGTCAGCCGCGACAGCGCGAACGCCTCCTGGACGAAGTGCTCGTAGGTCGTCCGACCGACCCCCGACTTGCCGCCGAGGCCCGAGAACACCTTGATGCACACCGGCCGGGACAGCCGCTCGTCGAGCCCGCGGAACACCACGCTGTGGCCTCCCGACGCGATCTGCTCGATGACCCGATAGCGGTCGAGCACGAGGTCCCCGATCCCGACCTTCATCGGGGGCTGGTCCGACGCGCCTGGCGTCTTGGGTGCCGTCCCCATGCTGGGACCATGGTACCCCCAAAGGGAGGCTTCGTCCCGAAACGACCGACGGCCCGCCCCGAAGGGCGAGCCGCCTGCTCGGACGACGCGGAACCGCGAGTTACGGGTGCGTCAGCTTCTTCGACGTGTTCTGCGCGACCGGGGCGAACGTGCTGACCGAGGTCGCCTCGTCACCCGCCAGGCTCTGGACGCCCGCGACGCCGTTGCCGCCGTCGGCCGTCTGGGTGCCGTAGACGAACTCGATCGAGTTATCGGCCGAGTCGAGGATCGTCTGGATGGCCACGGTCGGGCCGCCGCCGAAGAACGAGAACTCGACGCCGGTCCACTGGACGACCAGCTTGGTGCCGATCGTCTTGGTGCAGATCACGACCTGGTCGAGGTCATCCCACAGCGGCGCGATGTTGGTCTCGCCGAGCCCATCCGGCAGCGCCGTCACGTTGAAGTTCGAGTCCGTGATCGCCGGGTTGAACGACAGGAAGCCGTTGGTCGACGCGATGAAGTCCGGGGCCGTTGCGCCGTAGAACGTGAAGCCCGCGGGGGGCGCAATGCTCGCGGTGAGGCCCTCGTCAGAGGTCCCCGAATCGAGCGGCACCGTGGCGCCGCCGCCGAGGCACGCGTCGGCGAACGCCGTCGCGCTGCTCGCCACCGAGTAGAACGGCGGGTCGACCTGGACCGTGAGCGTGTAGTCCAGGGTCCCGGCGACCGGCGCGGCCGAGCGGATCACGAACGGCGTGACGCCGCTGGCGTTCTGCGTGAACCTGATCGTCTCCGGCTGGTTCGCGCCGGTGGCATCGACCGCCGGGATCTTATCGTTCTCGGCGTTGTCGATCAGCGCGATCACGCCATCGAGCGCCGCGGTAACCGGCGTGAGCGTGAGGGTGACGACGCTCCCCGGGGCCGCCTTGAACAGGTAGCGGCGGCTCGGGTCGGCGACGGTGAGCGGCTCGTCGTTGACCGTCGGCGGGGTGCTGCCCTGCGCGATCGTGCCGAAGTCATGATAGACGCGCGCGCTGATGTCGGCGACGAACGTCCGCGTACCGGTCAGCACGGTCGGGTTCGCCTTGACGAAGAAGTTCGTCACCACGGGCGCCGACGCGTTCAGGTCGAGCAGGATCCGGCCGGCCGGCGTCGAGCCATCGGCGGCGAAGGCGAAGCTCTCCGCCGCGTTGACGTCGCTGACGCTGACGTCCGCGGTGCCTGCGCCGCCGCCGAACTTGATCGCCATCGTGTCGAGCCGGCCGAACGCGGCGGTCGGGTCATAGACGCTGACGAGCAGGTCGCCGGTGCCGGTGCCGGTCGCGTTGAACAGCTGCCACGGCTCGGTGGTGCCGGCGTCGTAGGTGAACGCGTTCGAGTTGAACTGGTTCACGGTCTGCGCGGCGCTCGGGGTGTCGAGCGTCAGCGCGACCGGGGCCTGCGCGGCGATCGTGGTCGTGACGGTGAACGCCGTCGCCGGCGCCACGCGCGGCGCGAACACGACGAAGTAGTAGCGACCGGGGGCCGCGAACCGCAACAGCCCCTGGTAGGCCGCGAACGTCGTCGAGTCGGTCGCATTACCGTCAAGGCCGGTGAACTGGCTGGCGAAGAAGCCGTCCTGATCGACGAGCACGCCCTGCAGGTCGATCGACGACGTCAGGTCGAACCCATCGACCTCGTTCGCCGCGGCGACGTCGAAGTGGAACAGGTTGAGGTTGTCGAAGTGGGTGCCGGTCGAGTCCTGGAACACCTGGCCGTGCGAGCCGCCGGTCGCGGTGACCGCGGTGCCATCGGTCGCCAGCGCGTCGGAAGCGAGCGCGGCGTCGACCGTGATCGCGTAGTCCGCCGGGCCGACCGTGTAGTTCCACACGTAGTCGAGTACGACGAGCGGCGCATCGCCGGCCTTGATCCCGCCGAAGAACGCGGCGCTGATCGGCGAGGTGTTATCGGCGTCGTTGATCTGGCGCAGGCTGGTGTTGTTCAGCACCACGAGCGACGAGGCCGCGCGCGAGTTGACGTCCACGGTGCCATCGCCGTTGAGGTCCTCGGGATCGATCACGGCGGTGAGGCCCGTGAAGCCGGTGGGGAACGGGCCGGCGTAGAACTTGAGGTCCTCGCCGATCGTGCCGGCGTCACCGGCGTTCACGCCCGTGAGGGGGAGCGGGGCTGGAGCCGGGATGTCCTTGAGATCGACCGTGACGAAGTAGCAGCTGGTGCCATCGAGGTTGCCGGCGGGCGGCAGGTCGGAGGCGCCCTCGGTGATCGGCATCAGGGTGCGGGTGTCCGCGATCACGATGCTGTACGTGCCCGCGGCGGGCAGGAACAGCTCGCGCTTCGAGGTGTCGGTGCTGACGTTGAGGCCGAGGCGCAGCCAGTTCGCCAGCAGCGGCTGGTCGAGATCGCCGAGCGCGGCGAAGCCAGCCGCGAGGCCGTGCACGCCATCCGCGCTGATCTTGATCAAAGTCGGGCCGGTCACGGTGAGCTGGTACGCATCGAGATCCGCGGTGAAGTTGTCGGTCGGCTTGATGCAGCCGTGGATGACGAACCCGGTGCCGTTGGCAGGCTTCAGCGCGATCGTGCCGGCGGGCGTCGCGCCCGCTTCGAAGCCGTTCGGCTCCGGGCCTTCCTCGAGATCGATGGTGAGGTTGCCGGTCGGATCCTGACACGTGCCGTTGACGAGCACGGTGCCGTCGCCGCAGACCGCATCGCTCGGGACGCAGCTGCCGGTCGCCTCGTCGAGCATGGTGCCGTCGCCGCAGATCGCGCCGCCACCACCGGTGCAAACACCATCGATGTTGGTCGTGCCCGCTCCGCACTGCTTGGAGTTATCTCCACATCCCACAACCCCCGCGCTCCCCAGCGCGACGGTCACAGCCAACAAGAAATGGTTGCGCTTCATTGGGGCGGAATATCAGCAATCGCTCCCAGCACCGTCAATCGAGGTGCCCCACATTCGCAGCGACGGGCCTCGATCGACGGAGCATCGAGGCAAACATCACAACTTCGGAGTTCGATAAGTGATGTCGTCGCCCGCTCCGAGGCGGCGTTGGATCGGCCTCGTGCATCGTGCTATCTGGAAGGTCGTGACCTTACGTCACATCCTCCTGGCAGCGGTGGCGACCCTGGTCCTTGGACTGGGCCTCTACTTGTTCCACGCGGTGCACTCGAGCCCCGAGCCCGCCCAGCCGTCGCCGCGCAGTGCCGTGTCGCCGTCGGCCCCTGAACACGGGCCACCTGCGCCGACCCTGGCGGCAGATCCTGACCCCGTCAGGACGCCGGGCACACCATCGCGTGGCGCGGGCAGCGGGTCCAACCCGCTGGTCAGCCGGCTGCTCCGTCGTCCGCACCCGGCCGGCCAGGGCACCAAGCTCACCGACGTCGCGGCGACCGACCCCGAGGAAGTGCCGGCCGGAAGTCCGGCCGATGGGACGCGGGCCCAGAAGCTCGACATCATCATGGCCGAGGCCAACAAGGCCTACGACCGCGGCGACTTCGATGAGGCGCGGAGCTTCGCCCAGAAGGTCCTGCAGACCGCGCCAGGCAACCCACGGATGCTCCGGATCCTGGTCTCGGCCGCCTGCATCGAGGGCGATGGTCCGGAGGCGCAGAAGGTCTTCGGCCAGCTGCCCGCCGCCGATCGCGAGCAGATGAAGACGCGGTGCTCGAAGTACGGCGTCACGTTCGTCGATCCCAAGCCCTGACCGGGCTTTACGAAGCGGGGACTCGGCACTAAGGTACGCCGCGATGCCAACCCTCGTCGAACAAATCGGCAAAGAGCCCACCCGACCGGTGGTCATCAACGAATGCGTCGAGCTCATCGACTCGTCGGTCAAGCAGAAGGGCTTCGTGATCAAGAGCGCGTACGCGATGATCAAGGGGATCAAGAAGAAGTTCGTGCCCGAGGTCGTCGACGCGCTGCTCGATGACTGGCTCGGCAAGATCCAGCCGCACTACGACAAGTGGCTCGCCACCAAGCCCAGCAGCTTCAGCGACTACATCGTCGCGCGGGGCGATGATGTCGCCGAGGATCTGCTCTCGGTCACCGATGAGCGCGCGGAGAAGACGACGCACACCACCGCCAAGAAGATGTACCTGCGGATGCGCGACGGGGCGAAGAAGAACGTCATCGACTCGCTGCCCGATCTCGCGAAGATGATCGAGAAGCACCTCGCGGCGCCGCAGACCACCGCGACCGCGTAGCGGGCCGGCTACTGCTGGTCGAGCAGCGTCGGCTACTGCTGGTCGAGCAAATAGACCATCAGGTAGCCCTCGGCGGTACGGCGAGGGCCGGGCGCGCCCGACATCATGCGGAAGTCGGCAGCGAGCTGGCGGCGCTGGTAGCTGCGATACAGCGCCATCGGATCGATCTCGTGCGAGTGCTCGAGGTCTTCGATCTGGCGGCCGAGGATCTGGGCGGCCCACGCGGGGCTCGCGGCGGACAGGTGCTGCTGCTGCATCGCCCGGCGCAACGTGGCGAGCTCCTCGCTCGTCATGTTGAACAGGAACTCCTCGAACGCGGCGCTCTCGTCGGCGCTCATCCCATCGCGGCCGAAGAACTCGATGACGTCGGGGTTGCAGTCCTCGACGACCAGCCGGAACGTCTCGGTGGCGCCCAGCAACGTGCCGTAGGCGCTGTTGATCCGGTTGCGCGCGTGCCAGGCGGACTCGAGCAGCGGCGCGAAGTCGTCGATCTCGAGCGCGGCGTCGTCCCACACGGTGATCAGCTGATCGGCCGCCCGCTGCTTGGTGCGCCGCGTGCAATCGGGCTTGCGCAGCAGGGCGAGGAACAGCTCCTCTGCGAGCAGCGTGTAGATCGACTGGGCCAGCTCCTCGCGGAGCTCGTGGCTCATGCGCGACGACTCCGGGACCCCCTGGAGCGCGGAGGTCGCCTTCAGGAACCCACGCAGGAAGTTGATCTTGGTCAGCAGGTACGTCCGCGACAGCGTCGCCTTGAGTGGCAGAGCGAGGTCACCCGACAGCCCATCGATGGTGCACAGGTGGTCCATCAACGTCTGTTCGTCGCGGGCCTCGCCGCCGAAGGCCGTCGGGCGGCGCAGCGGGCGCTGGCGATCGAGCAGGCTTGACGTGGCCTTGAGCTCCTCGACCAGGCCCTTCAGGATCTCGGCATCGGCCTCCGAGTGGGCCGCCACCGCGGCGAGGGCCTGCTCGACCAGCTCGTTCTCGTGACGAGAGAGCACACCGACGCCGTAGGCGGGAGCCGCCGAGGGCGAGGCGATCGAGCCACCCAACGTCATGCCAGTAGAAGCTAGCACGGCGGACGATGAGGTCGTGGGGGAGGGACTCACGGAAGGCTCGGTGGGTGGAGCTGCGACTAGTCAGGGACGTTCTGGGACGCGCGGCGTTCCCGGCGTCGACGTATCACGAACCGGATCGCGATCGTCAAGATCGCTAGCACGATCAGCGCTCCGATGACGAGATCGACGTGCTTGAACTGGGTCGCGACCGACTCCCAGTTCTCGCCCAGCTCGTAGCCGATGATGATGAGCAGGCTGCCCCAGATCGTCGACCCGATGAAGGTCTGGATGAAGAACGGCACCAGCGGCATCCGGGCGATGCCCGCCGGGATCGAGATGAAGTGGCGGATCACCGGCAAGAACCTGCCAATCAGGATGGTCGCCTTGCCGTGCTTGGCAAAGAACACCTCGGTCTTCTCGATGTCGTGGGCGCGGATGAAGACGTACTTGCCGTACTTCACCAGCAAGGGCTTGCCCCCCGCCGCGCCGAGCCAGTAGCACAGGCCCGATCCGACCAGCGCACCGACGCTGTTGATGACGAGGACCATCGGGAGCGAGAACCTGCCCTGCGAGGCCATGAAGCCGGCGAACGGCATCACCAGCTCCGAGGGAATCGGGACGAGCGTGCTCTCGAGCACGATCAGCAAGAACAACCCGGGGTAGCCGACCGAATCGACGAATCCCTTGACCCAGTCCGCGAAGGCTTGCAGCACGCCGGTTTCTACACCGAGAGGAACGAGAAGTAACGCTCGGGGAAATCATTGAACGCCATCTCCGCTCCGCACTCGGGACAGACCATCGGCGGCGGATCGAGCTTGACGAGCCGCTCCGCGTTCGCGATCGCATCGATCAACAGGGACTCCTCCCGGCCGCAGGCGTCGCACGCGTAGGGGGCGAAGAACGAGGTCACGGTCGCGTTGCCCCGCGTCGCCATGATCATGTTGAGCTGGTGCACGAGTGGCTCGGGGACGCGCTGGAGCTCGACGGCGAGGTTGCCCTTCTGTGCCGCGGCTTGCATCCGGATCCAGTCGCGCACGCCGAGCGAGTTGATGAACGTGATCGCCGCGAGGTCGAGCACCAGGCGCCCGCCGAGCGCCCGCCCGGTCAGCTCGTGGAGCACGGCAGTCTCGTCGATCGCGCCCGCAAGCACGAGCTTGTCATCGACCGCGGCAAGGGTCATCCGACCGCGAGTTTCAGCCTGTGTGGTCATCGCCGCGTGGCCTCTCCACGAACACGTTGTACGACGAGACGGACATCCGCTCGGTCGGGGGATAACGAACATCGATCAGCGCGATGATCTCGGTGCGCACGCCAGGTGCGAGATTGAATACCAGGTGATCGCAGGAACGGTAGGCCAATGCGATGCCCATCCCGGCGCCGCCCCCGGATTCGCGCACGTCATTCTTTGCCAGCGAGGCCAGGATCGTATCGCGGTCGAGGGTGCCGAACTGGTCGGTGACCTCGATCGCAAGGTAACGCGCGTCACATCCCCAGCGCAGCCGGATCTGCTGGCGCGCGTCGAGCTCGAGCTCGTCGGCGCGCGCCAGATCCTTGCGGTGGTGGTTGCCCGCGGCGTCGATCGGGGCGTTGTGCACCGCGTTCGACAGCAGCTCGTCGGCGACGAGCATCGCCATCGAGACGACCCGCGCACTCTGGCCGAACGCGCGGACCTGCTCGGCGAGCGCTCCGACGACCTCGGCCCGCTGGCTGCCTCGGATCAACGTGGTCTCGTGAAGCTCGGTGCCCCACAGCAGGTACTTCTCGGCGCCGAACAGGTCGCGGCGGATCAGCTTCTGCGCCGTGATCGTCAGCTCCTCGGCGAGGATGGGCATCTGATGCACGAGCAGGTTCGTGACCGCGCCGAGCCGGAGCAGCGCTGGCATCTGCGCGATCGCGGTACTCCCGAGCAGGGTCATGCACGCCTCTGCCCCGCGCTCCTTGGCGAGCTCGATGAGCTTGCCGATCGTGGCGCTGTGCTCGGCGTTGTGCGACAGCGCGCCATCGACGACCACCAGCACCGGGCTCAGGTGCGCGAGCAACTGGATGCCTTGCTCGAGGTCATCCGCGATGTCGACGCGACGCCCGGTCACGCCGAGGACGCGCTGCACCGTTCGCTGGGTCTTGCGATCCGAATGGACGATGAGGATCGACGACGCTCGCACCGGCCCCCATCGTAACCCAGATCGGCGGCTCAGATTCCTTTGCCACGCCGGTTGCGCCAGACGAGCGCCGCGCAGAACACGGTCCCGAAGATCGCGCCGCCGAACAGCAGGCCAAACACCGGGCCGAGGTCTCCTGCCTGCTGCGCCGCCTTCTGATCGTAGAGCCGTGGGATGACCACCTCCTGCACGATCGGGCCGAGCGCTCCGAACCCGCAGATCAGGCCGGTCGCGAACGTCGCGGCCTTGCGTCCGCCGATGTCCATCGCCCCTGCACCGCTCAGCAGCGCATCCGGGCCGTACAGCGTGAACCCGACCCCCGCGAGCAGGACGACGAACACGGTCGTGCTCGTGTCGCCGTACAGGATCAGCAGGAGCGTCACGCCGGTCATCGCGATCATCATGACCAGCGCCACGCCGGCGCGGCGGCTCTGGAAGTAGCGGTCCGACAGCCAGCCGGTCACGTAGACCCCGGGGATGCCCATCAGATCGAACCCGATCGCATAGGTGTTCGCTTCGGCGGCTGACTTGTGGAAGTTCTGCTGGAGGAAGTACGCCGACCACGACCACACCGCGTAGCGGATGAGCTTGGCGAAGAAGTAGAAGCCCCCCACGAGCAGCAGGTTCGCCCACGCGTCGCGCGACAGCGTGAACCTGGCATCGCTGGTGGCGACCTCCTTGGATTCGTCGATCATCCGCGGCCGAGCCGCACCGATCGGGGTCACCGGATCGTCGATCGGTGGCAGGCCGACATCCTCGGGGCGGTCGCGCTGCAGGAAGTAGAACTGGACCCAGATCACGAGCAGGACGGCGCCGCCGAGGTAGAAGCACCACCGCCACGGCTCGGGCTCGTAGATCTTGATGTCGACCAGCCACGGGATCTCGGCGAGCAACGCGCGCATCCCGAGCACGCCGGCCATCGCGAGCCCCGAGACCAGCGAGCCGATCGTGAAGTTGGTCGACCACAGGCCCATCACCGTGCCGCGCTCGTGCCTGTGGAACCACGCGGCCATCGTGCCGACGTTGCCGGACCAGCCGGTCGCCTGCGCGACCCCGTTGACGGCGACGAGCCCCATCATCATCGGCACCGACGGGGCGATGCCCATCGCGAACGTCACGAGCACCGAGAGCATCATCCCGATCAGCAAGTTCTTGCGCGGGCCGAGCACGGTCCCCATGCGCGCGGCGAGGAACTGACCGACCGCGTACGCGATGAGGTACGCCGCCCAGATGTTGCCGAGCGTGGTGGCGTCCCACCCCATCTCGTCGCCGATCGCGGCCTTCGCGGCGGAGAATGGCTTGCGGGCGAAGTAGAAGCCGACGTACGACAACCACGTCGCGGCGAACACCTTGATGCGCCACGTCCGGTGTGCCGGGGTCATCGCGATTGCCACGCCGCACAGTACCGCGGAGCCGAAGTCGCTCGCGGAGGTCAGGGTCGAGGATCGATGGGCCGGTCGATCGGTCGATCGGTCGATCGTTGACGCGTTTGACGTCGACCTCGACGTCGACCTTGACCCCCGACCTTGACGCTTTGAACGGCGACGTAGACGTTGCCCCCATCGTTGTCGTCGACCCTTCGGCGGAGGCTGGCTGCACCCTCCCGCCGTAACAGGTGTCGCCCATGTGCCCGGTCCAAAACGTCGCCCATGTACCCGGTCTGCGCCGGTGCAGATCGCTGGTACCCCCGGAGCGGCAAGGTGCAAGGTCAACGAGGGGGACGACGTCTACGTCGCCGTCAAACGCGTCAAGGTCGGGGTCGACGTCAAGGTCGACGTCAAGGTCCAGGACCAGGTCAACTCGATGTCGCGCATGCAGACGATGAGGTGGCCCTCGCGCTTGCGCGAGCTGAGCGCGCTGGCTCGTGAACGGACGTTCGAGCCGGAGCGGGCGTGTGCGCCCATGGGAGCGACTCGCGGCTCACCCCCAACCGCGGAATCGCGTCCCTGCGTGAGGCGCGAGGTAGCTCACGACGACCCCGCGGCTCGGCGGGGAGCCTCGTGATCACGGGCGATCTGGCGCTAAGTGGGGTCGCGGCGCGACTTGCGTCACGCGCCATCCAGCGCGCTGTGTCTGCATGCCTCGCCTGCATGCCTCGTTGTGTGTCCCGTTACGTGACTGGCACGACGCTCGCTACACAACTGCGCGTGAACGTAGGGAAGAACATCGGCCAGTACCGGATCCTGCGCAAGATCGGCGCGGGCGGCATGGGGACGGTGTATCTCGGCGAGCACATCCTGCTCAAGCGTCGCGCCGCGATCAAGACGCTGCTGCCGCTGCTCTCGGTGCAGCCCGAGATCGTCGACCGGTTCTTCAACGAAGCTCGTGCGACCGCCGCGATCTCGGATCCCGGCGTCGTGCAGATCTTCGACTTCGGCTATCACGTCGACGGGACTGCCTACATCGTGATGGAGTTCCTCGAAGGCGAGGCGCTGTCGGCCCGGATCGATCGCCTCGGCAAGCTGGCGCTCGCCTCGGCGCTCCGCATCGCGCGCCAGGTCGCGGGCGCACTGGCATCCGCGCACGCCCACCACATCATCCACCGCGATCTGAAGCCCGACAACATCATCCTCATCCACGATGCGGAGGCACAGGACGGCGAGCGCGCCAAGATCCTCGACTTCGGCATCTGCAAGCTGGGTGGCGCGGATGCGGCGATCACGCAGAGCGGCGCGGTCCTCGGCACGCCGGTGTACATGTCGCCCGAGCAGTGCCGGGGCAAGGGCGGCGTCGATCAGCGATCCGACATCTACGCGCTCGGCTGCGGCCTGTTCCACATGCTGACCGGTCGTCCGCCGTTCGAGTGCGAGGGCGCCGGCGAGTTCATCGTCGCCCACATCCAGACGCCAGCGCCGGCGCCCAGCACGGTCGACGCCGATCTGCCGGCGTCGATCGACGCGCTGGTCCTGCGCTGCCTCGCCAAGAATCCCGCGGATCGCTTCCAGTCGATGGGGGAGCTGCAGGTCGCGATCGAGGCGGTCCTGGGCACGCTTGGCACCCCGAAGTCGGCCCCGATCCCGTGGCGACCGCTCCTGGTCCTCGGCGATGGCTTCAAGTCCGCCTACGACGCCAACTTCGGGACGGCGCTGCCGACTCGTGGCGCGGAGGCGAGCCAGGCTCGCCGCGGCCGCCCCCCCCTCGTCACCCCCACGCCGACGACGATCGGCTCTGCCAGCGGGCAGACGCACGGCGAGCCGCCTCGTCCCAGCGAACGTCGCGCCATGCTCGCGGTGTTGCTGCTGGTCGGTGTGCTCGGCGGCCTCGTCGGCACCCGCGTCGCGATCGGGGAAGCCGATGACGATCCCGCGTCGAGCGCGGTGCCTGCCGGATCGGCAGCGGCCGGCGCGATGGCGGTCGCCGAGCCCGCGCACGTCGAGCCGGCCGCGACCTCGAGACCGCTCACCCAAGCACCGGAGCCGCCGCCGCGAGTGCCTGTGACGATCCAGCTCGATCCGGAGCCCGACCGGGCCGCGCCTGCGTCGGCACCTCGCGAGTCCAAGAAGCCGGTCGGCAAGCGGAAGGCCACACGAACGAGGGCAAGCCGCGTCGCTCCTACCCAGCCCCCCTCCACGCCGTCCATCAAGCAGAAGCCCACGACCGAGGACCTCTATGACACGCGCTGACCGTGGGTTCGCCATCGTCCTGCTCGCCGCGACAGGCCTGGTCCTGGAGCTCCCGTCCGCTCACGCCCAGTCCGCCGAGGCCGAGATGCTGTTCCGTGACGGCCGCAAGCTGATCAAGGACGGCAAGCTCGCCGCGGGTTGTGACAGGCTCGAAGCCAGCTCGCGTCTCGAGCCGAGCATCGGCGCGCTGCTGAACGTCGGAGACTGCCGCGAGAAGCTCGGCAAGGTCGCGAGTGCGTGGGCAGCGTTCCGCAAGGCCGAGGCGATGGCGAAGCGTGCCCGCAACGACGCCAAGCGCGAGGCCGAAGCAGCCCGGCGCGCCGCGACGCTCGAGCCCAAGCTCTCGTACCTGGTGATCGACGTCTGGCACCGCGTCGACGGCCTTGCCGTGCGGCGCGATGGCGAGACCATCGGTGCCGCGCTGTGGCGCACCGCGATCCCACTCGATCCGGGTAGCTACAAGATCGTCGCCGAGGCGCCGGGCTACACGCCGTGGAGCCGCGACGTGGTGATGAGCCCGCAGAACAAGCGTCAAGTCGTGATGGTCCCGCAGCTCGTGCGCGCACCGGTCGCGCGCACCCCGGAGCCCAGCGCCTGGACGATGCCCCGCAGGTTCTCGGTCGGCCTCGCGATCATCGGCGTCGGCGCGCTGGGAAGCGGCATCTACTTCGGGCTCCGCGCGACCGACCTCCGAGACCAGGCGGACGCGCGCTGCCCGCTCACCGCGTGTGGCGATCCCGAGGCGCTGCGCCTCAACCGCACGGCACAGGACAACGCGACGCGGGCGAACATCCTCTATGTCGCGGGTGGCGCCGTGGTCGCGACGGCCACGGTCCTGTGGTTCGTCGGCCGGCCCGGCGAAGCTCGGGTGATCCAGCCGACCTTCACCGAAGGTCATGTCGGCGTTTCCTACGGTGGAAGCTTCTGATGCGGATCCTCAACACCACGATTTTCGCGCTGGTTGCCTGCTCGGTGCCGAGCAAGCAACCGCTCGA
Organism: Deltaproteobacteria bacterium; assembly: GCA_018262455.1. The sequence continues at coordinate 6,168 of JAGSPR010000064.1, read as the reverse complement.
CCAGGATGCCGGTGCCGATGGCGCGGCTTCGAGCGACGCCGCCGACGAGGTCGCGCCGGACACCACGATCACCTCCGCACCCGACGAATTCAGCGCTGAGGGTGCGGCGACGTTCCAGTTCAGGTCCGATGACCCGATGGCGAGGTTCGAGTGCAGCTTCGACCGCGAGACGCCGGTGGCGTGCATGTCGCCCTACACCCGATTGCTTGGCGATGGCAATCACAGCTTCTCGGTGCGCGCGATCGATGCGTCCGGTAACGGCGATGACACCCCGGCCGAGCACCAGTGGACGATCGATCGCGTGGCTCCCGATACGGAGCTGATCAAGAAGCCACCCGCCGCGGACAACAGCGTGATGGTGCGGTTCACGTTCCGCTCGGCCGAGAAGCACGTCACGTTCGACTGTGCGCTCGACGGTGGCAGCTACGTCAGCTGCGAGAGCGGCGACACGATCGGGCCGATCAGCGACGGCACACATTCGTTCGCGGTCCGTGCCAAGGACCGCGCAGGCAACATCGATGCATCGCCCGCGGTCTACGCGTGGACCGTCGACACCAGCACGCCGGACACCCAGTTGCTCGGTGGCCCCGAAGGCCCGACCGGGAGCACGATCGCGACCTTCACGTTCGTCTCGCCCGACGCGGGATCCGGCGCGACCTACCAGTGCTCGCTCGATGCAGCGGCGTTCACGGCCTGCACGTCACCGCGCAGCTTCGACAACCTCGGGGAACGCGAGCACACGTTCGCCGTCCGCGTACGGGATGCAGTCGGCAACTTCGACCCGACGCCCGCCACCCGTGCCTGGGCCGTCGACTTGACGCCGCCCAGCACGACGATCGCCAGCGGCCCCACCGGTATCGTGGACATGGCGAGCGCGAGCTTCACGTTCTCGGCGTCCGAGGACGCTGTCACGTATGCGTGCAGCGTCGACGTCGCACCGTTCATCGCGTGCAGCTCGCCGTTCACGCTCGGCGGGCTCGCGCAGGGGGATCACGTGTTCGCGGTGCGCGCGACCGACCCGGCCGGTCACGTCGACCCTACGCCGGCCTCGCGCGGCTGGACCGTCGACACCGTGGCGCCGGACATCACGATCCTATCTGGACCGGCGACTCCGAGCGGGCCGCGCGTCGTGTTCGGCTTCGCCGTCAGCGATGGCGTCGCCACCTGCAGCCTCGATCCTGCGGCGTTCACGGCATGCATGAGTCCGATCGGATTCAACGTCTCCGCGGGCCCTCACGAGTTCCGCGTCCGGGCCACGGACGGAGCCGGCAACGTCACCACCGTGACGCGCGCGTGGACGGTGGCCTGCAGCGCACCCGACGAGACCGGCGCCGCGGGCCTCCTCCATCTCGACGACGCCGGCCAGACCCTCGTCAATGCGGTCGCCGGCGGCGCGGCTGCCACGCTCGGCAACAACGCCACCGTCGAGCCCGGCGATCCCACGCTGGTCGAGGGCGGCCGGTTCGGCGGCGGGCTCGCATTCACGCCGGCCGAGAGCGATCACGTGGATTGGCCGGCGTTGCTCGGCCCGACGACCGAGCTGACGCTGGAGCTGTGGGCGCGCCCCAGAACCCCTGCCGGTGCGCGCAATCTGCTCACCACCGGAGACGGCCGGATCGCGCTGAGCGTCACCGCGGCGAGCCCCACGACGCTGCGGTTCGCGGTCGCGGTCGTCGGCGACGGGCCCGGCCCCCACACCACGAGCTTCGTCGTCGGCTCGGCGGCGGTCAACGCGGACGAGTGGCACCACGTGCTCGCTTCGCTCCAAGGCAAGGCGCTGCGGCTGTGGGTAGACGGTGCGCGCACCGAGATCTCGACCGTCGAGCTCACCGCGCCGCTCTTGCTCGACACGGTGCGGCTCGGCGGCGACGCCGGCACCGCGTACAGCGGGTTGCTCGACGAGGTCTGGATCGCGCAGACCTCGATCACCCTCGACGAGGCAGCGCTCGCCCGCTACTGCCCGCTGTGATCACGCAGCTCGCCGATCCTCTGGATCTCGGCGCCGGCGCCGGCGCCAAACCCGAGCGCGAGCGGAACACCGCCTGCGATCGTCGCGGCGACGTCCTCGGTCGATGCGGGCTCGCTTCTGGAGGTCGTCGGCGCCTCACGATGTAGGGCGCGAAGCTGTAGCTGCAACACATCCCACGACAAACTCGTGCAGCTCATTCGCCAAAATCGAGCCCGGGAACCCTGGCGTTCGTCGGCTGGTGATATGCTTTTCCTGCAATGCCGGTTGTCTGGACGTCAGAACCGCTACGCGGGGAGCTCTGCAAGCGGGTGGGCGGGGTCGCGGTGACGTCCATGGAGGAGTTCGCCGAAGCCACCCGCGATGGCAAGACCATCGCGTTTGTCGATCAGGCGAACATCGACCTCCTCGCGACGCTCGACCCCGAGCTCGTGCGTGGGCCCATCGTCGCGGTCTGTGACGAGTCCCTCAATGCCGCGGTTGGTTGGCTCCAGTATCCATGGATCTCGCACGTGCTGAGCTCGGCCATGCTCGAGCATCCGATGTGCGAGCAGCACCTCGAGAACGTGCTGCGAAGCCTCAACGGTGACGGCCAGCCGAGATTGCTGGACTGGCTGGAGCCGAAAGTCACCGGTCGACGCATCCGGCTCACCCACGCCAGCAAGCGTGTGGAGCGGCTGGAGCGGATGAGCGAGTTCTTCGAGGCCAAGGGGGTGGGCAGCCGCAGCGTCCAGCTGCTCCGGGATGCTGCCGAGGAGTTGCTCACGAATGCGTTCTATGATGCGCCGGTCGCAGCGGGGGCGCTCAAGCCGATCTCGCGCACGCAGGACGTCCTGCTGCCCGACGAAAGTGCCTGCGATCTCGCATACGGCTGCCGCCAGGACCTGGCGATCGTCCGCGTGCGAGACAAGTTTGGCTCGCTGTCGCGTCGGCGGCTCGTCGAGGTGCTCGGCCGGTGTTCGCGAACCGACATGGCCGTGGAAGTCGACGAGACGATGGGAGGGGCGGGCCTCGGGTTGTGGCGGATCTTCTCCGGTGCTTCTTTCGTGGCAATCTCGGTGCTAAAGAACCGTCACACCGAGTTTCTCGTGGGGATCGCAACCAAACGGGTGACCTCAGGACCGCGTCCATTCGCGTTTCACTTGTTTTTCAAGGACACTGGAAAGCGCCGATTCTGGCAGCTAGCGGACGAGGAGAGCAGCAACCCGTCCGCGACCGTCAACCAATCGGTGACGATTCTCAAGTCCGACCTCAAGTCCGAGTAGAAGCGATGGCACAAGACACCAAGCCAGTTAGCAACGTGAGTCGCGCCAAAGCGGGCGTCGATCTGATGACCTCAGGCGACGTGGCGCTCGTGAGCGTTGTGGGCCTGGTCGACGAGCACTTCTCCGGGTTCGGGGATCTGGGTGCCGCCGTCAAGACCGTCATCATCAACGTTTCCAAGATGACCCGGATGACCTCGTTCGGCGTGCGTCAGTGGCTCAAGGGGATGGACGCACTGCCCAAGACGATGGGCGATCTGTACCTGCTGGGGTGCCCGACGTTCTTCGTCGATCAGCTCAACATGGTGCTGAACTTCGGCGGCGCGGGTCAGATCCTGACGGTCCTCGCACCCTACACGTGCCCGGGGTGCGGCGTGGAATCGGGCGAGACGATCGACGTCCTCGTCGAGCGTGCGACGCTCGCCAAGGGAGGCGTCACCGAGAAGGAGTGTGCTCGCTGCGGCGGCAAGCTCGAGTTCGACGAGACGCCGGAGAGCTACTTCTCGTTCGTCAACAAGTACGCGGCGTCGAGCATCAATCCCGCCGCCGCTCAACTCCTGGCGGCGCAAGGGCTCTACACCGCGCACGACACTGCAGGCGAGAAGCCCCCGAAGATCATCAAGCTCGTCCACGGCTCGGTGACCTATTTCCGGATCATCGGCACCATCGGATCGATGTTCCGAGCGCGTCCCTTCCTGGTCGGAGCCGAGGGCGAGGTCGTCATCGATCTGGCCGAGGTGGAGCGGTTCGATCCATCGGGGTTGCGCGAGTGGCGACGGCTCCTCAAGAGCCTGACCGGGCAGGTGCCTGCGGTCACGCTGGTCGACGTGAGCAAAGACGTCCTCGCGGTCGCCGGAGACAGCTTCGGGCTGGCGCGGAACATCTCGGTCTGGTCGGTATGTGTTCCGTACGTCTGTGTCGACTGCGGCCGGACATCCTCCGAGAGCCAGCCCCTGGACGGCGCCAAGTGGCCGCTGGAGTTCCCCAACCAGGTCTGCTCCAAGTGCGGAGGTACGACCAGGAACGAGCTGCCGCTCGAGTTGCTGGCACCACTCCAGAAAGCCAGCACGAGCACGCCGGCGGCGAGCACGAAGCTGATCGGGCAACGCGACGAGATCCTGTCGCGAGCCCTCACGGACGCGAACGTCGCGCAGGCCGGCGAAGGTGCAACCGCCTCGCTCGCTGCCGACGACACCATCCTCGGCAAGTACAAGATCGTCAAGCGGCTGTCCGCCGGTGGCATGGCCGAGGTGTTTCTGGCCAAGCAGGTCGGGATCGGCGGCTTCGAGAAGCCGGTCGCGCTCAAGCGGATCCAGCGCCAGCTCCTCGAGACCCGCCATCTCGCGATCGACATGTTCCTCAACGAGGCGAAGATCGCCGGGCGCCTGATGCACCCGAACATCGTGCAGGTGCTCGATGTCGGCGAGGTGGGAGGCGCGCTGTACCTCGCCATGGAGTACGTCCACGGCAAGGATCTCCGCGACGTCATCAAGAAGCTGCGGGCGACTCGCACCATCATGCCTCTCGGAGAGGCGTGCTTCATCGTGCGCGAGGTCGCGCAGGCGCTCCATCACGCGTACTGGTCCACGGACATGACGGGCAAGCGGCTCTCCGTCGTCCATCGTGATGTGTCGCCGCACAACGTCATCCTGAGCTACGACGGAACCGTCAAGCTGCTCGACTTCGGCGTTGCCATGTCGTCCGTCACCGAGCAGTCCGAGACGATGATCGTGGGCAAGTGGCTCTACATGTCGCCCGAGCACACGACGAACCAGCAGATCGACCACCGGTCGGATCTGTTCTCGCTGGGCGTGATCCTCTACCTGCTCTGCACCGGCAACATGCCGTTCGCAGGCGCGGACCCCAAGGAGATCGTCAGGAAGATCCGGTCCGGTCAGTACAAGCGCCTGCAGGAGTGCGCGCCTGACCTTCCGGAGAGCCTGTCGGCGCTCGTCGGGCGTCTGCTGTCACCAAAATCCGAGGACCGTCCGCAGACGGGTCACGAGGTGGTCGCGACGCTGACCGAGATCACTCGTACCTACGGGATCGAGAGCTCGACTGCGAACATTGCCTATTTCCTCTCGAACCTGTTTGCGAGCGAGATGGCAGGCAACGAGTCGCCCGTCGTCAACGAAGTGGTCCGAGTCAATCGCAAGACGGAGGAGCTGGATTCGTCCGCTACGAAGAAGGTGGCGGTCGGGTCGGGACCCACGTCCCCGACTGCGGGGGAGCGGTCGTCGCAATCGATGTCGACGCCGGGCTCGTCATCGCTGTCGTTCTCGGCACCGGGAACCATCAAGAACACACCGACCGGGTTCGGCGCCGTGGATGTCTCGGTCTCGCTCTCGCGCAGAAGCAACGAGTTCTTGAAGCAGGACATCTCGGGACCCACGCCCAAGCAGGACCTCTCGGGACCCACGCCCAAGCTGGACTTCTCGGCATCCTTGCCCAAGCAGGACTTCGCGGCGCCCAAGCAGGACTTCTCGACGGTGCCCAAGCTGGACTTCTCGGCACCCAAGCAGGACTTCGGGGGACCGAACAACCTGTCGACGGACCTCTCGAGCAGCAGTCACAACGTCGTGAGGATCGCGATCGTGGTCGCCGTCATCATCGTGATCGCCATCCTCACGTATCTGATCCTGCGCGCCAAGTAGCGCGGGCACGGGCACGAACGCGCACTTGCACCGCGACTTCCACTTGCACCAGTGACCTCCACTTGCACTTGGGAGTTAGGACCTGCACATCCACTTGAGTGCAGGTGCAGGTCTTAACCTGCAAGTGCAAGTGGAAGTCGCTGGTGCACGCGCAGGTGCAGGTGCAGGTCCAGGGCGCGTTCGGACCTGGTCACCAATTCCGATGACGTATGCCGGTGCTAGCCGTACCGGCCGCCGGTGTACTCGAGCAGGGTGAAGGTCCAGTCGTCGGCCTGTTCCTCGCCGG
>JAGSPR010000063.1 GCA_018262455.1 Deltaproteobacteria bacterium | reverse complement strand
CTCGTCCTCGCGGGACGTGGCCTGCTCGAGATGCAGACCGACGGAACCCCGTTCTTCAGCCAGGACGCGCTGCCGTTCACCGAGGACTTCCGGATCGGGCTCGGCGGCCACCGGACGCTCCGCGGCTACCGCCAGGATCGCTTCGTGGGACCGACGATGGCGCTGCTCAACGGCGAGGTCCGCTGGACGTTCACCCGGTTCACCGTGGCCAGGCAGAAGCTGGCGCTGATCGCCGTCCCGTTCGTCGATGCGGGCCGCGCCTTTGACGGGGTGCGTTCGCTCACCGCGCGCGACTGGCGTGTCGGCTACGGCGCGGCGCTGCGGGTGTCGTGGAACCTCGCGACGATCGGCACCATCGACTACGGACGGAGCTCGGAGGACACCGGGCTCTACGTCAACTTCGGCCACATGTTCTAGCGTCCGAAGCGACGACCGATCTCGGGGAGCGGGAGCCGGAGCAGCAGCGAACGGCCGTGCGGCGCCGCGCCGGTGAGGTCGACCCCGTCGAGCGCTCGCAGCAGGGACTCGGCTTCGCTGGCGGCGAGGCGATCGCCGGCACGCACGACCGAGTGACACGCGATCTCGGCCAGCACGCGCGCGAGTCGCTCGTCATCACTGGGCACGCCCTCCCGGGCCCAGTCCTCGAGCAGCTGGCAGAGCAGCTGCGCCGGATCGGCGTGCCGGATGCCGGCGGGCACCGCCTTGATCGCGAGGGTGGACTTGCCGAACGCCTCGGCCTGCCAGCCGACCTGCGCGAGCAGCGCGCCGACCTGATCGACGAGCGCGAGCTGCGCGGGGGTGACCTCCATCGTGATCGGGAACAGCAGCTTCTGAACGGCCGCGTCACACTCGGTGTGCCGCTGCTCGAGCCGGGCGAGCTCGACGCGCTCGTGCGCCGCGTGCTGATCGACGAGCACGAGCTCGCCGTCGGCCTCGCACACGAGGTACGTCAGATCGAGCTGGCCGAGGTAGCGCAGCTGCGAGAAGTAGCCGGTGACCTCGGAGGTCTCGACGCGCGGGCGATCGTGTCCGATCACGCGTGGTCCCCCCAAGGGGGGACCCTCGCTGTGAGGAGATGTCGATCCTTGCTGCGCGCGGACCGACATCGATCGATTCAGCTCGGGCCCAGAGCCATCGGCGAGCAGCTCGCCGGTCGGCCCGGGATCGCTCGCCGGGACCGGCAGGCACGGGGCGACCTGCTCGGCCACGCGGCTCGATTGGGTCTGCTGGCGGACCGAGGCGACCCACTCGCGTGCGGCCTCACGCGCTCCCACCGGCCGCTCCGCCTGCGGCGCGCTCGTCGCCGGCGCATCGAACCCGAGCGACGCCTGCGCGCCACGGCGTTCGCGCAGGTCCCGGGCATAGCGTTGCGCGAGCGGCGTGGCACTCTGGCCGTCGAACGGCAGCGCCGGCGGTGCGCTGCTCGCGATCGCGGTCATCTGGATCGGCGCCCACGGCTGCGATCGATCGCTTCGCCACGGCGCGGCCGCGACGCCCGTCTGGACCACGTGCCGGACCGCCGCGGTCACCAGCGCCGCGTCGGCGAACCGGACCTCGAGCTTCTGGGGATGGACGTTGACGTCGACGGTACCGGCCGGCAGATCGAGGAGCACCACCGCGACCGGGTAGCGGCCGCGGGGCACCAGCTCGCCGAAGCCCATCGTGATCGCGTGCAGCACGCCGCGATCGCGGACCGGGCGGCGACCGACGAAGATCTGGACCCCGCGGGCGGTGGCCTGCGCGAGCTCGGGCGCGCCGAGGTACGCGGTGACCCGGACGCCTGCTTCCTCCCCCGAGATCGGCACCATCCGCGACGCGATCCGGACCCCGAGCAGCGCCTGCGCGCGGGCGAACCCGTCGCGATCGGGGGGCAGCTCGAGCGCGGTGCGCCCGTTGTGGCGGAGCCGCAGGTGGATGTGCGGGTGGGCCATCGCGACCTTGGCCACGAAGTCGGTCACGTGCGACGCCTCGGTGGACTCGCCTTTCAAGAACTTGAGGCGTGCCGGCAGGTTGTACAGCAGGTCCACGACCTCGATCGTGGTGCCGACCGCCGCGCCGACCTCGGACACCGAGCGCCGCACTCCGCCCTCGATGACGACCCGGGTCGCGGCGAGATCGGACGCGCGGCGGGTGGTCAGCGTGACCTTCGCGACGCTGGCGATCGAGGGCAACGCCTCGCCGCGGAACCCCATGCTCGACAGCTCCCACAGATCATCGGCCTGGCGCAGCTTGGACGTGGCGTGGCGCTCGAACGCGAGCACGGCGTCGGCGGGGCTCATCCCGCAGCCATCGTCGGAGACCCGGACCACCCCCCGCCCGCCGTGGGTGGTCTCGACGACGATCGTCCGGGCGCCGGCATCGAGCGCGTTATCGACCAGCTCCTTGACCACGGACGCGGGGCGCTCGATGACCTCGCCCGCGGCGATTTGATCGATCACGTGGGCTGCCAGGACCGCGATCACGGGGTCGCCTGCCGTGTCGGCACGGTGATCGATCATCCAACCTGCCGAATACCACGGGCGTCTGATCTTCTGACCCAGGGCCCCAACTGCGCTATAAGGCGCGCATGTCGAGCACCAGTCCCACCGGCCGCGTCGTTGCGGTGACGGGTGCTTGCACGTTCCTCGGCGGCGAGCTGCTGCGCCGGCTCGAGGAGGACCCGCGCTACTCCCGGGTCCTCGCGCTCGATGTCCGGCCCCCAAGCCTGACGCCCGGCGGCAAGGTCGAGTTCATCAAGCTCGATCTCACCCAGCCCACCGTGGACGGCGAGCTCGCGACCCTGCTCGCGCGCCACGGCGTCGACACCTTCGTCCATGGCGCGTTCCTGTCCCACCCGACCCACGCGTCGGACTGGGCGCACGAGCTCGAGGATGTCGGGACGATGCACGTGCTGAACGCGTGCGCCGGCGTCGAGCCGCGACGGCTCGTGATGGTGTCGACCACGCTCGTGTACGGCGCCCACCCGAAGAACCCGAACTTCCTGGTCGAGGACGCCGAGCTCCGCGGCCACCGCGACTCCCGGTTCGTCAACGACAAGGTCCGCGCCGAGAAGCAGGTCCAGCGCTACGCCAAGGAGCACCCGAACGTCGAGGTCTGCGTCCTGCGGTTCGCGCCGATCCTCGGGCCGACGGTGTCCAACATGTACACGCGGTTCTTCTCGCGGCCGGTGGCGCCGGTGATGATGGGCCATGATCCGCTGATGCAGTTCGTGCACGAGCAGGACGCTGCGTACGCGCTCCAGAAGGCCGTCGAATCGCACGCGACCGGCGCGTTCAACATCGTCGGCAAGGGCGTGCTGCCCTACACCACGGTGCTCGCCCTGCTCGGTCGCGTCCCCGTGCCGATGCCGCAGTTCGTCGCGCGCCAGCTCACGAAGGTCCTGTGGGCGACGCAGCTCGTCGGCTCCCCCCCGAGTTTCCTCGACTTCCTGCTCTACCTCTGCGTCGCCGACGGTGCCAAGGCGCGCCGCGAGCTCGGCTTCGCCCCACGCCTCTCGATCAAGCGCACCATCCTCGACTTCCTCGGCATCGCGCCCGAGGACGGCGCAACCGACGTCGCACGAGCCCAGGCGTAGCCATGACCGACGACCACGATCCCCCCGACAACAGCGAGCCGCAGGGCGACGACGACGGCGACTGGTACGGCGAGGCGGACCCCCGCGTCCCCGATGCTCCGGCGTGGCCGGATCGCGATCTCGGCTTCCTCGGCGACGATGTCTACTTCGGTGGCGAGGCCGAGGTCCGATCCGACATCGGCGGATCACACATCCCCTCGCCCGCTCCCGACGGCGACGCCGAGCTGCGCGAGCTCGAGCGTCGGCTCGACCAGCATCGGACCCCCGCGTTCCCGATCGATCTGCGCCGCCGCCTGCCGCTCGAGGCCGTGTGGCGACGCTGGCGCTCGCTCGCGATGTGGGGACGCTCCGATGTGGTCGATGATTTCGGTCAGGACCCGCGTGCCACCGCGCGCTGGGAGTGGCTGTTCGAGTTCCTGTACTCGAAGTGGTTTCGCGTCGAGGCAAGGGGCCTCGAGCACATCCCGGCGCGGGGTCGCGCGCTCCTCGTGGCGAACCACGCCGGCTCGCTGCCCTACGACAGCGCGATGGTGATGCACGCGGTGCGTCGCGATCACCCCGCGCGCCGCGACGTCCGGCCGCTCGTCGAGGACACCGTCTTCCACCTGCCGTTCCTCGGCCCGATCATGAACCGCATCGGCGGCGTGCGCGCCGATCCCGAGAACGCGGAGCGGCTGCTGCGCAAGGACGAGCTCGTCGCGGTGTTCCCCGAAGGCGAGAAGGGCATGGGCAAGCTGTGGAAGGATCGCTACCGGCTGCAGCGGTTCGGCCGTGGTGGGTTCGTGAAGCTCGCCTTGCGCACCGGCGCGCCGATCATCCCGGTCGCCGTCGTGGGTGCCGAGGAAGCCGCGCCGATGCTCGGCAAGGTCACGTGGTTCGCCAAGAACATCGGCATCCCGTGGATCCCGGTGACGCCGACGTTCCCGTGGCTCGGTCCCGCGGGCCTGTTGCCGCTGCCGAGCAAGTGGTACGTCCAGTTCGGCGAGCCGATCGATCTGTCGTCGGTCTCGGGCCGGGGCTTGGGCCCGGCGGCCGCCGAGGACCGCCTGCTCGTCAACCGGCTGGCCGACCAGATCCGCACCCAGATCCAGACCATGATCGATGGCTTGCTCGGACAGCGGCGATCGCCTGTGCTGCCCGCGTTCCTCGGCTGATCCGCGTTCCTCGACTGACCCACGTTCCGCGTGACCCGATCGACGACCGGTTAGCACCGCCCGGATCAGCGTGTTACTGTGGGGCTAGTGCGCGCTGCCTACGAGTCCGAGTTCGACCGCCTGCTCGACCGAGCACGCGAGCTGCTCGGCGCGGGCGACGATGCCCGGCTCGTCGACGCGAACCTCGCGATCAACCAGGCGCTGACGTTGCGGCCCGAATCGGTCGATGGCTGGCTCGTCAAGTGCCAGGTCGCCTCGGCCACGAACGACGACATCGCGGCGCTCGCCGCCGCCGAGATGGCGCACGGCCGGGCACCCAGCCGCGTCGAGACCCTGTACTGGCGGGGTGCCGTCCTCGGAGATCTCGGCCGTCACCGTGAATCGCTGCGTTCGATCGAGGCCGCGTTCCGCGCCATCACCGCCGACGATCACTGGATGCTCGAAGATCTGTACTACGAGAAGGCCATGATCCTCGACGCCCTCGGGCTGCACGAGGCCGCGGTCGTGACCTGCGAGGCCGGGCTCGACCGCTGCCCCGGCTCCGCCTTGCTGCGAGCCGCGCTGATCCCCGCCGAGCGTGCGCGCGTTCGATCGTCGCTCAAGCTGCTGCGCGGCGGCCGCGATTAGCGAGACTGATCCGACGCGGTTTGCTACGATCGCCGGGTGCACCGTCCTCGCGCTGCTCTGCTCGCCGGTCTCGGGATGACCGCGCTGGTTGGGCTCGCGTGGCTCGGGCTCGCGCTCGCCGGTGATCCGACGCGCAACGCCACCATCGATGCGGGCCAACTCGCGAGCGCGGTGGCCGGAGGCCGTCACGTCCGCATCGACGGCCCGCGTGGGCCGATCCACGTCTGGATCCCCGCGAGCTATCACGCGGACACCGGGGCGACGATCCTCTACGTCCACGGTTACTTCGACGATGCCGATACGGCGTGGACCGGCCACCAGCTTCCCGAGCAGTTCGCCCTGTCGGCGCTCAACGCGATCTTCATCGTCCCGGAGGCGCCGATCGCGCAGAAGACCCCGATCAACTATCCAGATCTCGGCGAGTTGCTACGGCTCGTCGAGGACAAGACCGGCGTGCTGCGGGGCGCCGCGCGGACCGTGGCGGTCGGGCACTCCGGCGCGTTTCGCACGCTGCAGACCTGGCTCGACGAGCCGCTGCTCGATCAGCTCGTGATGGTCGACGCGATGTACGGCGACGAGGATCTGATCGTGGGCTGGTATCGAGCCTCCCCGCGGCATCGGTTGATCATGGTGGGCGAGGACACCGTGCTCGGTGCCGAGTCGGTCGCGGCCAAGATCCCGGAGACGGTCACGCTCAACCGGATCCCGCCGGCGTACGAGCTCTGGCCCGCGGAGGCGAGGACCGCGAGGCACCTCTACGTGCGCGCGCAGTTCCAACACATGCCGCTGGTGACGGACGGCATCGTGCTGCCGTCGCTGCTGAGGCTCCTGCCCGTCGAGCGGCTCCCCGACGAGCCGTGGCAGCTGCCGGTCGGCTCGCTGCTGCCGCTCCCCGACGCCGCGGTCGACGCCCCGGCGGACTGATGCCGGCGGGGCGCCCTATCGGCGGACGGGCCACGGCAGCGATCGTGGTGGTGGTGCTCGCCGCGGCGCTGTGGCTGTTGCCCAAGCTTCGGCGGACGCTGATCGATCAGGCGACGTGGTCGGATGCGGTGGCGAGCGAGCCGGCCGCGCTACCGGCTGCCGAGGGCTCCGGGCAGGCAGCAGTGCCGCGCACGCGCGTCCTGCTGATCGATGGGCTCACCGCCGAGGTGGCGGGGACGCTGCCGGCGTGGCGGGCCGTGTGCGAACGCGGCCTGACGCTGCAGATCGACGTCGGGTTCCCCACGGTGTCACTGCCGGTCGAGGTCGCGCTGTGGACGGGCCTGACCCAGCAGCAGACCGGGATCGTGACCCGCAGCGGCCACGGTGGCCGACCGCTCGAGCCGCCGCTCGACCGCAGAGGAATCCCGGCGCAGGTCGCGGGTTCGATCGCGGTCGCCGAGAACCACGGCTGGATCGTCCGCTCGCTGGGCTTCTCGCACGCGGAGCCGGCCGCAGATCCGGCCGCCGCGAACCTCGATGTCGATGCAGCTGGCTGGGCGGACCGGTGGGAAGCGGTCGCCCGCGCGGCGGTCGCTTCCAGCGCGCGGCTCGTGTTCGTGCACGTGCTCCGGGTCGATGTCGCCGGCCATGCGCATGGGCTGTCGCCGGCCTACGAGCAGGCCGCCCGAGAAGCCGACGCGATCCTCGGCCGGCTCGTCGCGGCCGACCCCGACGCGCGGTGGTTCATCCTCTCGGACCATGGCCACCTCGCGCCCGGCGGTCACGGCGGTGAGGAGCGCGCGGTCCGCCAGGTCGAGGGCTGCATCGCGGGCCCGGGGGTGGCGGCCGGACGCGGCCAGCTCGTGCACGTCGTCGACGTCGCGCGTGCGCTCGCCGACTCGACCGGCGCGACGCTCGATCCCGGCTCACGTGGCCGGCCGATCACGGGCGCGCTCGCAGCGCCGCTCGCACCGGACCAGGCGGTCCCGCCGCTCGCGCTCGGGCGCGGGGTGCTCGCGTTGTTCCTGCTCGTCCTTGGACTCGGGCTCTCGACCTGGGGCCTGCGACGGTGGTGGAGCGCACCGTGGTGGTTCGTGGTCGCATGTGGCTCGCTGTACCTGGTGCACGGCGAGCCCACGTTGTCGATGCGCATGACCTACGCGGCCACCGGTCGCGAGATGTACCTGACGTGGCTCCCTGCCCTGGCGGCCGCCAGCGTCGCAACCTGGGTCGGGATGGGACGCAGCACGCTCGGGCGGGTCGTCGTGTCGCAGCTCGCGTTCCCGATGTTCGCCGCGGCGGCGGCGATCACCGCGTGCGGAGGCTGGCCAACCGTGTTCGGCGCGGACGTCGCGCCGGTGGTGCCGCGCTACACGGCGTGGATGTCGGCGCTCGTGCTCATGGCGGCGCACGGCGCTGGGGCGGTCGGGCTCGCTGTTCTCGCACGGCTCGTCCGTCAAACGTTCGATCGACGTGGACGTCCGGCACCTCCGCAAACCGAGCCCGCAGCCGGCGAGTGAGCGCCGGCTCGCGCGCAGCGAGATCGTCGCGCTCGAGCGGATCACGCTCCAGATCGTAGAGCTCGACGAGATCATCGCCGGGCCTGACCAGCAGCTGGTAGGGCCACTCGACCACGCTCCATTGCTGCTCCTCGTGGCTCACGATCGCGCGATGCGCGGCAGGACGCAGCGATGCCGGGCTGTCGAGGATCGCGGGCACGAGCCCGATCCCGTCGAGCGTGCCCATCGCCTGCGGCGACAGGCCGAGCAGGTCGAGCAGCGTCGGCGCGAGGTCGACCATCGACACCAGATCGTGGCGCTGGCCTGGCCTGGCGCCGGGGATGTGGATCGCGAGCGGGACCCGGACCAGCGGGCCGTACGCGACGATGCCGTGGGTGTCGAGCAGCCGTGGATCCTCCCGCAGCGACTCACCGTGATCGCTCGCGAACACGATGATCGTTCGATCGCCTAGCCCGCGAGCCTCCAGCGTGTCCAGCAGGCGCCCGATCGAGCGATCGACCGCGAACAGCAACGCGCGGTAGCGGTGCACGTTCGGCGAGCCACCTTCGCTGACCGCACGCAGGAGCTCACCGGGCACGTCGATCTGGTGGTGCTCGTGGACGTCGAAGTAGTGAGCCCACACGAAGAACGGCTTGCCCTTCGCCGCCTCGATCGCCCCGAGCGTCTCGTCGGTGGTGGCGCCCGAGCTCACGTGGTCGCCGATGTCATCACGCTCCCAGTCGTTATGCACCACGCGCACCCGATCGAACCCGCGGCCGAGCATCACCTCGCCCACGTGGCGCAGGACCTCGGAGGGGATCGCGTTCGAGGTGTAGCGTCCACCCGCGCGCACGGCCTCGGGGAGCGTCGTCTCGATCACCTGGAACGGATCGAACCGCCCGGTCAGCATGGTGCCGAGCGAGACATCGGTGCCCGAGGCCGGGGCGATCGCGTGGGTGAACCAGGCCGAGTCGTCGAGCAGCCGGGTCAGCCGGGGGAACTCCTCTCGGTGCGGCGCGTCGGGCGCGAGCAGGTCGAACCGCAAGGCATCGACCGTGATGACGAGGACGTTCATGTCCTTCGTCCGCTCGAGCAGCGCCTTGGGGCCCGCCGACGCGCGCCATCTCGAGACCTCGACCGCGGCGGGTGCAGGCGGCTGCGGGGCGATCACCGCGTCCACGCCATCACAGTCTTGATCGATCCCGTCTCCTGCGAGATCAGGCGCGCCCGGGTGGCGATCCGGATCGTGGTCGTCGCAGTCACCGCCGCCGAGCCACGCCGAGCTGCCGTCGCGATCACGATCGAGAACCCTCCGCCACAGCCGCACGACATCGCGCGTCTGATCACCGAACGTCGCGACCATCCGGCGGTCATGCTCGACCTCGAGACCATCGGTGATCGCCGCGACACCACAGCCGGCCACCACGCCCACGATCGCCGCCCCTGCACGCACGGAGAGCCGGGCGTGACGCGCGAGCCGCACCACCGCGCCTGCGAGCACGAGCACGGCGAGCGTGGCGCCGATGTGGGCGTCGCGATAGCCGCTGCCGAGCAGGTGGCGCTCGCCCCAGATGATCGCGCCGATCGCACCACCGACCGCGAGGATCGCGATCGACCGCAGCATGAGATCACCACCCGCCAGCCGGCGTCCGATCGCGACCGCGACCGCGCTCACCAGCCACACCACCAGCGGGGTCAGATACGGCAGCGCGCTCGCGAGCGGCAAGCTTTGCGCCCTGGCGCCGTCGAACAGCGTCGCGCACACCGGGATCGTGACGGCCAGGCTCGGCGCCGCGATCACGAGCGCCCCCAGCCACGCAGGCCGCGGCTCGGCCAGGCGCTCGACGGCCGAGATCACCCCACCCGCCACGAGCCCGGTCACCGCGAACAGCGGGACGAGGACGAACGCCAGGCGCAGGCCGCCGAGCCGGGACACCTCGATGGATCCGAGCAGCACGGCCCCCAGCGCGTGGGCCACCATGATCCACGCGTACGAGCTCCGCGGTGACAGCGGCGTCATCGAACCTGCGATCGAAGCACGAGATGGGGACGCGGGCTACTTCGCAGGCGGGTACTTCTGCAGCTTGCGCTGGAGGCTGCGGCGGTGAATGCCGAGCCGCCGCGCGGCCTCGGAGATGTTCCCGCCAGCGTCCGACAGCACCCGGTTGATGTGCTCCCACTCGGCGCGCGCCAGGGAGGGCGCCTTGTAGTCGCCGGAGTCGGGTAGCGGTGGCTCGAGCGGCGGTGCCTCGCCCCGCGCGAACGCGCCGACGATGTCATCGGCATCGGCCGGCTTCGACAGGTAGTAGGTCGCGCCGAGCCGCACGGCGTCGATCGCGGTGGCGATCGAGCCGTACCCGGTGAGCACCACGGTCTTGGTCGCGGGATCGATGTCGACGAGCGCCTTGACCAGCTCGAGGCCGCTCTTGCCCGGCATCTTGAGATCGACGACGGCAAACTCCGGAGACTCGGCCGTGGCAGCAGCCACGGCGGTGTCGTAGTCCTGCCCGGTACGCACCTCGTACCCGCGGTCGACGAACGCGCGAGCCAGCCGGTTCCGGTAGACCTCGTCGTCGTCCACGATCAGGATCGAGGGCTTCTGCTCGTTGCTCATGCTGGTTTGGATACCACTGGCGCAGCGCGAGGTTCGTCCGATCGCGCCACAGGGATGTCCCGGGGCGAGACATCGGTCGGCAAGGTCACCAGGACCTCGGTGCCCTGCTGGTCGACCATGGACTCGATCTCCAGGGTCCCGCCCACCCCCTCGATCACCGCGCGCGCGAGAAATAGCCCGAGTCCCATCCCGCGCCCGGGCGCCTTGGTCGTGAAGAACGGTTCGCCGATCCGCGCCATGACCTCGCTGGGCATCCCGGCGCCGCGATCCCGGATCGAGATCGACAGCGTCGTGCCCGCCCGACGCACCGCCACCACCACGGCCGCATTGGGCGACGAGGCATCCTGCGCGTTGGTGAACAGCGAGCGCAGCGCCTGACTGACCGCCCGCGGTGGCAACCGTACCGGCCAACGGCCGAGCTCGCCCGGCATGTCGCGATGGATCGTCGGAGCCGGCCGGATCCCCACCATGGCCTCCTCGAGCAGCTCCCCGACGGTGCTCGCCGCCACGCTCTCGCCCACGGTGCCCGCGCCCTGCGCCATGTGCTCGAGGATCGCGCGGCAACGGCCGACCTGCTCGCGGATGAGCCGGGCATCGGCCGCGAGCTCGAGGTGGAGCGCATCCGTGGACGCGCCGGCCTTGGTGAGTGCTCGCTCGAGCTCCTTGGCGGCCAGCGCCACGGTGCCGAGCGGCGTCGACAGCTCGTGGGCTGCGCCCGCGGCCATGGTTGCGAGCGAGGCGAGGCGCTCCTGGCGCGCCGCGAGCCCGCGCGTCTTGGTCAGCTCGGCCTCGCGCTCCGACAGGGCACCGATGATGCGCTGGAGGAAGTGCACCACGAACGCCGACGCGACCCCGAGCGCCGCCCACAGCCCGATGGCGAGGTTGTCCTCGGCAATCCACAGCGGCTGATGCACCATCAGCAGGACCCCGAAGCCGAGGAACGACAGCCCGCCGAGCAGCCACGCCCACTTTGCGCGCAGCAGCACCGTCGCGAGGGCGATCTGCACGACATAGAGCAACCCGAACGGGTTGTGCGGACCTCCGGTCAGGTAGAGCAGCCCGGTCAGGATCGCCACGTCGAGCATCATGACGAGCGCGATCTGCCACTCGTGGACCGTACGTGAGGGCGTCTCGCGCCGGCGATCGCCGAAGAAGTAGAGCTCGAGCCCAAGGTTCGAGACCAGCCCGAGGCTGATCACGAGCAGCAGCGAGGCGATCGGCAGCGCCCCATCGAGCAGAAACTGCCCGATCAGGACGGTGCCGGCCTGCCCGGCGATCTCGGCCCAGCGCAATCGCGCGAGCCACTGGATGTTGACCCAGTTGCGCTCGGGGATCGCCGTGGGGAGTGCCACAGCGTTCACCCTAGCAC
The DNA here is from genome assembly GCA_018262455.1 of Deltaproteobacteria bacterium. The sequence continues at coordinate 9,503 of JAGSPR010000063.1, read as the reverse complement.
CAGCGCTCGTCGGAAGATCAGCCCGGGGGCTGCAGCGACTTGAGGCCCTTGTCGACGACGAACGACTGGTAGTACGAGGCGGCGGGCGTGCCGGCCTGGATGCGCTCGTTCGCCTTCTTGAGCTCCTCGTCGATCAGCGTGACGAAGTTCTCGATCGGCATCGCGCCCGAGAGGAACCGGCCGTTGACGAAGAACGCCGGCGTCGCGGACACGCCGAGCTGCTGCAGGGCCTTCATGTCGCCCTGGACCTGCTGCTGGCAGGCGCCCTTCATGTCGGCCTTGAACTGCTCGACGTTGAGCTGGAGCTCCTGCGCGAAGCCCACCACGTTGGCGCAGCCCGCGGGCGAGTCCCAGCACTTCTGGGGCGGCGTCGCGACCTTCTCGGCGCCTGGCGCGGCCGGGGGCCCGTCGGACAGATCCATCGCGCGGGCCTTGAAGCCCTTGTCCCAGAGCAGACGATCCATGTCCTTGTGCTTGCCCTGCTTGCCCGCGGCACAGAACGCCAGGGCGCCGGCCATGGCGTTGCGCGGGTGGACGACGAGCTGCTTGTAGACGACGCGCAGATCCCCGCCGTACTTCTTGTGGAGCTCTTCCATCGTGTCGCGGACCTTCTCGCAGTACGGACACGCGTAGTCGTACGCCTTGACCAGCGTGACCTTCGCGGCGGCCGGGCCGTCGAACGGATCGCCCTCGACCGGGACCGAGTAGGTCTTCTGGCGATCGGGCTCGGGACGCTGCGGACGTGGCGCCGCCGCGCCCGCTCCACCACCACCACCGCCGCTGGCGGCGATCTTGTCGAGCTTCTTGTTCATCTCGTCGAGCCTGCGCTCGAGGCTCCGGGTGTCGTTCTGGCAGGCCGTGGTCATTACCAGCGCAAGCAAGACAAGCTTCTTCATGGGTCAACTCCTTCGGATGGGCAGCTCGCGTCGAGCGTTACCGCGCGGGAAAGTCCCTCAGCGGCGTCGCAATTGCAACACAGGGGCTCGGCCAGAAGCTCGGCGGTCGCATCGTCGAGCTTGGAGACCCGGTCGGTCTCGCTGGTGCGGCGCAGCACCTCGGCCTGGTAGTCACATGCCTCCGACCGCGACAGCACGCCATCTCCGTCGGCATCTGCCTCGGGGTGGCTGAGCCGGAGTGCCTCGGCGAGCTCGGGGCTGTAGATGCAGACCTGGGACTTCTCGCCGCGGGCCTCGGCCGTCCGGGCGCCGCCGAGCGCGACCGCGATCCAGGCCACCAGCGCGAGCTTGTGCACCACCCCGAGCCGGGGCCGAACCGGTGGCCCGAGCACGCCTGCCACCCGATCTCCAAGGGCGTGCGGTGCCGCGAGGGCCGGGGCCGCGACCGCGCGCAGCTGGGCCATGCGGAGCAGCAGGCGGGCATACGCCGGCCGCGACAGCGCGCAGGCCTCGAGCGCCCAGGCATCGCACGCCGCCTCGCGAGCAAGCTCGAGCCGACGGCTCGCGAGCCGCACCACCGGCCAGAACCAGAACAGCGCCCGGGCCGCGAGCTGGACGATCCGGCCCAGCGCGTCGTGCCGACGAACATGCGCGAGCTCGTGCATCAGCGCGGCACGCAGGAGCTCGTGCTCCGCGGGCTCGGCGAGCGCAGGCGGGATGACGATGATCGGACGCAGCGCGCCGACGACGTGGGGGCCGACCGTGGGATCCCCGACGACGAGCCGCGGCGTTCGCACCCGCACCCGCGCCGCGAGCTCGGCCAGGAGCGACCGCGCAGTCTCGGGCGCCTCCCCGCCTCGCCGCGCCGCCGCGTAGGTCTCGTGATGCGCGACCACCGCGCGCGCCACCACCCACAACGTGCCGGCGGCCCACACGGCCGCGAGCGCGAGCCAGCCGAGCGAGCCGCCGAGCGAACCCGCGTGGGCGGTCCCGCCGGCGCCCGGCGCGCCGATCACGATGGGCCCGCCGATCACCTCACCGCGCAGGCTCGCGATCACGTCCGCGAGCGACCACGGCAACGCGGGGCCCCACGGCAGCAAGAACTTCGCGAGCACCACCAGCCAGACCCCAGCCTGCCACGCCGGGCGCAGCCGGCGGCCGCGCACGATCACGAGCGCGATCAACGCGAGCACGCTGCCCTGCACCACCATCATCGCGAGCGCGCCGAGCACGGCCTTCGCGGTGACTGCGGCGGCGATCACTTCTTCTTCTCCACCGCGCGCTCGTGCTTCTCCACCGCGCGCTCGGCGTCGGCGATCTTGCGCTCGATCGCGCGCAGCTCGGCGCGCGACAGCGTCTCGTCCTCGACGAGGTTCAGCACCAGCGAGTCCGCCTCGCCATCGAACACCTCCTTCACGAACTCGCGCAGCCGATCGCGCAGCACGGACTCGCGGCGGTGCGCGGCGCGGTAGATGAAGGGCTCACGCTCCTTGTCCACGACGACCGCCTGCTTGGCGGCGAGCCGGCCGAGCAGCGTCATCACCGTGGTGTACGCGAGGTCCTGGCCGCGGCGACCGAGCTCGGCGCGGACCTCCGCGACCGTGCCGTGCGTCAGCTCCCACAACGCCTTCATGACACGGAGCTCTCCCGGCGAGAGGTCGGGCGTGGGGGCAGCAGCGCGGCTCATTACGACGACCCTCGTAGCATTACTACAGGCGTAGTTTTGAGGGCAAGCAGGAAGTCGAGCATGACCGCGAGACCCCTAACCAGGTCACACCGGTGGCGCATTCCCGAGTGCGCGAGGCCGTTGCCGGCGATCTCGCCACCACCCGAAAAGCCAGCTGAACGGACGTTCGGCGTGCAGCACCGGCAGGAACGCGAATCCGAACAGCGGGTAGGGAAACCAGATGTTCATCAGCAACACGACCCCGAGGTGGAAGGCCCACGCCCCGGCCGCCCACATCCGCGCCACCCGTCCACCCAGCAGCGTGACCACCGACCCGAGCTCGAGCACCAGCGTGAGCCCGCAGAACACGGTGAGCGCCGACGGATGATCGAGGAATGGCGTCGCCAGCGGCGCCACCGCGTCGCCGAGCAGCGCCTTGCGCAGGTTATCGATCGCGATCTGGTTGCGCAGCAGCTCGCCGTCGATCCAGCCGAGCCCGGCGATCCGCAGCTTCGCGATCCCCGCGAGCAAGTAGGTCGCCGCGGTGAGCGCCACCAGCAGGCGGATCGCCCAGCCGTAGCCGGTCGCCGGCGGCGAGCCTTTGCGCCGCGCCAGCGCCCACACATCCGCGGCCGGTGCGCACGCGAGCGCGATCACGTGGAGCACGAGCAGGTTCTCGGTGTGGAACGGCATCCCCCACGAGTTGCGATAGCTGAGCGTCCACAGCAGCGCCGCCGCCGCGAGCGGCGCCGTGACCCGGTACGCGACCCCGAGTGTGAACGCGAGCAGCAGCACCGCCGTCGCGATCGCGATCAGGATCACCAGCTCGCGCGGCAGCGGCCCATCGAGCAGCTTCACCACGCCGACCGGGGCGAAGTGCGCGCGCGGCAGCCGGGCGAGCCCCGAGAGCTCGGAGGTCCGTCCCACCACCCAGACGACCGCGAACGTCCCGATCGCGATCCGCAACGCCGCGAGCCGCTCCGCGGGCGCCGGCGAAAACCACCAGTCTCCGAGCCACGCGATCGCGCGCTTCACCGCTTCACCTCGCACCGCACCCGCTCGATCTCCGTCCCGATCTGGCCCCGGATCAGGAAATCGAGCGCGTCGTGGGTGCCGGTCACGATCGCGATCGCGACCACGTCGTCGAACTCCGAGACCTCGCGGAGGGTGGTCGCGATCTGCGAGCACAGCGCCATGCGCTCGCGCGCCGTGCCCCCGATCCCGCGCTCGATGATCGCGCGGGCCTGCAGCACCTCGGGCGTCCCGACGATCTCCGGTCGCAGGTAGCGGCGCCCGGTCCGCGTGATGCCAACCGCGTAGCTCATCGTCATTCGTGTCGGTCGCTCGAACGCGAACATCGGATAGGTCGACAGCGGAAAGTCATCGTCGACTGGCTGGCGTACGAGCGGCCACAGCGTCGCGCCGATCAGCACGATCGAGATCGCGGCCGGCAGCGCGCGCGTCCGCACCACCGTCGCGAGCCGCGCCAAGACCGTCACGCCGCGAGTATGACCGCGTTTAGTTGGATCGGATCACGCGCCAGGACGAACGCGGCTCGCCGATCTCGAAGTAGAACGCGAACGCGAACGTGATCGCACCATCCTTCACCAGCCCATCGGGCGGGTTCGGGAACGGTGCCGCGGCATGGAAGGCGCGCACCGCTTCATCGTCGAGCTCGTTCACCCCCGACGGACTGGTCACGACGATCTTCGCCAACTGGCCCTTGCCCGACAGGCTGACGCGCACCTCGGTCACTCGCGTCTTCGAGCCGTGGTGGGTCCCGCTCGGATCGGTCCGGCGCCACACCGTCTGCGGATCCCAGTTCTGCGCGACCTGGCGCTTGAGCCGGTTGAAGAAGCTCGCGTACACCCAGCGCTTCGCGGAGAGCGCGGTCTCGTCGCCGTGGTCGACATCCTCGAGGTGATCCACCGAGCCACCACCGACGATCCGCTCGAGCTGTTCCTTGGAGGGCTTGAGGTTTGGCATCGGCGGCTCCCCGCCTCCAGCGCCTCCCTGCCCCTTCGTCAGCTCGCCCGGATCGTGGCGCTGCTGCTCGACCGCCCCATCACCGCGCCGGGGGATGAAGCCATCCGACACGATCGGACCTTGCTTGCCTTGCGCCCCCAGCGTCTTGGCATCCTGGGGCAGCTCCGTCGGGGCCGGCGCGCCGGGCGGACGCATCGCGAGCGTGCCGGGCGCGTCGGGCGCCTTGGGGTTCTTGCCGGGCGGCTTGTCGGGCTGCTTCTCGATCGAGGGATCGTCCTTGGGCTTGTCCTTCGGCGTCAGCTCCTCGGGCTTGCTCTTGGCGACCATCGGCTCGTTGCGCGCCCCGCGCGCCACCTGCTGCTTCTCCACCTTCGTGTTGTGCTCGGCGAGGAACCGCGCGTTGTCCGGCTCCTGCTCGGTGTTCGGCTTGACCGTCTCGACCACCTGCGACGGCCGCTTCGGCGGCGGCGGCGCCGGGGGCGGAGGCTGTTGCGGTTGCTGCTGGACCTGGGGCTGCGGCGGCGGAGGCGTTGGCGGCGCCTGTTGCTGCTGCGCGAGCTCGTCGAGCAGCGGCTCGGGATCGATCGGCGTCAGCTTCTGGAGCTGTCGCGGCTCCACCATCGCCATCGCGATCGGGGTGTCGGCCCGCTCCTCGCCCCGGTCGCACGCCGACAGATCCATCCACATCACCATCTCGACCTCGTCCGCACATCCCGGCACATCGCCGCGCCACGGAGCCAGACACATCACCGCACGGACCGACGTCGCCAGCATCACGTCGCCCGGGCAGTTCGTCGCGAGGTCCACCGGCTCCGCCCGCTTCGTGGCGGCGTGCGCCATCGGAGAGAATCCCTCCCCGATCAGCAAAGGTCCGAGCTCGTCCGCGGTGCCCAGCAAGATGCCGTGCACGAACAACGTGGTCGCGATGACCGCGGCCCAGATCGTCGAGCTCGGAACACGTCTGTGGCGGCGCATGGAGGTCGTCATGAGCGCGGGTTTCCCCTTCGAGTATAAGGACGCGCGAGCCGACGGTCAGGCTGAATTCGCGGAAGCTGACCCGCGGGTGGACGGCAGCCCACCTCGGCCACGCCGGATGTGGGCAGCCCAACCCCCACATAATCACGGGGTTGGCGGTTCCCTCCGGCCCCTCCCGGACCCTCCCGGCCTCGAAGCGGTCTCACCTGGTCTCGGATCTCTCGCAAGAAATCCTCGAGGTCGCAGGCGCGCGTCGATCCTCTTATCGATCCTCACTGATGCTGGATGTTCGAGCCAGCGTGCGCCTGGGATCCGATCCCCCGCGATGGCGTAACGTCCGGGCGTGCGCTTTCGCCTCACCGCCTTGATCGTAGGTTTCCCTGGATTGCTGGACACAGTCGCCGGGTGCAGCCATCCCACACAGCCGCCGGTCGTCGCGCCCACCGCGCACCCCGCGCACCCCGCGCACCCCGCGCACCCCGACCACCACGCTGGACACCACTTCCAGGATGCCGCGCACTGGGCTGCCGAGTTCGACGCCCCCGAGCGGCTCGCCTGGCAGAAGCCCGATGACGTCATCCAGTTGATGGCGATCGCGCCGGGAGAACGTGTCGCCGACCTCGGTGCCGGTACGGGATACTTCCTGCCCTACCTGTCACGCGCCGTCGGTCCGGGCGGCAAGGTGCTTGCCCTCGATGTCGAGCCGGCGATGGTCGATCACATGCGCAAGCGTGTCGCCCGCGAACAGCTCGCCAACGTCGAGCCCCGCCTCGTATCCGGCAACGATCCTTCGCTCCCCGCCGAGTCGTTCGACAAGATCCTCATCGTCGACACCTGGCACCACCTCGGCGATCGCGTCGCTTACGCCCGCAAGCTCGCCGCCGCCCTCGCGGGCTGCCGCACCTCACCCGCATCCGTGACCGTCGTCGACTTCGTGGCCGACAGCCCGTTCGGGCCGCCGCCCGAGATGCGCCTCGCCCCCCAGGTCGTCGCCGACGAGCTGCGCGCCGCCGGCCTCGCCCCCCAGCTGCGCGCCGAGACGCTGCCGTACCAGTATGTCATCGTCGCCACCAAGCCGTCACAGGCGGAGTGCAGCACGCACCGATAACCTTGCGCCGAGCGCTGATTCGTCGCCGGTGATGCACTAGGCTCCGCGCATGAAGCGAATCGTCATTCTGTGCATCGTGCTCGGTTGCGCGTGTTCGAAGTCGAAGGAGCCCGTCGCCGGAACCGGCAGCGCCCCGGTCGGCAGCGGCAGCGCGGCGGCAAGCGATCCCGGCAGCGCGGCGGGCAGTGGCAGCGCGGCGGGCAGCGACGCGACGGGCAGCGGCAGCGCGGCGGGCAGCGGCAGCGCGGCGGGCAGCGGCAGCGCGGCGGGCAGCGCGGCAGGCAGTGACGCGACAGGCAGCGGCAGCGCGGCGGGCAGCGGCAGCGCCGCGAGCTCCGACTTCGACTTCGACAAGCTGACGCGTCAGCAGAAGATGGACTTCATGAAGACCAAGGTGATGCCGGCGATGAAGGCAGCCTTCCAGGAATTCGACGCGAAGAAGTTCGACAAGTTCACCTGCAAGACCTGCCATGGCCAGGATCCGCAGAAGTCGAAGTACAAGATGCCGAACCCCAAGCTGCCAAAGCTCGACTTCGCGGCACTCAAGGCCGGCACGCAGAAGCCCAAGATGGCCGAGTTCATGAACAAGGTCGTCAAGCCGCAGATGGCGAAGCTGCTCAATCAGCCCGAGCACTCCGACACCAACCCGAAGGGGTTCGGCTGTCTGGAGTGCCACGAAGCCAAGAAGTAGCGCGGCCGCAACGCCCGGCAGAGGTTCCCTGGGGGTATCATGCCGGTATCGTCGACGAGGACTCGCCCCCTGACCGCAACGGCGACGCCAAGCGCGCGGCCGCTGCGTGGCTCGACACCGTCGGCGCCGGGACGCGGGCGACGATCCTGACGATGCCCGGCCGCACGATCGTCCCGGCCCCTCAGGGCCCGGGCACGACCGATGCGCGCGCGCTCGCGATGTTCGCGGAGCTCGCCGACCGGTCGCTCACGGACTCCGCCCAGCTACGCCACGGCGAGGTGATCGGCCAGGGTGGCATGGGCGTGATCCGCGCGGCGGAGCAAGTCGCGCTCGGTCGCACGGTCGCCGTCAAGACGCTCCGAGACCGTCGCGATCAGGGCGCGATCCTCGACCTGCTGCGCGAGGCCTGGGTCACCGGCTCGCTCGAGCACCCGAACGTGGTGCCGGTGCACTACCTCTCGCGCGACAACGACGGCCTCCCGATCATCGTGCTCAAGCGGATCGACGGCGTGGAGTGGCGGCAGTTACTCGCCGACCCCGCCGAGGTCGCGCGCAGGTTCGGGGCGACCGACCTGCTCGCGTGGAACCTCGGCATCCTGATGCAGGTGCTCAACGCGGTGCGCTTCGCGCACAGCCGCGGGATCATCCATCGCGATCTCAAGCCGAGCAATGTGATGATCGGCGACTTCGGCGAGGTCTACCTGCTCGACTGGGGCATCGCCGTGTCCCTGCACGACGACGTCACGGGTCGCCTGCCGAGCGCCGTCGGTGCCACGATCGCGGGGACACCATGCTTCATGGCCCCGGAGATGCTCGGCCGCGAGGGCAGTCCGCCGATCTCGGAGCGTACCGACGTCTACCTCGCAGGCGCGGTGTTGTACGAGCTGGTGACCGGAGGTCCGCCGCACACGGGCGCCGATCCGATCAGCGTGATCACGAGCATCCTCGTATCGCAGCCGCAACTCCCGCCCGACGTGCCCGGCGAGCTCGCCCGCATCTGCACGCGGGCGATGCACGAAGATCCCGCGCAGCGCTTCGAGTCGGCCGACGCGCTGCGCCTGGCGCTCCAGGCCTACGTCGAGCATCGCGGATCGACGCAGCTCGCGGAGCGCGCACACGAGCGGCTCGACCAGCTCCGAGCGCTGCTCGAACCCGGGCACGCGGTGACAGCCCGGCGCGACGAGATCTACCGGCTCTACGGGGCGTGTCGATCGGGGTTCCACGACGCGCTCGCGGTGTGGACCGACAACGAGGACGCGCGCCGCGGCCTGACCGCCGCGTCGGTCGCGGTGGCGGAGTTCGAGCTCGCCGTCAACAATCCGGCGGCCGCGGTCACGCTGCTCGGCGAGCTCGCCGAGCCTCCACCCCTGCTGGCGACCGCGCGCATCGCGGTCGACGCGCAGCTCACCCGGCGCGCAGAGCTCGAGCACCTCGATCGCCAGCACGATCCATCGATCGGCACGCGGACCCGCACGGTCCTGGTCGTCGCGCTCGGGCTGGTCTTCACGATCGCACCGTTGCTCGCGGCCGCCTTCCCGGCGCTGCAGCTGACCACGCTCGGGGGACAAATCGCGTTCTCGCTGGGCGCGGGCGTCCTCATCACGTTCCTCGGCTGGTGGGCGCGCGAGTCGATGCGCGCCACGCTGATCAACCGCCGGATCCTCGCGAGTGCGGTCGTGCTGTTCGCGCTGCAGACCGTGCTGGCCATCGGCACGTGGTCGCTCGGGCTCACGATCGAGCACACGCAGGTGCTGCTGCTGTTCCTGTACGCGGCGACGTGCACGACGCTCGCCATCGACCTCGATGCCTACTTCGCGGTGGCGGCGGTCGGCTATGTCGCGGCGTTCGTCATCTCTGCGCGCCTGCCCGAGCACCGGATGTTCGCGATGGGCGCGAGCAACCTGGTGTTCACGGTCAACGCGATCTGGCGCTGGCACCCGGCGACCTTGCGACGCACCGCGGAGGAACGCGCGAGCGAGCGGCAGATCGAATCAGGCCGATGACTATCGATAGCAGTAGTCATATTCGATCGTGTCGCGCTCGATCCGACCGTCCTTGAAGGTCAGCTCGATCGTCCCGATTCCACCACCCGTCTGCTCACCGTACGACTCGATGGTCAGCACTGCAGCCCGCACAGCAGTACATGGTCCGCGCAGCGGGCAGCTCCGCGCCATCGTGGCT
>JAGSPR010000588.1 GCA_018262455.1 Deltaproteobacteria bacterium | reverse complement strand
CTAGCGACGGCCGAGATAGACGCTGTGCGTCCGGCTGCTGCCGAGCCGATGCGCCGTGACCTCGAACCCCGCCGCGGCGAGCCGCTTGCCGAACGCCTCGTCGGGCTCCTCGGACCACACCGACAAGAGCCCTCCCGCTGCCAGGGCGGCGTGACTGCGCTGGAGTGCCGCGCGGCCGTAGAACGGATCGTCGGCACGCTGGGTGGCCGCGTGCGGGCCTTCGTAGAGATCGAGCACGATCGCGTCGTAGTGACCGCGGGGAGCGTCGGCGATGACGCGCGCGACGTCCGCGATCTCGACGCGGACCCGGGGATCGAGCACGGCGCCGCCGGTGAGCGCGGCCAGCGGACCTCGACACCACTGTTCGACCGCCGACGTGAGCTCGGCCACGACGACCTCCGCGTTCGAGGGCAGCGTGTCGAGCGCAGCCCGCAGCGTGTACGCCATGCCGAGCCCGCCGATCAGCACGCGGGGCGCGACGCGACGCGCGATCGGGCCGCACGCGAGCGTCGCGACCGCCTCCTCCGACCGCCGCTCGCTGCTGGTCATGAGGACGCGGCCATCGATCACGATCAGAAACTCGCGGTCGCTGCGCTGGCGCAGCTCCAGCGCGCCCTCGTGGGTCGCGATCGTGGCGAGCGTCTTCCAGGGCTTCATCGCGAGGTCGGCCGCATCATGCCCCGGGCCGGGGGCCTCGGCGAGCCGATCGGCAGCGGTCTGCGCGGACTCTCAGACCCCTGTGTTACCGGGGGGGATGGGTCATCCGGCCGATCGCGACGACGCGCCAGTCGAGCTTCCCCTCGCGATCCTGCGAGCGGTGTTCGGCCATGCCGAGTTTCGGCCTGGCCAGAAGGCCGCGATCGAGGCGGTGCTCGGTGGCGGCGATGTGATGGTGCTGCTGCCCACCGGGGCCGGCAAGTCGTCGTGCTACCAGGTGCCCGCGGTGGTCGCCGCACGGCGCGGACGCGGCACGACGATCGTCATCTCGCCGCTGATCGCGCTGATGAACGATCAGGTGAGCGGGTTGCGGGCCCGCGGGGTCGCGGCGGCCGCGATCCATAGCCAGCTCGATGACGAGACCCGGCTCGCGGCGATCTCGGCGCTGACGGCAGGCGAGCTCGCGATCCTGTACGTGTCCCCCGAGCGCGCGGTGCTCGATGGGTTCAAGCGCCTGCTCGGGCGGGCGCGGATCGCGATGCTCGCGATCGACGAGGCGCACTGCGTGAGCCAGTGGGGCCATGACTTTCGCCCCGAGTACATGCGCCTGCGCGAGCTCCGCGAGGTGATCGACGTGCCGACGATCGCGCTGACCGCCACCGCGACCCCGCGCGTCCTGGCGGAGATCGGCAAGTCCCTCGAGCTGCGGTCGCCGCTGGTCGTGCGCGGCGACTTCCGGCGCCCCAACCTGGCGTTCGAGGTCCGCCACCACCGGGGCGACGAGGCCCGACTCGCGTCGCTGATCGAGGCGCTCGACGCGGCGGGCCTCCGCCAGCGCACCGGCAGCGGCCACGCCATCGTGTACTGCAGCACCCGCAAGAAGACCGAGACGGTGGCCGACGGGCTCAAGTCCGCGGGGTTCGCGGTCGGCCACTACCACGCGGGCCGGACGGCGCTGGCCCGCGAGCGCGCACAGTCCGCGTTCGCCCTCGGCCGGACCCGCGTGCTCGTCGCGACGAGCGCGTTCGGGATGGGCGTCGATTACCCGGACGTCCGCGTGCTCGTCCACTTTCAGGCTCCTGGCAGCCTCGAGGCCTACTACCAGGAGGCCGGGCGGGCCGGACGGGATGGCCTGCCCGCGCGCTGCTTGCTGCTGTTTGGCCCGGCCGATCTCGTGACGCAGCGCCGGCTCCACGACGGCGGCAATGCGACCACCCAGGCCCGCAGCGAGGACGCGCTCGTCGCCGTCGAGCGCTATGCCAACGGCGCGACGTGCCGCCAGCAGGTGCTGTGCGCCCACTTCACCGGCACCGGCGATCACGCCGCGTGCGAGCGCTGCGACATCTGCGTCGATCCCGAGCGGGCACGGGCCGCGCGGTCGTGCAGCGCCGAGGAGGCCGCGCCGATCGCCGCGCTCACCGCGGTGCAGCAGCAGCTGATCGTCGACGCGATCGGTGCGGTGAGCCGCCCGATCGGCAAGGGCAACCTCGCCAAGGCGCTGCGGGGCAGCCACGCCAAGACCGTCGCGGCGAATGGCCTGCTGCACCTGCCGCAGCACGGCAGCCTCGCCGAGCTCACCGAGGCCTCGATCGGCGCGGCGATCGACCAGCTCGTACGCGAGCGCCGGCTGGTTCGCCGCGGCCGCAAGTACCCGACGATCAGCTTGCCCGGCGCGACCACGAGCGCGCGGGCCGGCAGCACCGCAGCGCGCACCGAACGCGGCGCTCGCGCAGGCGGCGCCCGGCGATCGACGCGCCGGTCGGCGACGCGGACGTCGAGTATCACGCTCGAGCTCGACAGCTATCGCAAGCGCATGGCCCGCCAGCTCAAGTGGAAGTCGTACATGGTGTTCCAGCGCGGCGCGATCGCCGCGATCGATCGCCAGCGCCCGACGTCGAAGGAGGCGCTCGCGCAGATCCCCGGGCTCGGGCCCGCCAAGATCGCGCGGTTCGGAGACGACATCCTCGCGGTCGTCCGCCGCCACGCCCGCGCCCCCGACTGACCCGCCCCGATCCGGCGCGGCGTAAGCGTAAGCGTAAGCGTAAGCGGATCAGCCGAGCCGAGCGAGCACGCGGCCAAGCCTGGCCCGCACCTCTTGCGCGATCGGCAGCAGCCCCGGGTGTTGCGCCGCGATCGTCTGCATCGGATCGATCGCGGTGACGACCGTACGGTCGCCATCCTCGTAGACGGTCAGGTTGCACGGCAGCATGACCCCGACGCCGAGCTCGGCCTGCAGCGCCTGGTGCGCGAGCGTCGGGTTGCAGGCACCCAGGATCTTGTAGCGGCGAAACTCGACCCCGAGCTTGGCGCGCAGGGTCTCGCGGACGTCGATCTCGGTCAGGACGCCGAAGCCCTCGGTCTTGAGGGCGTCTGGCAGCTTCGCGAGCACCGCGTCGTAATCCATCGGCAGCGTCTTCTGAAGGTCGGTGATCATCGGGTTCTCCTCGTTGAGGTCACAGTCGGGGTCACAGTCCGCCGACCCGGGCCCGGCGGAGCTCGCGGCGGCGCAGCATGAAGAACACCACGGGCACGGTCATCCGCGATAGCAACAGCGATGCCACCTCGCCGGCCATCAGCGAGATCGCCAGGCCCTGGAAGATCGGATCGAACAGGATCACGAACGCGCCAGCCACCACCGCCGCCGCCGTGAGCAACATCGGCCGGAACCGGATCGCGCCGGCATCCACCACGGCTTGCTCGAGCGGGATGCCTTCCTCGAGACGCTGCTCGATGAAGTCGACGAGGATGATCGAGTTGCGGACGACGATCCCGGCGCCGGCGATGAAGCCGATCATCGAGGTCGCGGTGAAGAACGCGCCCATCGCGCCGTGCGCCGGCAGGATGCCGATCAGCGAGAACGGGATCGCCGACATGATCACGAGCGGTGTC
>JAGSPR010000062.1 GCA_018262455.1 Deltaproteobacteria bacterium | reverse complement strand
GCGGACCTGTTTCAGCAGGTGCTGGCCGAGTGCATGTCAGCCGGTCTTGTAAAGCTCGGCCACGTGGCGATCGACGGGACCAAGATGAAAGCGAACGCACGCAAACACAAGGCGATGAGCTACGACCGCATGGCGAAGGATGAGGTGCGGCGCGAGGCCGAGGTCGAGGCACTCATCGCCCGTGCCGAAGCGATCGCGGTCGCACGCAAGGCTGCTGCGGAGCAGAGAAGCCGGGGGAAGCGCCGAGGCGTAGCGGGTCCGAGGAGGAGCCCCGGAGCGAAGCAGCCGCGCGTCCCCGCGCAGGGCACGGCGCTCGCGATCTCGCCGTCGACAACCGCCCGGATCTCCGGGCAAGCTCTAATTCGTCCCCAACCGCTCGCTCGCGCCGGCGTCGGCTAGTATCTGCGGGTCATGTACGAGCTGCTGATCGCCAACAAGAACTACTCCTCGTGGTCACTGCGGCCGTGGGTCCTGATGCGCACGCTCGGGATCCCGTTCAAGGAGAACCTGCTGCAGTTTCCCGATCAGCCGTGTGGTGACTCGTTCGCACAGGTCTCGCCCAACGGCCTGGTGCCCTGCCTGGTCGACGGCGACACGCGGGTGTGGGAATCGCTCGCGATCATCGAGTACCTCGCCGAGCGCCACCCCGGTGTGTGGCCAGAGGATCCGATCGCGCGCGCGTGGGCGCGCAGCGCCTCCGCGGAGATGCACGCGGGGTTCGGCGTGCTGCGCGAGGTCTGCAGCATGAACTGCGGGCTGCGCGTGCGCCTGCATCAGGTGTCGCCGGCACTCGCGCGCGACCTCTCGCGCATCGAGGCGTTGTGGAACCGCGATTCACCGGCGTCGACGCTTTCTTCGCGCCGGTCGCGTTCCGCATCCAGACCTTCGGCCTCGTACTCGGCGAGGTCGCGATGGCGTACGGCAAGCGGCTGCTCGCCTTGCCGGAGATGCAGGCGTGGTACGCGAGCGCGCTCGCCGAGACCTGGCGCGACGAGGTCCACGAAGCCGATACGCTGCGCGGCGGCGTGATGCTCGAAGATCTGCGCGCGACCTGAGCTATGCCTGAGCTATGATCGACGAGTGAACCGCGCAGTCCTCGTCACGCTCCTGCTCGCCGGTTGTGGTGAGGTCCAGCTGGGTGGACCCTGCGACCAGCCTGCGGACTGCCCCGACGCGGTGTGCGACCTGACGGATCCGGCCGGCGGGACGTGTATCTCCAAGGCGGGCGACCTCGACGGCGACGGGATCCCCAACACCCTGGACTTCTGCAATCACCAGCCCGGCGGCGACCTCGACGATGATCGCGATGGCATCGGCGATGTCTGCGATCGCTGCCCGACCGCACCACCGCCGGCCAAGCCGGACTCCGATGGCGACGAGGTCGACAGTCCGTGCGATCCGGATCCGGACGTCGGGGGCGATCGGATCGCGGTGTTCGAGAGCTTCAACAACGGCCTGCCAGCCGGCTGGACGGCGAGCGCCGGGTGGCAGTTCGTCGCTGGCGAAGCGATCGCGACGCCGGCCGATCCGACCGTGGTGGAGAAGCTCACCACGCCACTGCCGCTGATCTCGCAGCACCTCGCGATCCTCGGCCAGTACCGGATCGACGCGACGAACCCGCAGGCGTCTCAGAACTTCGCCGGCGTGATCGGCAACGATCGGCGGCCCGCGGGCGGCTCGTCGGTGCAGTGCACGGGCACCCGCACCGGCGGGACCGACACGCTCGTGCTCGACACCGGGATCACGACGGGCACCAAGCTGTTCGGAAACCTGTTCGACAGCGCGAGCCTGTATCAGGTGACGGTCCAGCTCGATCTCGCCCAGGCAGCCTGCGCGATGATCGCCGATACCGAGATCGGGGCCGTGCAGGCCACCGGTCCGGGCGAGGCGCTGACCGAGGCCGGCCTGCTCGCGAGGGGCGCGACCGCACGGTTCCAGTACCTCCTCGTCGTGCAGCGCGCGCCGTAGCGCCAGGCCTCACTTCGCGACGGCGAATGCGCCGATCGGACACGCCACGCCGGTGCCACCGAGCCCGCAATACCCGTTGGGGTTCTTGCCCAGGTACTGCTGGTGGTAGTCCTCGGCGTAATACACTTCGGTCGCCGGCACGATCTCGGTCGTGATCGGGCCGAACCCGGCCGCCGCGAGCCTGGGCTCGAACGCGGCCTTCGAGGCCTCGGCCTGCTGCTGCTGCGCCGGGCTGAACGTGTAGATGCCCGAGCGGTACTGGGTGCCCGCGTCGTTGCCTTGCTGCATGCCCTGGGTCGGATCGTGGCTCTCCCAGAAGATCGCGAGCAGCTGGTCGTACGAGATCTGCTTCGGATCGTGGAGGACCAGCACCACCTCGTTGTGGCCGGTCATCCCCGAGCACACCTCCTCGTAGGTCGGGTTGGGCGTGGTGCCGCCGGCATAGCCGACCGCGGTCGCGTACACCCCGGGTGCCTGCCAGAACTTGCGCTCGGCACCCCAGAAGCAGCCCATGCCGAACACCGCGCGCTCCGTCCCCTCGGGAAACGGAGGCACGAAGCGATGACCGTTGACGAAGTGGGTCCCACCCACGCGCATCGGCGTCGCCCGACCCGGCAGGATCTCCTCGGGACGAGGCATCCGCGACTTGTTCGAGCCAAAGAACATGGCCATGCGTACCATACGTCCGCCCCACGAGAAGTTACCGATGAGGCGCCTGGCCGGGCGCCGAGTTGGTAGCCTCGCGGCGTGGCGACAGCACTCCTGGGCATCTGCGGCAGCCAGCGCAAGGCGTCGATCAACCGCGCGCTGCTCGCGACCATCGGAGAGGCCCTGCCGGCCGGATCGTCCCTGACGATCTGGGACTCGCTGGAGCTCCCGATCTTCAACAGCGATCTCCCCGAGCCCTCCGGGATCACCGCGCTCAAGCAGGCGATCGCCGATGCCGACGGCGTGGTGTTCGCCGTGCCCGAGTACAACTACAGCATCCCCGGCGGCCTCAAGAACGCGCTCGACTGGATCTCGAGTCCACCGGCGCGCTCCCCGCTGCGCGGCAAGCCCACCGGCGTGATCGGCGCCACCAGCGGGATGAGCGGGACGATCCGCGCGCAGCTGCACATGCGTCAGATCCTGCTGTTCAGCGACTCCCAGGTGCTGAGCCAGCCCGAGATCCTGATCCCGCGCGCCCACGAGCGGTTCGATGCCGAGGGCCGGCTGACCGACGAGTCGACGCGTGCGTTGCTCGTTCGGTTCGGCGAGGCGATGGTCGCGTTCGTCGCCCGCCACGGGCGCTAGCAGGTCAGACGAAGCTGTCCTGGTAGTTCGCGTCCTCGATCCCGAGCGCGGCCGGCGTGACCCGGAGCGGCGCGTAGGTATCGACCATGACCGCGAGCTCGTCGGTGCGCGTCGTGCCGATCGACTTCTCGTAGCTCCCCGGGTGCGGGCCGTGCGGCAGGCCCATGGGATGATGCGAGATGCTGCCGGGCGCGACGCCGCGCCGGGACGTGAAGTTACCGTCGCAGTAGAAGATGATCTCGTCGCAGTGGGTCGAGCTGTGCGGGTACGGGCACGGGATCGCCTCGGGGTGGAAGTCGACCGGGCGCGGGACGAAGCTGCAGACCAGCGCGCCCTTCGCGGCGAACGTGCCGTGCCAGGTCGGCGGCAGGTGCACCGAGCTGACGCGGGGCTGGAAGTTGAGGATCGGGAACGCCCACGGATACACGGTGCCATCCCAGCCAACCGCGTCCAGCGGCGAGTCCTCGAGCGCGAAGCCGTGCCACACGCCGCCGCGCCGGACCACGAGCTCGCGGATCCCTTCGTCGCGCGGGCCCTCGAAGGCGGGGCGCTTGAAATCGCGATGCGAGTACGGCGCGTCCATCCGGAGCTGGCCCACGTCATTGCGCCACTGCCGAGGCACATGCACGCCCCCGATCAGCGAGAACCAGAACCAGTGCTGCGCGAGGGTCGCGTCGGGGAGAAACCGATGGGTGAGGCCGCGCGGCACGTGCACGTAGTCGCCCTGCGCGAACCCGACATCACCGAGGACGCTGCGCAACGTGCCGCCACCGCGGTGGATGTAGATCAGCTGATCGGCATCGCCGTCGGCGATGTAGACCGGATCGGGCGCGGTCGGGAACGCGACCCCGGCGATCAGATCCTCGTTGAACAGCAAGGCGACCCGCGCATCGAGCTGCGGCCCGCCGTGCTTGGCGAGCTCCGAGCTCCGGTAGTGGCGCTTCGCGAGCGCCCCCTCGGGGGCCGCGACCGGCGTCAACCAGCCGTGCTTCATCCCAGGGGCGAGCCGCTGCGTGTGCGGCCGGCGCAGGTGGTACAGGATCGTGTAGGGCCCTTCGAAGCCGTCGCGCGTGAAGCACTCCTCGTAGCGCAGCTCGCCACCGGGGCCGCGCAGCTGGATGTGGTGCTTGCGCGCGACATCGCCGACGCACATCCGATCCAGCATCAGCTCTGGCCCTGTCGCGTGGCCTGGTTCTGCTGCTCGCGCTCGATGCTCTCGAACAGCGCCCGGAAGTTGCCGGCACCGAAGCCGCGATCGCCCTTGCGCTGGATGATCTCGTAGAAGAACGGGCTCGCCGTCGGATCGCCGTAGAGCCCCGCGGCCTCCTTGAGGAAGATCTGCAGCATGTAGGCGTGCTGTTGATCGCCGTCGACCAGGATCTGGAGCTCGCGCAACGTCGCCAGGTCCTCATCGATCCGCTCGATACCCGTGCGCGCGATCCGCTCGGGCAGCATGTCGTAGTAGCTGGGGGGCGTCGGCATGAACGACACGTTCGAGCTGCGCAGCCCGCGAACCGCGTCGACGATGTTCCCGACCGTGAGCGCGACATGCTGGACGCCGTCGCCCCGCAGCTGCTCGTTGAAGATGTTGATCTGCGAGCTCTTGAAGAACGGGCGCGCCGGCTCGTTGTTCGCGAACTTCGTCTGCGAGCCCGGATCCCACATCACGATCGACTTGAGGCCGGAGCCGGTCTTGCGGGCGGGATCGACGTCGGAGGTGTGGAACTCGACCTCCCACATCTGCTGGAAGCCCAGGACGTGCTCGAGCCAGAGCAGCATCGGCTTCATCGTCTGGAAGTTCGAGGTGACGTGATCGATGTCGCGAAACCCGAACTTGTTGGTCCCTCCACCTTGGCCAGGCTGGCCCTGGTACGGCACCGCACCCGGAAACAGCCCGCGAAACCCGCGATGCTCGCGAAACCGGAACGTGCAGTCCCCGAACGGCGTGGTGATCGAGAACTGGCGCAGCGTGCCGCCGTCATCGGTGAAGGTCTGGATGTCCTCGATCGGCGTACCGCCACGCTCCTCGATCAGCGCGAACGTCCGCTGGGCGTCCTCGACTTCGAAGATCAACGCGCCAACGCCGTCGGGGTGCTTCGCCAGGAAGCGGTGCGCGCGGCCGCCCGTGCCGAGCGGCGAGCTGCACACGATCTGGATGTTGCCCGCCGAGAAGCACGCCGACTTCTGGCGCCCGCGCTGCTCGAGCTCGGGCGACGACCGCCAGGTCTCGGCAAAGTCGAGCTTGGTCGTGTAGAACTGCCGCGAGCGCTCGAGGTCGCGGACGTACCAGTGAATGCCTTCGAGGCGCTTGATGCCCACGGCAGAGGACGGGGGAACCGGCTGGGTCATGACTTACTCCTCACAGCGTCAGGCTGACGGTCGGGCATGGCAGAGGCGAAGGCGTCCAGGGCAAGGCAGCGCGCCTCGATCGCCAGCAGCTGGGGATAGCCAGCCAGCTCGACGTGGAACCGGCGCGCACTCGCGAGCTGCGGCACGAGGCAGCAGTCCGCGATCGTCGGCGCGTCGCCGACACAGAACGCGCCCGCGACCTCGGCCGAGGCTCGCGCGAATGCGGTCAGGCCGTCGGCAATGAAGCCCTTCACCCATGCCGCATCGTCGACCCCGAGCGCCTTGAGCTTGTTCGTGGTGGTGAGGTTCTGGTGCGGCTGGATGCCGGAGTTGACGATCTCGGCCAGCCCGCGCGCGCGCGCCCGCAGGTAGAGATCCTGCGGCAGCAGCGGCACCGAGCCAGGGCTCCCACCAAACCGCTCCTCGAGGTACTCGATGATCGGCAGTGACTGCGCCATCGACCGGACCGTGCCGTCGTCCTCGGTCACCACGAGTGTCGGCACCTGAGCCAGCGGGTTTCTCGCACGGTAGTCGTCGGCGTGCTGCGCGCCCTGCACGATGTTGATGACCACGTACTCGTAAGGCAGCCGCTTGAGCGCGAGGGCGATCCGCACCCGGTGACTCGCCGACGATCGCCAGTAGTTATGGAGGACCAGCTTCACGACGCGGCCCCTGTTCCGGCCGCGACGACCCGCTGATCGATCGAGCCGAACAGGCTGCGCCCGGCAGGATCACGCGCGTCGATCTCGATCCGATCGCCGACCGCCATGAACTTCGTCACGGGCTGGCCGGCCTCGATCGTCTCGATCATCCGGCGCTCGGCGAGACAGGACACCCCTCGCGCGCGATCGGCGTTCGACACGGTGCCGCTGCCGAGCACCGTGCCAGCGACGAACCGGCGGGTCTTCGCGATGTGCTGGACCAGATCGAAGAACGAGAAGTGCATCTCGGGGCCCGCATCACAATCGCCGATCCGCTCGCCGTTGTACGTCGAGGTCACGCGGACGTGGAGGCGCCCGCCATGCCAGATGCCGAGCTCGGCCAGCTCGTCGGGCGTGACCGCGAACGGCGAGAACGCCGTGGCCGGCTTGCTCTGGAAGAAGCCGAAGCCCTTCGCGAGCTCGTCGGGGATGAGGTTGCGCAGCGTGCAGTCATTCGCGAGCATCACGAGGTGGACGTGGCGGTGCGCGTCGGCCGCGAGCGTCCCGATCGGGACGTCGCCGAGCACGACGCAAACCTCGGACTCGTAGTCGAGCCCCCACGACGGCTCGCGCAACTCGATCGGATCGCGTGGCCCCATCATGTCGCCCGACCCGCCCTGATAGATCAGTGGATCGGTCTCGAGCGTCGCGGGCGGCTGCGCACCACGGGCCTTGCGGACCAGGATCACGTGGTTGAGGAACGCGGAGCCGTCGATCCATTCGAACGCGCGAGGCAGGGGCGCGCCGAGCCGATGCGGATCGATCGGCAGGGTGTCGATCGCCCCACGATCCACGCGGTCAGCCATCGCGCGCAGCGCGGGCTCGGCGGCCGACCAGTCGTCGAGCGCTCGTTGCAGCGTCGGCCAGGCGTCGGGCGAAGGTGCCCCAGCCTCGCCATCGCGGCGCACCACGAGCAGGCGGCCATCTCGAGATCCGTCGCGCAGGGTGGCCAGCTTCATGCGCCGCGACCTTAGCGCTATCCGCCTGCGTTTTCGAGCCAGCTCCGACGGCCAATCGAGCTCCGAGCCCGCTGGCCGACGGGCCCGCCAGCCGACGTGATGGTCGAGCCAGCGGTCGATCCCGTGCCTAGGTGATCGGCGTGGGCGTGGGCGTGGGCGTGGGGTTGGAGGTCGGATTGACCACGCCGGTCGGATCAAACGACCCCGTCGGATCGGTCGGATCGGTCGTTCCGGTCGGCGGGGTCGGATCGGACGGCGGGGACGGCGGGGCCGGCGGGGTCGTCGGGGCCGGCGGATCGATTGGATCGGACGGCGGGTCCGTCGGATCGGTCGGATCCGATGGCGGATCCGTCGGATCGGTCGGATCGGATGGCGGATCGATTGGCGGGTCCACGAGATCGTCATCGCAGCAGCCGTTCTCGTCACAGCCTGGCTGCGGGAACATGCAGTTGTGCTTCTTGTCGTCGCCCTGGCCGCTGTTGCCATCGCCGATGCAGTCGATCTTGCCGCTGTGCAGGTCATCGCAGTTGTCGCCGTTGCTGGTGCCCTGGCACTGGCCGTTGCCACCGTTGCCGTTGCCACCGTTGCCGTGCGGCGCCTGGGGTTGGTACGTGCCGTCGGGTTCGCACGTCTTGCCTGTCAGCGCACTGACGTGCGAGTCGACGCTAGCGCCGCAACCGGCGAACAATGTGAACATGGTGGCGAACAGAATTGAGCGCATTTGATGGCCTCCTGATCCCCCTTGTGGGGAGGCGCTTTCGATTCGTCGCAAAAGAAATGCCAGGGTCTGCAGACCCTGGGGGAACTTGCTCCACCAGGGGTCTCCACCCCCACGACGATGCGGTGCAATGCACCGAAACCTCACGCGGCGTCGAGCCTCTCGCGCCGGCCGCGCCGAGGACGATCAGCCGGCAGGGACGAGGCGCTTCGCCAGCGTGGCACCGAGCCGCGTCGTGATCCGAGGAGCGAACCGGGTGAGCGCGTGCAGTGCCCACGCATCGCGGCCCACGGTACGAACCGCCGGGTTCGAGCGCACGGCGTCGACGATCGCGGAGGCGACCAGGTCGGGCGACGAGCCCTTGCGGAACGTCGCCGTGACCTTGGCGCGGTGCGATGCAAGCTGCCCGCTCAACCTGCCGTCCTCGATGATCGCCGTCGCGATCAAGCCCGGACAGATCGCCGTGACGCCGATGTGATGCGGCTCGAGCTCGGCGCGCAGCGACCTCGAGAAGCCGAGCACGGCGAACTTGCTCGCGACGTAGGCGGTGACCTGCGGCGCCGGGTAGATACCGAGGATGCTCGACAGGTTGATGACGTGGCCGCCGGCCCCGCGCTCGACCATCTTCGGCAGGAAGAAGTGACAGCCATGCACGACGCCGCGCAGGTTGATGCCGAGCAGCCAGTCCCAGTCATCGAGCGAGAGGTCGAGGAACGAACCGCCCAGCCCGACGCCTGCATTGTTGACGACCACGTCTGCGGCAGGCACCTGCGCATGGACCTCGACGGCGAACGCGGCCATCTGGGCGCGGTCCGCGACGTCGACCTTGCGGACGAACACCACCCGGTCACCGAGCTCGCCGGCGAGTGAGTCCAGGCGAGCTTGATCGACATCGCACGCGACGACCCGTGCACCTTCGGCGGCGAACGCGAGCGCGGTCGCGCGGCCGATGCCGCTGCCCGCTCCGGTCACCACCACCACTGCATCTCGCTTGAGCTTCATCGGGCGAATCCTCCCCGGGCTGGTGGAAGCTTCATGCCACGGGCGGCGACCCATTGCGCGGCGAGTAGCGCATCATCACGGTCGCGCGAGTGACCTGGCGGATCGCCGCGCGCCAGGTCAGGCCTTCCTCACGGACTAACAACCCGTCGAAACAACTCCGCTATACTCGCCCCGTGCCACCTCGCCGCGCCCTCCGCCGCGCCCCTGCGGGCGGACGTCCCAAGCGCCGGGTGCGGCTCGAGAACGACGAGCGCCGCGCGCAGATCCTGACGCTCGCCAAGGCCGCGTTCTCGGACCGCGCGTACGACGACGTGTCGATCGACGATCTCGCACGCGACGCCAAGATCTCGAAGGGGCTGCTCTATCACTACTTCCCGACCAAGCGGGATCTCTACGTCGCCGGGTTACGCGAGATCGCCGCCGAGCTGGTCGCGGCGATCACGAGCGTTCCGCAGGAGCTCGCGCCGATCCAGCGCGTCCGCGCCAGCCTCGACGCCTACCTCGATCACATCACCCGTCACGCGCGCGCGTTCGTGTCGCTCATGCGAGGCGGGATCGGCAGCGACCCCGAGGTCGTCACCGTGATCGAGAGCGTGCGGGCGCAGCTATTCGAGCAGTTCGTGCTCAGCTCACCGTTCGCGCCGATGCTGGTCGGGAACGCGCGGTTCGAGACCGCGGTGCGTGGCTGGATCGGCTTCGTCGAGAGCGCCACGATCGACTGGTGCGTGAACCCAAGGCTCACGCGTACCGAGCTGCGCGATCTGTTGACGCAGATCCTGTTCGAGATCATGCGCGCGGTGACGCCTCCCGGCTTGGCCTGAGCGACGCGGGCAAGCTCCGCGCGTCATCCCCGTTCGAACACCAGCGGCAAGGTCACGCGACTGGCGGCACGCTGGGAGCCGAACCGCCAGGTCTCGATCGTCTTGCGGATCCGGCGCACCAGTGCCTTGCGCGCTCGTTCGTCGGACGTGGGCACGCGGGTCGTGTCCGACAGCAGCTGGACGTCGCGGACGCTGCCCCGCCGATCGACCGCGAACGCGAAGCTGACGAGCCCCGC
This sequence comes from Deltaproteobacteria bacterium, assembly GCA_018262455.1. Next base: position 12,076 of record JAGSPR010000062.1, on the reverse strand, counting down.
GATCGGCAACGCCCCGAGCCAACGACCGAGCTGCGCGGTCAGCTCGTCGAGCCGTGACGCCAGCGCCCGGGTCGCGAGCGGGCCTCGCACGAACGGTCGCGGCTGCACGAACCAGCCGTGGATCACGAGCCGGCCCTCGCGCGGATCGTGGGTGCCCGTCACCGTTCGCACGCCGTGCGGGATCCGCGGATCGAACACCACGAGGCGCGCGAAGTGCGGCTCGATCGCGCGGATCAACTCGCGCTCCTCGACCGCGCGCACCGAGGCGAAGTCGGTCCAGAAGTCGAGCACCTCGTCCCGTACGAGGAGCGTCTCGCCGCCGCGGAACTTCCGGCCGCGCCACGGCGTCAGCGACATCACGAACGCCCACGGGCCATGTGGGAGATCGCCGTGCAGCTCCTGGCGACACCCCTCGACGTACAGCGACAGCCACGGCGGCGAGACGTCGTGGCACCCGAGCGTCTCGCGGCCCCAGGTCACGAGGCGGTTGTGGAACCGCTGGTAGATCGCCTTCGGAAAGTACGTCCAGGCGGGAGTGCGCAGCGCCGTGTACTGGCCGGGGACGTGCCAGTAGTCCCACACGAAGCGATCGCCGTTGGTCCGCCGCGGGTCGGCGAACCGGGCATCGAAGGTCGCGCGCAGCTGGTTCGCTTCCGGTGCGAAGTGGTCGACGACGATCAGGCTCCGCGACACCTCCGTGGTGTATCACGAGCCGAAACGACGAAACGCTGGCCACCTCTCGATGGACAGCGTTCGACGTTCAACAGAGAACGAGTTACTTGGTCTTCGCGGGCGCGTCGGTCTTCGCGGGCGCGTCGGTCTTCGCCTTCGCGTCGGCCTTCGGGGCGACCTTGGTGTCCGGCTTCGTCGCGTCCGGCTTCGTCGCGTCCGGCTTCGTCACGTCCGGCTTCGTCGCGTCGGCCTTGGTGTCCGTCTTGGCCTTGGCGTCCGTCTTGGTCTTCGGCTCGGCCTTGGTCTTGGTGTCCGTCGTCTTGGCGTCCGTCTTCGTCTTGGCGTCCGCCTTCGGCTCGGCCTTGGCGTCGGTCTTGGCGTCCGCCTTCGGCTCCGCCTTCTTCGCGTCGGCCGCGGGGGCCGTGGGGGCCGCGTCCTTCTTGGCGGGGGCTTCGGCGAACGCGGGGGTGGCGAGGGCGGAGAGGACGAGAACAACGCGGGTCAGGGTACGCATGAGGCTTGAAGCTCCTTGGGGTTGAGCACCCCGGCTGTGCACCTGACATGCCGTGGTTGGCGAGCGATGTCAGCCACTTGAGACGGCAGATTCCGGGGCAGCTTGCCCCGTGGGGAAGTCTGCCCCGGAAATGAATCTCGCTAGCGGCCAGGCCGTCTCATCGCGCCGTCAGGTGTCATTGACGCCCCATCGCAGCAGCTTGCGATAGAGCGTCTTGCGATCGAGGTCGAGCATCTTCGCCGCGTCGGTGCGGTTGTGGTTGCACGCAGCGAGCACGCGCAACACGTGACGGCGCTCGACCTCCTCGAGCGTCAGCAACTCCGGAAGCGTCGTGCCCGACATCTGGGGCTGCGCTCGCGAGGTCCGCACCTTGTCGGGCAGATCCTCGACCTGGAGCTCCTCGAAGTGGGTGAACGCGACCGCTCGCTCGATGCAGTTGCCGAGCTCGCGCACGTTGCCTGGCCACTCGTACGTCATCATCCGCTCGGCAACGGCGGCAGACAGCCCGACGATCTTCTTCTCGAACACCGTCTGGTGATGACGCAGAAAATGCTGCGCGAGCAGCAACACGTCGCCGCCGCGGGCACGCAGCGAAGGCAGGGGGATGTGGATGACGTGGATCCGGTAGTAGAGGTCCTCGCGGAACAGCTTGGCCTCGACCATCTCTTCGAGGTCACGGTTGGTCGCCGCGATGACGCGAACATCGATCGGGATCTCCGCGTCGGCGCCCACCGGGCGCACCTTGCGCTCCTGGAGGGCGCGCAGCAGCTTGGGCTGGAGCGCGAGCGCCATCTCGCCGATCTCGTCGAGGAACAGCGTCCCGCCGCCGGCCTGCTGGAACAGCCCCTGGCGACTCTGCCTGGCGTCGGTGAACGCGCCCTTCGCGTGCCCGAACAGCTCGCTCTCGAGCAACGCCTCGGGAACGGCGGCGCAGTTCACCGCCACGAACGGGCCCGCACCGCGTCGCGAGCGGTTGTGGATCTCGCGGGCGACGAGCTCCTTGCCCGTGCCGCTCTCGCCGGTCAGCAGGACCGAGGCATCGGTGACGCTCACCTGGTCGATCAGCTCGTAGACCTGCTGCATCGCCGGGCTCGCGCCGATCAGGTCGCCGCGGCCTCGCGTGTTCGCGACCACCTCGCGCAAGCGCTTGACCTCGCCGCGCAGGGCTCGATGCTCGGCTGCCCGCCGCACCGCGATCGCGAGCGCCTCGATCTCGACCGGCTTGGTCACGAAGTCGTAGGCCCCCGCGCGGATCGCGCCGACCGCGGTCTCGAAGCTGCCGAACGCGGTCAGCATCAACACCGGGATGTCTGGCCGATCCGCCACCACCTGCTGGCAGAGCTCGAGCCCGGTCATGCCCTTCATGTTGAGATCCGTGATGATCACGTCGACGTCCTGCTGCGCGATCGCGGCGAGCACATCGGGCGCGGTGGTGAACGGAACGATCGTGAAGCCGCGCTTCTTCAGCCCGATCGCGATCAGGTCGACCATCTCGCGCTCGTCATCGACGACGAAGACCGTGGTCATGCGTTGCCTCCGCGTGGAAGGTACACCGTGAAGGTCGAACCCTGGCCCGGCGTGGACGCGATGTCGATCCAGCCGTCGTGCTCGCGGATGATGCCCCAGCTGACCGACAGCCCGAGCCCGGTGCCATCTCCGACGTCCTTGGTCGTGTAGAACGGCTCGAACACGCGGCCACGGGTGGCCTCGTCCATGCCGCTCCCAGTATCTCGGACCTCGATCGTGAGCCAGGACTGCCCGGTTCCCCCGACGTACGGCGGCGCGGGCTGGTCGACGACCCGCGACGAGATCGTCACCACGCCTCCGGCGGGCGTCGCCTGGATCGCGTTGACGACCAGGTTCGTCACCACCTGCGAAAGCTGGCCGTCGTCGGCCTCCGTGCGCAGCGCCTCGTCAGGCGCTGGCGGAGTGAGGATCACATTGCCCTTGCGGGCGATCGTCGCGACCAGCTCGCAGACCCGGCGGGCGAGGTTCGGCACGTTGACCGGTGACTTCTTCGGGGTCCGCGGGCGCGCGAAGTCGAGCAGCTCGCGGATCAGCGCGGTCATCCGCTCGGCCTGCTCGACGACGATCCGCGCCGAGCTCTCCACCTCGGCACCCTCGACCTCGCGATCGACGATCAGCTTGGCGCGCCCGCGCACCACGTTGAGCGGCGTGCCGAGCTCGTGCGCGAGCCCGGAGGCCAGCTTGCCGACCGTCGTCAGCCGATCGGCATGCCGCAACTGCTCGGTCGCCTGCTCGCGCGCGGCACGCTCGGCTGCGAGTCGTTCGCACATGAGGTTGATCTCGGCCGCAAGCTCACCGAGCTCGTCGCGCTGGCGGAGGTGGAGCGGCCCGGTGAGGTCCCCGGTGCCGACGCGCCGCGCCTTGGCCGCGAGCCGCGAGATCGGGCGCCCGATGAACACCACCCCGAGCGCCAGCGCCAGCAGGGCCGCGATCGCGACCGCGCTGGCCGAGCCGAGCACCTGGGTGCGCAGCGACGCGCTGACATACGCGTCGAGCTGCTCGAGCGTCTGCGCGATCTCGACCCCGCCGAGCCGCGGCTCCGGGACCTCGACGCGGATGTACGTATAGAGCAGCCGGCGCGTGTCATCGCGCACGACGACGATCTGGTCCTCCTTCATCGGCTCGAGCTCGCGGCGGGTCGCGCGGGGCTCGTCGTGACCCTTGGCATCGAGCCACACCCAGCGCGCCTGCAGGCGTCCGCTCTTGGTCGCCGCCACTTCGAGGAACTGGCGCGCCGCGGCCTCGCCATCGCGCTGCCAGACGTCGGCGACCCCGCGCCCGAGCGCCCGACCGAGAGCGGCGGCCTCACCGCGAAGCTGGCGATCGAACACCTCGCGCTCGCGCTGGTAGTCGAGGTAGCCCTGGACGAGTGCCACCAGCGCGACGCCGATGACGAGCGCCGCGATGAACTTGCCGGTGAGCCACATCCTCGACGCAGCTATACCCCGATCTCGTGGCACGGGCGCACGCCGTGCGCGGCCGTCGCGCCGCGGGCGTGTGGGTGCGCGCGCTTCCACTGGCCCGGTTCGTGAAACCAGCCTCAGCTGGAGGCCTCCGATGTTGCCCAAGACGATCCTGGTGCCGACCGATCTCAGCGAGGGAGGCGAGTACGCGCTCGACTATGCCTGCGAGCTCGCGGCCAAGCTCGGCGCAACGATCCACCTGCTCAACGTGATCGGCGTGCCCGGGCTGGGTGTGCCCGAGCTTGGCGTCGCGCTCACGACCACCGTCATCGATGAGATCCTGTTCGAGAATCAGAAGGCGCTCGACGCGCTCGCGGCCTCCAGGCGCTCCATCGCACCGATCGGCCAGGTCTTGCTCAAGACCGGCGACGCACGGGACCTCATCAACCAGACGGCCAAGGAGCTCGGCGCCGACCTGATCGTCATGGGCACCCACGGGCGGCGGGGCATCTCGCGGGCCCTGCTCGGCAGTGTCGCGGAGACCGTGGTCCGCTCGGCACCCTGCGCCGTGCTCACCGTTCGCGCCCCTACCCGCGAGCGTTCGGGGAGGCACGCCGCGTAGGGGCCCGAGCCGCTCACCTGGTACCTCGCCACCGAGGTCTTGATCGGTTGAACCTGTGCCGACCTCCACTTGCACTTTTCACTGATGACATGCACCTGCACTTGTCGTTAAGACCTGCACCACGCACTTGCGCACGAGGCTCAGGTGCAAGTGCAGGTCTTAACTCGCAAGTGCAAGTGGAGGCCGCTGGTGCAACTGCAGTGCAGGTCGCTGCGCGAACGGTGCATGCTCGTCGGAATCGGGCTCGGGCTCGGGCTCGGGCTCGACAAGACACGCGATCGACTCCGATCAGTTGCGCTCCTGTGATCGGCGTTGGGCCCAGGACGCGCTGCCCGCGGAGGCCCTATCACACGATCAGGAGGGCGGCGGACGCCGGGCGGCCCGTGGCCGTGGTGATCGCGGTCGCGTAGAGTCTGACCTGGGTCTCGTAGATCGCGCGGAGACCGTCGAGGGCGGCGTCGGTCTTGAAGTCGACCACGGTCCAGCGGTCGCCGTCGCCGGCGGACTCGGCGAACGCGAGATCGATGATGCCCTCGAGCACGCCTTCGCTGGTGTTGAGGATCACCGGGACCTCGCGGCGGAGCTTGCCGAGCCGTTCGGCCGCGGCGGCGCGCACCATCAAGGGATGACCGAGGGCGGCGCGCACGGCGAGGATCGCGGCCTCGACCTCACCTGGCGGCGCGCCGACGAGCCGGCCGTGGTTGGTGGCGAGCGCGCGAATCGCCACGGCCTCGGCATGGAGGTCGACCGAGGCCATCATGGCGTGGACGAGGATGCCGAACCGCTTGCCCCGCGGGCGGGCGCTGCGATCGATGCCCGTATCCTCGAGCGCGACGACGTCATCGCCGGCGTTGACCGTGCGCGCCGCGGCGGTGATCGACTGCACCTCGAAGCTCGGCCGAGCCCCGGCGACGAGGGCAGCCGCGCGCCGCTCCTGCCACCGGGTGTGCGTGCGCTCGCTCGCGGTCGCGACCTCGCCTGACTCGTCGGCCTGCAGGATCTGACGCTGGCGCATGCCGCCGCCGAGCGCGGGCTCGAGCTCGAGGACGCGTGGGTCCCACCACACCACGCGGTGCGAGCCGGCGCGCGGTGCATGCGAGCCCGGCGCGACCGAGTCGCTGGCGGTCTGCTGGGTGTCTGGACCGCGCGACAGCACGCTGTCGTCGCCGAACCGAGGGCAGCCGATCGCCGGACCGGGCTCGCGCTTGCGCGCCGGGTGCGGATGGACAGCCGGCGTGAGCGCGTCGAGCCAGCTGGCGCGCTCCTCGTCACCGACGACCGGGACGACGAGCAGGTCTCGCGCGCGGGTGGCGGCCACGTAGGCGAGCCGGATGCCCTCCTCACGATCGCGGCGCGCGACCTCCTCGGCATGCTCGCGGAGCTCGCTCGGTACGCACCCGGCGAGCGGCTCGAGCCAGACGCGGCGTGCGGTGTCGACGTAGCGCGACGGACGCTCCTGCGCGAGCGGCGCGGTCGGATCACACAGGATGACGACCGGGAACTCGAGGCCCTTCGCAGCGTGCACCGTCATGATGCGCACGCCATCGGTGCCCTCCTCGACGACCATCGCATCGGGCTGTTTGCCGCGATCGACGTCGGCCTCGAGCTTGTCGACGAACGCTCGGAACGAGGTCGCGCCGCGCGCCTCGAACCGGCGCGCGAGATCGAGCACGCGCAGCACGTTCGCGAGCGCCTGCTCTCCCGCGGGCCACATCGCGAACCCCGCGTGGGCGCGCGTGGTCGCGAGCAGGCGCGCGAGCGTGTCGGCGATCGGCCTGCGGTTGCGCCGCAGGTGGAGCTCCGCGAGGATCGACATCGCGACGGCGACTTCCCGCAAGGCCGGGCTCGCGTGCGGCGCGCGATCGGGACGATCTGGATCGATCCATTGCAGGGGATGGAGCCGGCCGACGATGTGCTTGAACGCGACGAGATCCTCGTCGTGGAACGCGAACAACGGCCCGCGCAGCGTCGCGTAGACCGCCAGCTCGTCATCGGGCCACTCGATCGCGGCGAGCGCGCTGCGGACGGCGCCGATCTCTTCGCGATCGTGGAACGAGCGGCCGCCGACGAGCACGTGTGGAATCTGACGCGCCTCGAGCGCGCGGACGTACGCGCGCGTCAGGTCGGTCTTGTACGCCTGGAACCGGCGGAACATCAGGCAGACGTGGCGCGCGGCGAGCGGCACCCGCGTGCCATCGCGCAGGGCGACGGTCCAGCCTCGCTCCGAGATCGCCTGGTCGAGGAACGCGGCGACGGCCTCGGGATAGGACTCCTCGATCTTCCAGTTCGCGACGTCGCGCTTGGCGTACGGCCGGGGCACCGGCAACGCGATGATCGTGGGCTGGTCGGCGAGCTCGACGCGGCAATTCGCGAGCGGCACGTAGTGGGCCTGGCCGTCGCCCTGCATCAAGGGCTCGAACGCGGCATTCACCGCGGACTGGATCGACGGGACGCTGCGGAAGCTCGTCGTGAGCTGCACGAGCCGCGCGCCGTCGTCGATCAGGCGCTGCTTCACCGCCTCGTAGAGCGCGACGTCCGCGCGGCGGAATCGATAGATCGCCTGCTTCGGATCGCCGACGACGAACAGCTTGCCGGGCCGGATCCGGATGGTCGCCGGATCGATCGCCGCGGGATCATCGGCGCCGAGCAGCATCAGGATCTCGACCTGCAACGGATCGGTGTCCTGGAATTCGTCGACGTAGAAGTGGGTGAACCGCTGCTGGTACTCCTCTCGAACGCGGCGATCGTCGCGCAGCAGATCGCGCGCGCGCTCGAGTAGATCGAAGAAGTCGAGCCGGCCGGCGCGCGTCCCGAGCCGCAGATACTCGGTGATCAGCGGGCGCAGCTCGGCGTGCAGGCACGCGGCGAGATCGGCCTCGGCGGCGTCGCGAAACGCCACGAGCTCGGCCATCACCGCGTCGCGGCGAGCGACCACCTCGGCGCGGGGCAAGCCCTCGCCGTACAGCTTCGCGCGCCCGCTGTATCGCCACTCCCACCACCGCGCGAGGCTCGCGAGCTCGGCCTCGAGGCCGTCGTGATCGCGCGGACCCTCGGGGCGCGTGATCGCCTCGCGACGCCCGAGCTCGGCGATCCAGCGCTCGATCTTCGACAGCAGCTTCGCGAGCGGATCCTCGGATCGCGAGGCGCGCCCGGCCAGCGCTCCGAGCGCGGCGAGCTCGCCGACGACGTGGTCGATCGCGGCGTCGCGGTCGAACGGATCACGCCTCCACGCGCCGTCGAAGTCGCGGCGACCGACGAGGCTCTTGCCCGCCGCCCGGAGCTGCTCGGTGGGATCGGAACGACGCAGGATGCGCCGAGCTCCCTCGCCCGGCGCGGCGAGCGTCGCCTGGAACCAGGTGTCGAACGCCTGCTGGAACATCCGATCGGCTTCGTCCTCGCCGGCAACCTCGAACAGCGGGTCAACGCGCGCCTCGATCGGCCGCTCGCGCAGCAGGTCGGCGCAGAACCCGTGGATCGTCCCGATGGACGCGACCTCGAGCTCGGCGAGGGCGTGCTCGAACCGCAGGCGCTCGACCGCGCGCTCGGCGCTCGGCTGGCTCGTCGAACCAGGGGCCGGGGTCGCCACGCGCTTGGCCCGGGCGCGCTCGAGCTCGGTGCGCAGCCGCAGCTTCATCTCCCCGGCGGCCTTCTCGGTGAACGTCACGGCCACGATCTGCTCGAGCCCAGCGGTGCCGGTCCGGATCAGCTCGACGATCCTGGCGATCATCTCGGTGGTCTTGCCGGTGCCAGCGGCGGCTTCGACCACGAGGGTCGAGGCGAGCTCCTCGCGGATCGCGCGACGCGCCTCGGCATCGACGAACGGCATCGCGTCGGTCAGCGCATCGGTCATCGCGTCGTCCTCAGGCGCGTCAGCTGGGCGAGCGGCTCGCGCTGCTTGTCGCGCGTTCGCAACTCCTCGTAGGGACCGCAGACCGCGCGGAAATCGCAGAACTTGCACGCGTCCTTCTCGGGCGCCGCCGGAAAGAACCCGCGCTCGAAGTGGTGCGCGAGCGTCTCGCCGAGCACGCGCGCGGCCTGCCGTGCCTCATCGTCGAGCGGCACGTCGACGGTCTTGAACCCGCCTCGGGTGGTGCAGTAGTAGAGCCGGCCGCCCGACACCGAGGCGCCCGGGAACAGCTGCTCGAGCACGAGGGCATACAGCACGGGCTGCAGGCTGGTGCCGCCGGCGATCACGGCGAGCGGCGGCACCCGCGCCGTGCCGGTCTTGTAGTCGGTCGCGCGGTACGCCCCGGCCGCGCTCTGCTCGACGAGATCGATCGAGCCCCGGAGCGACAGCCCCATGCCCACCTCGACCGGCGTGTCGACGCTCGCTGGATCGCGGCCCTCGCCGCGCGCGACCGGTCCGAACGCGAGCTCGAACCGGCGCGGCGTCCACTCGGGATCCTCGGTCATCTGCCGCCACATCTCGCGCAGGTCAGCGCGGATCGAGGCGATGCCGTCGTCCCACACGCGATCGATCGCGGGGCACAGCTCGTCGTGATAGCGCGCGGCGACCCGATCGAGGACCGCGTCGAGCCGGTCGCGCACCGCCGCGAGCTCGCGGACGGGCAGCAGGCCCGCCTCGCGAAGCTCGCCGAGCAGCTCGAACTGGACCTCGTGGACGAGCGAGCCCCGCTCGAGCGGACCGAGCGACTCGATCGCCTCCGGATCGTCGCGCGTCTCGAGCCGCACGATCGTGCGCAGCGCGAACCGGTACGGACACGCGGCGAGCTGTTCGAGCGCGGTCGGCGAGAACGAGCGCAGGCTCGGCGCGTGCGCGGCGAGCGCCGCACGTCCCTCGTCGCTCCGCGCGATCAGGCCGTCCGCTTCCTTCCACGCCTTGACCGTCCACCGCCGGGCCCGGAACCGCAGGGACCGGGCGAGGTGAGGATTGGCGCCCAGCAGGTACGCCGCCGCACCCGCGGGCGCGTGCTGGGTCGGTCGCAGCAGCGGATCGAGCAGGGCGAGGTCGCACTCGGCCTCGTCGATCGCGTCGACCGGATCCGCCGGCGCCGGCCAGCCGATCCGTGCCGCGCCGGTGACGTCCGCGCGCCGGCCGAGCTCGTCGAAGCCGGGCAGCGAGCCTTCCGCCGCTTCGAGCACTTCGAGCCCGTAGAACGAGGGGACGCGCGGCCGTCCCTGATCGAGATCGATGCGCGGATACGACAGCACCACGCGGTCCGACGCGGCGCCGATCGCGAGATGGAGCGCGAGGCGCTCGTCGGCAAGGCGCTGGGTACGGGTGGCGAGCCCGAGCGCGAGCCCCGCGCGCGCCGAGTCCAGCAGCAACGGATCCTCGGCGAGCTTCTGCGGAAACATCCGCTCCGCGAGCCCGGGAACGAACACGACCTCGAACGCAAGCCCGCGAGCGGCGTCGATCGGCGCGACCAGCAGCCGGCCGTGGCGGCGCGTGGCGGGCATGACCACGAGGTCGGTGAGCCGCGGTGCCAGCACCAGCTGGACCTCGCGCAACGTGACCGGGCCGACCTCGGACATGGGCGCGAGCGCCGCCAGCACCCCGAGCACGCGCTCGGCATCACGGAGAGCCCGCGAGGCGAGCGCCGCCAGCCGATCGAGCCACTCGCCCCACGTGGCGGAGGCCGGGAGGCGCTCGAGATCGTCGAGCAGCGGCAACGCGAAGCGCCGCAGGTGATCGAGATCGCGCAGCGCGCGCGCCCGGCCTTCGCGGCTGGCCGCGGTGGCTTCCTGGCCGCCGTCATCGCGCTCGGCGAGCCGCAGCTTCGCCTCGAGCCCGTCGAGCCGACGTGCCCAGCGCGCGCGTCCTCCGATCACGGCCGCATCGACGAGCAGCCGCTCCCACCGCCACGGCGCACGCAGCGTCCCGGCCGCCACCGCCGCCAGGGCATCGACCGTGAAGCGACCGAGGTCGCTCGGGGTGCCGGGCTCCTCGGCGCGCGCCGCGAGCCCGGCCGGCAGCAGCTCCTCGTCGGGTGGCACCCAGCGTTCGCCCGTCGCGGCGGCCGCCGGGGGCACGCCCTCCCCACCCGCATCGGGGACCTCGCCGAGCGAGACGTACTCGGCGAACCGACGTGCCGACAGCCCCTCGGCCGCGCAGCCAAGCAGCGCGAGGAACGCTCGCCCCGAAGGATCCGGCAGCACGGTGCCCTGATCGAAGTGAACCGGAACGCCCGCGCGGCCGAGCGCCTCCTCGAGGTGGACGCGGTATTGCGCCGGTGAGCGGAGCAGCACCGCCATCTGATCGAAGCGCACCCCGCGCTCCGCCTCGCGCAGCACGCGCCGCGCGAGCTCGACGCACTCGCGGCTCTCGCCCGGCGCGGAGAAGATGGCGACGCTGTCATCGAGCTCGGCGAGGGTCGGCTCGGGCTTGAACAGCAGCGCCTGGACGCGCCCGAGGGACCGGGCTGGTGAACCATCGTCGATCCGCTGCACGTCGCCGACCGCGTCGACCATCAGCTCTGCCGTGCGGTCGTCGCCACCAGCCAGCGTCGCGAGCACATCGGGTGAGCGAGCGGTCATCGCGCGCACCAGCTGCTGCTCCGCGCGCGAACGCAGCGGGACGTCGAGCCACACGATCGGCAGCCCGAGCAGCAAGTGACGCGCCGGATCGCCGGCCACCGCGGTCGCGATCCGGAAGACCTGAGCGCGATCGGCGAGCCTGGCGCGGGCGAGCTCGTCGTCGAGTGCCGCCAGTGCGGCGGCGAGCAGCGGGTCGCCGTCGACCCCGATCGCACCCGCCAGGCGGAGCTCGGTCAGGGTGCGCGCGAGGGCGCGCGGCAGGCCCGGCTGATCGACCACGGCCGCGAGCCGGCCGAGCCGGCCCTCGACGCCGAGCCGGTGGAGGACCCGCGCGCACAGGGCCTCGATCGGCAACGCCCCGACGGGCGCGAGCTCACGGGACGCGAGCTCGAGCTTGGCCAGCTCGGCGGCCAGCCGACCCAGCGTCAGCCGGTGCCACCCGAAGCCGGTCCCGGTCTTCGCCGCGACCGTGCGGACGAGCTGCGACGCCGCCTCGTACGAGGCGCCGACGACCAGCACCTCCTCGCTCGCGCCATGCCGACCCAGCCACGCCGCTGCTTCCCGCAAGCGGAGTGCCGCACGTGCGCTGCAGACAACGCGACCCATCCCCAGGCGGTGTAGCGCGTAACGTCGCTACGTGGCGACCGTCAGCCGCCGCCTGGCATCGCGCCGTCATCGGGCGGCATCATCCCGCCGTCGGGCGGCCGCATCCCGCCGTCGGGCGGGATCGGCACGCACACGTGGAGATCGAGCAAGCACGCGAAGCCCGGGGGGCAGTCTAGCCCCGTCGAGCACCCCTGCGCATCGGGCGGGGGGCCATCGGGGCGCGGGGCGTCGATC
>JAGSPR010000587.1 GCA_018262455.1 Deltaproteobacteria bacterium | reverse complement strand
CAGCTGGATCGCGTACCCGAGCGCCGCGAGCACCGGCCCGGGGTTCGGCAGCCGCCCGCACAGCGCCGAATCGACGACGAGCATCAGCACCTGCAACGTGTTGATGCCGATGATCGGAACGGCGAGCGACAGCAGTCTCCGGGAGGTAGATGGTCCTGCAGGCACGACGACCTAGCCTAGCGGCCCCTGTCTCCACGCGCCGCTGCGGGCACGTTCTTCGTGCGTGCAGCTGAGTGACGTCGGGGTCAGGCCCCATTTGAGAGCGTATGATGGCCGGATGCTGTGCCTCGTCCGGGGATCTCGGTTCCTCGCCCTCGGGTTCGTCGGCCTCGGGCTGATCGGCCTCGGAGGGTGCGGCGATGACGGCGGCACGACCGCGGCCGAGTGCAATCCGCTGGGGACCTCCGGCTGTGTGCTGCCGTGGCCGTCGGCGATCTACCAGCACGAGGACTCCGCCTCGCCGACCGGATTCCGCCTCGACCTGCCGATCGGCGCACTGCCGGTGAACGAGAACGGGATCGAGATCGGGACCGAGTGGATCAACCGGCGCACCGGGTTCTCACCGATGTCCCAGATCCTGCTGACGTTCCCCGGCGGCGTCGATGGCTCGAACCTGGTCTCCCATGCCGACATGGCGGCGAGCCTCACCGACGCGAGCCCGACGGTGATCGTCGACATGGCGACCGGCGCGCGGGTCGCACACTTCGCCGAGGTCGACGCCAACGAGCTCGAGCGGCCCGACGAGCAGGTGCTCTACCTGCGCCCCGCGGTCCGGCTCGCGGGCGGGCACCGCTATGCGGTCGCGATCCGCAGGAGCCTGCGTGGCCGGCTCGGCGAGCTACCGATCGCGCCCGCGTTCCGCGCGATGCTCGACGGCAAGGCCTCCGGGCACGCCCGGCTCGACGCCGTGCGCGGGCGCTATCCCGAGGTGTTTGCGGCGCTCGAGGCCGCCGGCGTGCCGCGCATCGATCTCGTGGTCGCGTTCGACTTCGTGACGTCCGATGACGACGCGATGATCGCCGACGGGCTCGCCGCGCGCGACGCCGCGCTGGCGGTGGTCGGCGACGCCGAGGCCGTGGCCTACACGATCACCTCGGACGAGCCCAACCCCGAGGCAGGGATCGCGCGGATCGTCCGTCTCGACTACACCACGCCGCAGATCGCCGACCTCAAGGGCGCGGGGTTCCACCGCGACGGCACCGGAAAGGTCACGGTGATGGGATCGACGACCGCGGCCGCGAGCATCGTGATCCCGACCTGTGCGGCGCCGACAACCAAGGCCAGCATCGCGATCTACGGTCACGGCTTCTTCGGTGGGCTCGACGAGTCCACCGGGAGCTACATCCGCCAGCTCGCGCGGACCAACTGCACGGTGGTGGTCGGCGGGGTATGGCGCGGGATGTCGGCGCCCGAGGTCGACGACGCCGTGCTCGCGCTGAGCGACCTCAACAAGCTGCCCGGATTCACCGAGGGGATCTGGCAGGGCATGGTCGACTTCATGACGCTGACCCGGCTCGCGAAGGGCAAGCTCGCCCGCGAGGTCATGGTGGACCCGCAGGCTCCGACGCAGTCGATCGTCGATCCGGCGCGGACGTGGTTCCACGGCATCTCGCAGGGCCACATCCTGGGCAGCACGCTGTTTGCGTACGACCCGACGCTGACGCGCGGCGTGCTCGAGGTCGGAGGCGCGAACTGGGCGGTGATGTTCGAGCGGTCGAACAACTGGGCGGCGTTCAGCCTGCCGCTCAAGGGCTCGTACGGCGGCGTGATGGCCTCGGTGATCCTCCAGCAGGTCGTCGAGATGGCGTTCGAGCTCGTGGATGGCGCGACCGTCGCGCCGCGCCTGCTGACCGGCGGCGTGCCCGGGACGCCGCCCAAGCAGTGGCTTCAGCTGATGTCGGTGGGCGACTGCGCGGTGCCCAACCTCGCGAGCGAGTACCAGGCGCGCTCGGTCGGCCTGCCGCTGCTCGGCCCGGCAGTGAAGACGCCGTACGGCCTCACGCCGACGCCCGGCCCGCTGTCGAGTGCGTTCGTGATCATGGACGAGTCGCCCCAACCACTGCCGCCGACCACCAACGAGATCTTCACGTTCGACAACGTCGCGCACGAGAACCTTCGGCGCCGCGCCGCGACGCTCCAGCAGATCCAGCGGTTCGTCGAAGCCGGCGTGATCGAGAACTTCTGCACCGGGCCGTGCGACTGCGCCGCGGGCAACTGCGGCCCGTTGCCCTGACAGCGCCAACCTCGAAGACGCTGAGCGGGGCTGGTGGATCGCCGCATCGCCCGCGATCAGCCGCGCAGACCGCAGCCGCCGCGCCGGACGACTAGCGGGACTCGCTCCGACAGCTCAGCTCGCAATCAGATCGCATGCGCTGGTTATCCTCTGCGCACCATTCGGGCCACGACCCGTTACGCCCGCACTCGTCGTGGCGCGAACGGATCACCACATCGCAGCGTTCTTTGCATCGGGCGGCAACGGCTGGATCGGGTGCAGCACCCGCACGTGGAGCAAGGCCCGCATCGACCACCGGAGCAACCGGCGCAGGACGGTGCGGCGCTGGTCGTGATGGCTCGCTCACCGACCCCGAACAAGCTCCAAGTACCCCGAGTAAGAACCAACGTTGCATATCTGTCCGGACGCGAAGGGCCGCCGAGAGTTGCACGCCACCCGACAGCGGCGCGGGCTTCGCCTTCTGTTGACGGCCGCGACGGTCGGTCGCCAGCTACTGATTCAGCGGTCCGTACTGGATCAGCTGATCCCGCATCGCCAGGTAGTCGGCCTGGATCCACGCCGGGTCGCGCGCGACGCTCTCGATCTTGACCTCGTCGATGAACCCGTCGACGAAGTCGACGTCGGGCCCGGCCCCTGCGTTGGCGTCGGCGCCGATGATGATCGGCCTGGGCGAGTGCACGACCGGCCCGGTGACAGCTCGCGCGGCCCGCTCGACGCCGTTCACGTAGAGCCGCGAGATGGTGCTGTCGACCGTGAGCGCGAGGTGGACCCAGGTGCGTGCGGTCGCCGGGGTGGCGGTGAAGTTGAACGAGCCGTCGGTCGTCGTGTCGAGCGCGGCGTAGTAGACACCCGCACGGTCACCGAGCCAGAAGTCGTTCACGCCCGTCGTCGCGTACTCCCGCGTCACGAACGCGCGGTAGGCCCCGGGGGGCGGCAAGGAGTCCTCATAGACCCAGCCCGAGACCGTGAGTGTCGGCAACGCGAGGCTCGGTGCGTCGGCGATCACGAGCGCCTCCCGCAACGAGGCGAGGAATCTGCGTCCCGCTCCACACTGGCCTTCCACCGTCGTGGTGCCGGTCGCGACGGTGTCGAGGCGCGCGGTCGTCGCGTCGCGCGGCGATCCCGTCGGTTCCTCGAGGTGATACACCGCCGCAACATCCGCGTTCCAGGGCGAGGTCGTCGACGCCGCCGGCGTGGTGGCGCGGCCATAGTCGACCTGGATCGCCGAGCTCGACGACAGGCTCGGCACTCGCACCCACGCGATCAACGGCGCGCCTCCCGGGGTGCCGAGCTGCGCGATCTCGTGCGCGAGCAGGTTGCCATCGCC
>JAGSPR010000271.1 GCA_018262455.1 Deltaproteobacteria bacterium | reverse complement strand
ATCGCATCGCAGGACCTCGAGATCCGGGGCGGCGGCGAGCTGCTCGGAGCCAAGCAGTCGGGCTCGATCGCGGCGGTCGGGTTCGATGCCTATGTCCACATGCTCGACGCCGCGGTCGCCGAGCTTGGTGGCAAGCCGATCCACAGCGAGATCGATCCGGAGCTCGCGATCGAGACGCCGGGCTTCATCCCCGACGATTACGTCCCCGATCCCGGCCAGCGGCTCGAGCTCTACAAGCGGCTGTCGGCGGTGGAGACCGACGACGAGCTGACCTCCGTGATGGGAGAGATCGTCGATCGCTACGGCCCGGTCCCCGGAGAGGTCGTGCTGCTCGGCGAGCTGATGGGCGTCAAGGCGATCGCACGCAGCATGGGTGCGCTGGCGCTCGAGATCTCGAGCACCCGCGTCGCCCTCGCCCTGCCCGACGGCAGCGCGTGGCTGCAACCCATGATCGCGGCGGGCTTTCGCAAGCTGCCCGACGGTCGGTTCGCGATCGCACCACCCGCTCCGGGCGGCGCCGCCGGGGCGCGGATCGCGCTGCTCGCCGCGCTCTCCAAGGTCGTCTGAGTCAGGATGCAGACGAGCCTTGTTGGGGAACCGCGCCCGTGCTACCTGAACCTATCGTGATGATTCGGGTTCCTGCGATCATGCTGGTGGCGATCGGCCTGCTGACGGCCGGTTGCCAGAAGAAGCCCTCCCCGACCAGCGAGCTGGAGTCGGCCCCTGCCCGGGCTCAGGCGCCGGGAGGGCCCGCCGCGCCGCCGCAGAGCAGCGAGGAGCTGAAGACCCCGCTCGCCAAGATCGACGACGTCACGATCACCCTCGCCGAGTTTCAGGAGCGCATCAACCGCCAGTCGCCGTACATCCGTGCGCGCTACACCTCGCTCGAACAGAAGCGGGAGTTCCTCGAGTCGCTCGTGCGGTTCGAGGTGCTTGCCAAGGAAGCGTATCGCCGTGGCCTCGACAAGGATCCCGAGGTCGTCCGGACGATGAAGCAGGTGATGATCCAGAAGCTGATGCGGGACGAGTTCGACGCCAAGATCACCGCCGATACGGTCGCCGATCCCGAGATGAAGACGTACTACGACGCGAACCTCGCCGAGTACGTCAAGCCCGAGGAGGTCCGCGCCTCGGCGATCATCGTCAAGAACAAGGCGCAGGCCGACCGCGTGGCCCTCGAGGCACGCGGCGACGCCGGCAAGACGAACAAGGGCTTTCGCGATCTCGTGATGAAGTTCTCCACCGACGAGGACACCAAGCTCCGCGGCGGCGATCTCCGCTACATGGACCCGACGACGAAGGAAGTCCCCGCGCCGGTGGTCAAAGCGGCGTTCACGCTGCTGAACACCGGCGATGTGTCGGGCGTGGTCGATGCCGGCAATGGCACCTGGTACGTGCTCAAGCAGACGGGTCGCCGCAAGTCGATGACGAAGTCGTTCGACGAAGCCAAGCCGCAGATCCGCAACAAGCTATTCCGCGACAAGCGGCTGCAGGCGCAGAAGGACTTCGTCGACAACATGCGCGCGAAGACCAAGATCGAGATCAACGAGACGAACCTCGCGAAGGTGCGGATCGACACGTCCTCGGCAGACGGTGACGGTCACGGCACTGATTTTGTCCCACCGCCCGGCGCGGTGGCGCCGCAGACCCCGCCGAGCCCTCCACCACCACCCGCTGGATCCGCCGGCGCTGCGAAGGGGACCCCGTGATGTTGCGCCGCCTGCTCGTCTTGCTCGTCATGCTCGTCGGGGCCGCGTTGCCTGCCGTCTCGCGCGCCGACACGCCAGCCAAGCCGGCCAGGCCGACCTCGCCGAACGCCGGCAAGAAGGTGATCGTCGAGCGCGTCGTGGCGATCGTGAACGACGCCGTGATCCTCGCGAGCGAGCTCGACGCGCGCATGGTGCCGGTGCGCACGGAGGCGAGCCAGATCGCCGATCCCAAGGAGCGCGAGCGCCGGCTCGCCAAGCTGACGGGCCAGACCCTCGACGAGATGATCAGCGAGGAGCTCATCGTCCAGGCCGCCGAGGCCGCCAAGGTCGAGGTCGAGGCCAGCGAGGTCCAGGCCGCGCTCGACGAGATCAAGCAGCAGAACAAGCTCGACGACGCGGGCCTCGCCGAGGTGCTCGCAGCGCAGGGTTACACGATGTCGAACTACAAGCAGGAGCTGCGCCGTCAGCTGCTCCGGCTGCGGGCGCAGAACCAGCTCGTCGCCCCGAAGGTCCAGGTCAACGAGGAAGACGTTCGCGCCAAGTACGACCAGATGCAGCGCCGCAGCGAAGCGGTCAGCGCCGTCAGCCTGTCCCACATCCTGTTCAAGCTGCCGGACCACGCGACCGAGCAGCAGCTGTCCGAGGCCAAGGCCAAGGCGGCGCGTGCGATCGAGCGCCTGCACAAGGGCGAGGACTTCGCCAAGGTCGCGGGCGAGATGTCCGAAGATGACGGAACCAAGGCCACCGGCGGCGTGCTGGGCTGGTTCCAGCGCGGCAGCATCAACCCCGAGTGGGAGCCGATCGTGTTCGCGATGGAAAAGGGCGAAGTCCGTGGTCCGGTCACCGGCCCTCAAGGGCTCCACGTGTTCATGGTGAGCGACGTCAAGAAGTCCGAGCTCAAGCCGTTCCCGGAGATGAAGGAGCAGCTGATGCGTGACCTTCGCCGCCGCGAGATGGAGAAGCAGACCCAGACGTGGCTCGAAGAGCTCCGCAAGAAGGCGTACATCGACATCAAGCTGCGCTGAGCGGCGGCGGGCAACCGCCCACCCCGTCGTACGGTCTGATCGCCGTGCGAACGCTTTGTGTGCTGATGCTCGTGGCCGTGCCCCTGGCGGCCAGAGCGGATTCTTCGGATGCTTCGTCGAAGCTGCTCGTCGACCGGGTCGCGGCGGTGGTCAACGACGCGGTGATCTTGACCAGCGAGCTCGATCTTCGACTCTCGCCGGTGCGTGCCGAGGTGATGCAGATCACCGATCGCCATGAGCGCGACCGCAGGCTCGCCAAGCTCGCGACGCAGCTGCTCGACGAGATGATCAACGACGAGCTGGTGGTCCAGGCAGCACGCGAGGCCAAGATCACCGTCGAGGCGAGCGAGGTCCAGGAGGCGGTCGACTACATCAAGCGCCAGAACAAGCTCGACGACGCGCAGCTCGCCGCGGCAATGAAGGCCCAGGGCATCACCACCAGCACGCTGCGCAACGACCTGGTGCGGCAACGCGCGGTAAGCCAGCTCGTGAGCCCCAAGGTGCAGGTCACCGAGGAGGATCTCCGCGCCCACTACGATCAGATGCAGCGGCGCAGCAGCACCGTCAGCGCCGTCAGCCTGTCGCAGATCGTGTTCGAGCTGCCGGACCATCCGACCGAGCAACAGCTCACGGCGGCGCGGGGCAAGGCGCAGCGCGCGCTCGACCGGATCAAGGCCGGCGAGGAGTTCGCCAAGGTCGCGAGCGAGGTCTCCGAAGACCCGTCGACCAAGCCCACCGGCGGCATGCTCGGCTGGATCGAGCCCTCCACGCTCAGCGCCACGTGGGAGCCGGTGGTGTTCGGGATGGACAAGGGGGAGGTCCGCGGCCCGATCACCGGCCCCAAGGGCCTCCACCTGTTGTTCGCCAACGAGGTCAAGCGCACCCAGCTGAAACCGTTCGCCGACATGAAGGACGAGCTGTCCCAGGACCTGCGCCGACGCGCCCTGGGGAAGCTGACGCAGAGCTGGATCGAGGAGCTTCGTAAGAAGGCGTACATCGACATCAAGCTCAAGTAGGGTTGCCGGTTCATCGGGTAGGTGCAAAACACCGATCCGGATCCATCCTGGACGGATGCGTTTTGACCTCAGGTCGCGGTGCGGTCCCCCATCGGGTGCGCATACAATGGGGGTCCAACGTGACCGACAATCGCCGTACTTCGACCCGCCACATTGTCTCGATCGCCGCCAAGGTGACGATCGATGGCACGGTTCGCGATGCGACCCTGGTGAACCTCTCGCTCGGTGGCGCGCTGGTCGAGACCGGCACCAAGCACGCCATGGGACAGCAGGTTCAGATCTCGTTCACGGTGCCGACCATGGAGGAACCGATCGTGATCGGCTCGGTGGTGCGGTGGGCCGACAGCAAAGGTGTGGGGCTCCAGTTCGACGGCCTGCGGGCGCGTGACGTATGGGCCCTCAACGAGTACTTCAAGCAGCTTGCTTCGTAGCCGTCGCGCTCGGTCTCGGGATCACCGAGGCTGCGCCGGCGAGGACGCACGAGCGCGTCGCGATCATCGATCTCGGCCCGAGCCGGATCGAGGGTCCGAGCGACCCCGCGGTCCGACGGCAGCTGAACGCAGCGCTGGTCGCGGCAGGCCTCGATGTCGTGATCGGTGACGGCGTGGACGACGCGCTCGCCGGCGAGAGCCAGGACCTGGATGCGGTGCAGCTGGCCGCCGCGATCACCGAAGCGCAGCGGGCGTTCGGCGCACTCGACTGCAAGGCTGCGCGTGTCGCGAGCACGACCGCGATCTCGATCGCCGCGGCGCGCCAAGCATCGGGTCTGCCGGTGCCCGAGCTGCCGCGTGCGTGGACCTATCTGCTGCTGTGTGCCGACCGTGCAGGTGACATGGACGCCGCGATGCTCGCCGCCGCACGGTTGCGTGTGCTCGGAGGCAGCACCGACGTCCCCGCCGACGTGTGGCGTAAGTACCCCGAGCTCGACACCGTCGCCGGCCGTGACCTCGTGGCGCTCGAGATCACCGCGGACGTACCGGGCGCCGCGATCTGGATCGACTTCCAGCCCGCGGGCACCTCGCCGCTGAAAGCGGTCCTGCCCTCGGGCGATCACCTCATCGCGGCCGCCGCCGGCTCGCGTCGTGGCTGGGCCGCTGGAACCGCGGTGCGCACGCAGACCCAGCTCGCGATCCCCACCACCGAGCAGCGTGGGCCATGGTCCGGCGTCGCGCAGCGAGTCGTGTCGTGGGGCGGCAAGGCCCCCTCACCCCAGGAGCTCGGCTGGGTGATGAGCAAGGTCCGTGCGCGCCTCGTGCTGGTGCGGCAAGGCGATCGGCTCGAGGCCTGGGGACGGATCGGGCTCGCCGAGCCGCCGCACCGGATCGGAGGCGAGGATGGCATCGCGACGCTCGCCGAGGCCGATCGGTTGATCGCCCTCGTGGTCGATCGGGTCCACACCTACAACGATCGCGCCCCCGATCCCGACCAGCCTCTCTTGCTCGAAGAGGGCCACGGCGATCGCCGCAAGTCCCGTGATCAGCCGACGCGCTGGTGGGTCTACGCCAGCATCGCCGGCGCCGTCGCGGCCGGGGCGATCTTGATCTACGCCAACGACGCGGGCACCGACAAGCAACGGGTGGAGCTCCACCAGCCATGAGGCGGCTCGTCATCCTCATGCTCGCGCTGCTGTTCGCGCGCTCCGCCGATGCGAAGCCTCGGCTCGAGCTCGCCGCGCGCCAGGGCCGCATCATCGTGTTCGCCGAGTCCGGCCTCGAAGCCACCGCCCGCGAGCTCGCCGAAAGTGCCGAAGCCACGCTGCTCGAGATCTCGGCGGATCTCCCCGGGCTGTCCACGCCCGCCGCGATCGAGGTCCACCTCGTACGCGATGCCGTGGATCTCGCATCGGTCGCCCCTGGCGGTCGCGGTGCGCCCCCATGGGCCGTCGGCGTCGCGTACCCCGATCTCGGAGTCATCTCGGTCGCGCTGCGCCGCGGCGCCCACCCCACCGATGCCGAGGCGACCCTCAAGCACGAGCTCGCCCACGTCGCGCTCGGGGCGGCCCTCGGCGCGCACGCACCGCACTGGCTGCACGAGGGCTTCGCCTACCAGCACTCGGCCGAGTGGTCACGCGAACGCCTGGAGACGCTCGCCGGGATGGCGTGGCTGGGCAGCGTCATCCCGCTCCAGGAGCTCGACGATTCGTTCCCGGCCGAGGAGCTCGTCGCGAACCGCGCCTACGCCGAGAGCTACGACTTCGTCGGCTTCCTCGCCAAGCGCGGGCGGTGGGAGGACCACAGCGACGACGGCGACCGTTACCCGTTCCGCCGCTTCCTCTCCGAGATCAGCCGCGGTGCCGCGCCCGACGCTGCCGCCACCCGCGCCTACGGCCGCCCGCTGAAGACCCTGTTCGAGGAATGGCGCGAGGATCTCGACAACCGCTACAAGCTCATGCCCGTCGGTCTGCTGGGCCTCGCCCTGTGGGCCCTGTGTGGCCTCCTCCTGATGCTCGCGTGGTGGCGCCGGCGCCGCCAGAATCGCAGGCGCATCGCGCAGTGGGACTTCGAGGACGCCGCGCGCCGCGCCCAGCACGAAGCCGAGGCCGCCGCCGCCGCGTCCTCACTGGTCAACGTGCCTCGCTACATCCCATGGCCTGGCGAGGACCCGCTGGACGAAGACCCCGAAGAGCCCACCGACTCCGCCCCCCCTCGCCTCCTGAACTAGGACGCTCTACACTCTCACCACTCTCTCTCGGACCCAGCCGCCTAACCCGCTGGAACTAAGTGGATTTCCTGAGGACGCTCTACACTCTCACAACCGCCCGTCGAGGAGAGAGTGGTGAGAGTGTAGAGCGTCCTCAGCCGTGGACGACCTGGCCGAAGTTGCGCAGCCAGGTGTCTTCCTCGGCGGTGAGCGGGCCGTGCTCGAGGGCGGCGAGGTTCTCGTCGAGCTGGGCGGTGCTGGCGGGGCCGCACAGCACGAGGTCGACGTGCGGGCTCGACAGACAGAACCGATAGCAGTCGCCCGCGGTGGGGAGCTTGCCATCCCAGCCCCGCGGACGACGCAGCAGCTTGCGCCAGCTGGTGGCCGTGTACGCGACGATGGTGGGCTGACGCTTCGCAAGGCGCGGGAAGATGTCGCGCTCTGCGCCCGGGTGCGCGGCGTTGTAGCGGATCATCAGCAGGTCGAGCGGCGAGTCCTCGGCGAGCTTGCCGGCCCGCTCGCGGTCGTGGATCGAGACGCCGAGCGCCCGGACCTTGCCCGATTCCTTGAGGTGGCGGAGCTCCTTGAGCGTGCCGTCGTTCCACGCCGCGCCGACGCCAAGCCAGTTGAGCTGGAACACATCGAGGTAGTCGGTGCCGAGCTTCTTGAGCGTGCGCTCGGCGCTGCGCCGCACCGAGCTGCCGAACCAGCCCACCGTCGGCCCACACGCCACCACGAGTTTGTCGCGATCGCGCGCGAGGTGCTCGCGCAGGGGCTTGGCCATCGAGCCGCGTGGCGTGAAGAACACGTAATTCACGCCGCGGTCGAACGCGCCGCGGATCCCCGCCTCGTCGATGCCGTAGTTCGCGGCGAGGCCGAGGCGGAACACTCGCTTGCCGACCGTGCGCAGGTCGCGATGGGTGAAGTCCACCGGCGCTATCCTACTTGTTCGAGCCGATCTTCGGGCTGGACAATGGAGTCTGTCGCGGTCGACCCTCATCGAGTGCGTGGCGTACTCGTCCTGGTGGTGCTGTGGAGTGGTGCTGCGCGCGCGGATGCGCCTCAAGGGAGGTATTCGATGACCCGCCTTCCGCGGCGTGACGGGTACATGAAGGTGAACGAAACGCGCCTCCCGTCTTGCGATGCCGACCTGGTGACCGCGTCTGCGTCCCCGCGGCTCGTGATCGAATACTTCGCCGGTGCGGTCCACGCGAATCACGGGGACTGGGTCTTCGATGGCCTGTTCGATGGCGGTGCTCGCAAGTCCGACGGCTGCCTACAGTGCAGGGGGTACGCACATCAGCAGGACGTGCCGTCCGAGGTCGAAATCACGATCTCCTTCGAGCGAGACGGGAAGGCAGCCGAGGGGCTGTTGATCTATAAACGCCTGGACAAGCGAGGCGAGTACGTGTGCGCCAGCGTTCTGTCCTACGCCGGCATCTACCTCTGACCTCCGGCGCGGTTCGCCGGGGCTCGATCACCGCGGGATGACGAACAGGAAGTCCCGCGGCGGCACGAACCGGTAGCCGTCCTCGGTGACCCGGATGATCTCGGAGCCATCCTCACCAAGCAGGCGGCGGATGCGCATGATGTTCGTGAACAGCGCCGCGTCGTGGCGGAGCGGGTGGTACTCGACGTTCCACACGGCCTGCACGATCGCCTCCTTCGAGAACACCTTGCCGGGCGCCGAGGCGAACAGGAACAGCAGGCGCTTGAGCAGGCTGCGCCGGCGCAGATCGGCGAGCTCCTGGCCGTGACGCCAGATGACCTCGCGGACGCCATCGACGGCGAGCGCGCGCGCGGCCAGCCGGAGGATCTCGGGATTGGCATCCGAGACATCGCTCGGGACGCCCTCGGCATCGATCACGCGGAACGGCCGCTGCGCGGTCAGCCCGAGATCGGTGAGCAAGCGGGCGGCGCCCTCGATCGCGGTGGATGCCATCGTGGCGGCGGACGGCGCCGAGGGATCGGCGACGGCCTCGTGCCCGGAGATCGAGTCGAGCGCGGCATGCGCGACCAGACGCTCGACGGGGAGGCCCGCCGCGGCGGAGAGCTCGGCGGCATCGCGCGCATAGGAGACGGCCGAGGCCTGATCGTCGTCGTCGCGCGCGAGCGCCGACAGCGCGAGCAGAGCATGGACACGTGCGCGGATGAGGCCAGCGGCGGCCGCCTCGCGCGCGGCCCGGGTGGCAGCGGCGCGGGCATTGCCACGATCGCCACGGGCGAGCTCCAGACGGGCCACGATCACGAGCGCGGACGCGAGCTCGATCGTGCGATGCGAGCGCTCGGCGAGCACGGCGGTGTCGCGTGCCATCTCCAGCGCGACGCCGGCATCGCCAGCGGCGAGGCTGACCTCGGCGGCGGCCAGCTTGCGGTCGAGCTCGTCGCGCGATTCCGCGCCGGCATTCTGCGCGAGCTCGACGGCTCCCACGCGCTGACCGCTGAGCGCACGCGCCGTGGCGAGCAACACCGCCACGTTCGCCGCCGAGGCGGCATCGAGCGCGGGCTTGCCATGCAGCTCTTCGAGACGCGGCAGCGCCGCCTCGAGCCGAAGCTCGAGCAGATCGATCGCGGCCACCACGGCGCTCCCGCGGGCCGACAGGTGACCGAGCTCGCGGCGGACGCTCGAAGCCATGGCCGCGCTGGCGAGCTCGGCAGCGAGTGCAGGCTGACCGCGTACGATCGCGAGCTCGGCGAGATCGAGCTCCGCCCGCAAGGCACCGAGCTCGTCGCCGCGTTCACGCCGCGCGCGCACGACCTCGTGGAGCAGCAACGCCGCGGTGGTACTGTCGCCTCGACGGCGAGCGACGAGCGCGCGCGCCGCGAGGACCTCGTCGGCTACCGCGACGGCATCCAGGTCGCGGGCGGCGGCATCGGCCGCATCGAGCGCGGTGGCCGCTACGACAAGCCGGCCCTCTCGCGCGTGGCCGATCGCGCGGCGCGCATCGATGATCGCGGACCGCTCGCGCGCCTCGAGGCACACCGGCACGCT
>JAGSPR010000270.1 GCA_018262455.1 Deltaproteobacteria bacterium | reverse complement strand
GACATCGACCTCAACGGCACGTTCAACACCTCGCGTGCCGCGTTCGAACCGCTGCAGAAGGCCGGCGAGGCACTGATCCTCAACATCAGCGCGACGCTCCACTATCACGGCACGCCGCTCCAGATCCACGCGTCGGCCGCGAAGGCGGGGGTCGACGCGATCACGCGCAACCTCGCGGTCGAGTGGGGCCGGTTCGGGATCCGCGTCTGCGGCATCGCGCCCGGTCCGATCGCCGACACCGAGGGCATGAAGCGGCTCGCACCGGGTGACGTCGGTGACAAGGCTCGGGCCGCGATCCCCGCGGGCCGGTTCGGCACGATCGACGAGATCGCGGCGGCCGCGGTCTACCTGCGCTCGCTCGCCGCCGCGTACGTCACCGGTCACGTGCTGGTCGTCGATGGCGGCCACTGTGTCGCCACGCCACCGCTCGGTATCTCGTTGTGACGCTGCGCGCGCGCAGCAGCTCGAAGCCCGCGCCCCACGAGCCTCCGCTCGAGGCAGGCGTCGCCGCTCCGATGGTGCGCGCGCGCGTAGCCAGGCGAGTGCGCAGCCCGGAGCGTGACGCCCCCGCGCCGATCCGCCCGGTCGATGTGGTGATGCCAGCGCGCGCCGTCGCGCTCGAGCTGATCGCGGGACGCGGTCACTACGAGCGCGTGATCGGCGCGGTCACCAAGGCCCACACGAGCGTCTGGATCGCGACCGCCAACGTGAAGGAGCTCATGGTCGAGGATGGCCGGGCGCGCCCCGGGCGCCGGCGCGCGATGAACCGCTCGAGCTATGTCTCGATCCTGACGTTGTTCGACGAGCTCGCGACGCGCGGCGTCGAGCTCCGCCTGCTTCACGCCGAGATCCCGTCGCGACCATTTCGCGAGCAGCTCGCGAACTACCCGAAGCTCGTCGGCGGTCTCCTCGCATTGCGGCGATGTCCGCGCGTCCACATGAAGGCGGTGATCGTCGATGGCGAGCTGCTCTACCTCGGCAGCGCCAACTGGACCGGCGCCGGCCTCGGTGCGAAGGGCACAGGTCGCCGCAATTTCGAGCTCGGCATCGTGACCGATGACAGCGCGTTGCTCGATCAGGTACAGGGCCTCTACGACCACGTGTGGAGCGGCGCCGAGTGCGCCGGCTGCAAGCTGCGCGCAGAATGCCCCGGCCCCCTCGCGGACATCGAGCGAGCTCCACCCCGGCCGTCGCAGCCGTCGCGCAGCCTGCCGGTACGAAGCCAGCTTGGCCGCCGTGGGCGACCCCGTCTATTGTAGGCGACATTACAATTCGTCGTGGTCCATCAGGGCCGTGACGGGGCCTGAGCCATCGAGCGTTCGCGATGTTGCGAACGGTTGTAACCGCAGGGCCGAGGTCGTGCACCATCTGGTCACGTGACAGCCGTGGCGTACGTCGAGGATGTGTTGCTGGTCGATCGCTGTCTGACCGGCGAGCCTGCGGCGACCCGCGAGCTGTTTCGCCGCCACCGCGCGCGCGTCCACGCGAGCCTGTTCCGCGTGCTCGGGAACAATCGCGACATGGATGATCTGCTGCAGGAGGCGTTCCTCCAGGTGTTCCAGTCGCTACGTGGCTGGCGGGCCGAGGCGAGCTTGTCGACGTGGATCGATCGCGTCGCGGTGCGGGTGGCGTATCGCTACCTCTCGCGGCGTGGGCGTCGCGTCCAGACAGATCCGATCATGGATGACGAGCTAGCGGTCGCGCCTCTCGACCATGGACCAGGCGCCCGGCGCCAACTGGCGCGTGACGGCGTCAAGCGGCTCTACGCCGTGCTCGACGAGCTCTCGCCCGCCGCGCGGCTGGCGTTCACGCTGCACGAGATCGACGGCCGCTCGATCGCCGAAACCGCGAAGCTCGTCGGCTCATCGGTCACCGCGACCAAGCTGCGAGTGTGGCGCACGCGCAAGAAGATCGAGCAGGCGGCCGCGGCCGACGCCGTGCTGAGGGAGTTCCTGGAACCTGCAGGTGCCGACGTGATCCCGTTCGACGACAAGGAGGCCTCATGAAGCTCGTCGGACGAATCCCGGTCGAGCCGCTCGATGACGAGCGGTTGACCAACATCGAGCGCCGGATCGTGACCGGAGCCTCCGAGGCATCCGTGATGCGGCCGGTGCGCGAGTCGCGGATCCCGATGGTGCTCGGCTTCGCGATCATCGCCGTGGTGGTGATGTGCGCCGGGCTCGCTGGATGGAGACTGCGAGGAGCCGACGCTCCGGCGGCGCTCGCCCAGGAAGTGCCGCTCCAGATCCAGACCGCTGACCACCGCTCGACGCTCGACATCGGCGACGCGCGGATCGAGAGCACGCCGTCGACCGTGTACACGGTGACGCGGCCGGGGGGCGACGGCGTCCTGGTGGCGATGACACGCGGCAAGGTCGAGCTCGAGGTCGGCAAGAGGGGCAAGCGGGCGCCGCTCGTCGTCCGCGCGGGCGACACCGACGTGGTCGTCGTCGGGACGCACTTCACGGTCGATTTCGGCGACGGTACGGGCGACGTCGATGTCCGGGTGACCGAGGGCGTCGTGCGCGTCGTCCGGCATCACCAGGAGACCCGCGTCGCGGAGGGGCAGGCGTGGAAGACTCAGCGCGGGCTCATCGCGATCGCGGTCGAGGTCGTGGAGCTCGGTCCCGATCGCGGTCACAGCGGGAGCGATACCGTCGAGATCGACCTGAGCAAGGCGCCGGACGTCCTGCACGACCGCGTCGCGAAGATCCCCGACTCGCGGATCGCCAGCGCGGGCTCGAACGCCGGGACGGCCTCGCACCAGGTGGGGCCCGGGCCGGAGGACGTCCGCCCGCGACGGCTCGACAGTACCAGCGACCCGCGCCTCGATCTGAAGACGTTGATCCGCACGCAGCTCGTGTTGCCCGCACTCGACGTCAAGGAGCCAGATCCGACCAAGGCGATCTCGATCTATCGCAACACCGCGGCGTTCCAGAAGGGCGACGAAGCGTCGCTCGCGATCTACAGCATGGCGGTCGTCCAGGCACTCAAGCTCGGCCGCACGGGCGATGCCGAACAGACGCTCGAGCTCTACGTGCGCCGGTTCAAAGGTGGCCCGGAGTACCTCGCGGCGCTGTGGTTGCGCGTCCGCATCACCTGCCTTCGCGACTTCGATAACGTCTGCCGCCAGGCTGCCTACACCTACCTCCACGAGGCGGGCGATACCCCGACCAGCCGGATCGCCGAGCGCATCACGATGTCGCGGTAGCCCCCGACCGTGGTTAGAATCGGCCGAGATGAGTCGGCCGACGGTTGTGCTCGCGGTGGTAGCCGACTCACGGCTCGCGCGCGACCTCGCGGTGGGTGGGGTCTTCGTGACTGACTGCGAGCTCGCGGTCAACGAGCAATGCGACCTCGTGATCCGTGCCGGCAACGACGAGCTCCTGCTCGATGCGCGCGTGGTCTACATCGATGGCCGGGGTGGTGCAGGGCTCGAGCTCGTCGGCTTCGACGCCGCGATGAAGGCTCAGGTCCTCGTGTTCACGACTGCGATCAGCGCGCCCGACGTCGACGATTCCCTCGACACGTTCACGCTGCCAGTCGAGCAGGAGCCGCAGACCACCGTCCGGCGCCGGGTCCTGCCCGTCACGCACAAGGCCGCGCCGCTCGTACCGGCGTTCAACCACGGGATCCTCAACGCGGACGGCAGCATCCGGAGCACGGCCGGCAGTGTCCGACGATCGGACCCAGGAGTCCGCGGCTCGGACGGCAGCATCCGAAGCTCGGACGGCGTCCGCGCGTCCGCGGACCGCCCACCTGCCGACGATCGACTCGGTGCCGCGACGTGGCAAGACCTCGAGAGCTCGGAGAGTCCGGTCGGGGTGTCCAGTCGCACGCGGCCCGATGCGGAGTGGGCGGCCACGTCCGCACTCTCGGACCTCAACGCGATGGTCGAGCGCCAGATCGGCGCGCTCGATGACCTCGAGCTCGACCGCGCGGGCGACGAAGACTCCGCCGACACCGCCAGCTCCGTCGACACCGCCAGCTCCGCCGAGCTCGCCGATGCCCCCTGCTCCGCCGACGCTGGCGAGCTCGCCGGCACTGCCGACGCTGCCGACGCTGCCGACGCTGCCGACGCTGCCGACGCTGCCGCCACCACCGAGTCCGCCGAGCCTGTGGCAGAGGAGCGCGGCAAGCTCGCGCTCAACATGCAAGAGCGGCTACGCGGCCTCTCGATGCGCGATCAGATCAAGAAGGCGAACAGCAGCGATCCGAACGAGCGGATCACGCTCGAGCGGATCTACGGCAAGAACGTGTGGGAAGCCTTGCTGCGCAACCCGCGCCTGACCGCACCCGAGGTCGCGCGGATCGCCCGGATGGGGACGCTGCCACGGCTCATGCTCGAGATGATCGTCGGCAACGGTGGATGGCTGCAGATTCCCGAGGTCAGGCGCGCCCTGCTCGGTAACCCCCGGCTCGGAGCGGACCAGATCCTGCGCGTGCTCCGGCTCATGCCGAAGCACGAGCTCAAGGCCGCGACGCAGCAGACCGCCTACCCGCACGCGGTGCGTGACGCGGCGAAGCGCCTCACCCGCGACAACACCTGACGGCCGAACGCCCGGCGCTGGATCGAGGGCTGGATCACCCGCTTTGAGGTAGCCTGCCCGCCATCATGCGCCCCGATGGCAGACGTCCCGATCAGCTCCGCACCCTCGAGATCATCCCGCACTATCAGAAACACGCGGAGGGCTCCGCGCTGATCAAGCTCGGCGATACCTGGGTGCTGTGCGCCGCGAGTGTCGAGAAGGGCGTGCCCGCGTTCCTGGTCGGCAAGGGCCAGGGCTGGCTCACCGCGGAGTACGCGATGCTGCCGCGCTCCACGCACACGCGGAGCAAGCGCGACCCGGGTGGACGCGGCAAGGAGATCCAGCGCCTGATCGGGCGGTCGCTGCGCGCGGCAGTTGACTTGCAGTTCCTCGGTGAGCGCACGATCGCGGTCGATTGCGACGTGCTGTCTGCCGACGGGGGGACCCGCGTGGCGTCGATCACCGGCGCGTGGGTGGCGCTGGCGCTGGCGATCGGCAAGCTCGTTCGCGAGGGCGTGCTCCCGGATGCCCGGGCGCTCAGGCCACCGGTGGCCGCGGTGTCGGTCGGCGTCGTCGATGGCGAGGTCGTGCTCGATCTTCCTTACGTCGAGGACTCGCGGGCCGAGGTCGACATGAACGTGGTCGGCACGGAGGATGGCACCCTGATCGAGGTGCAGGGCACCGCCGAGCAGGGCACCTTCGATCGCAAGCAGCTCGACGCGATGCTCGACCTCGCGAGCGGAGGTCTCCGCGAGCTCGCTGCTGCGCAGCGCAGGATCGCCGATGGACAACGCTGAGCAAGGCCGCTCGGTGGTGTTCGCCACCCGCAACAAGGGCAAGCTCGTCGAGCTGCGGCAGCTGCTCGGCGGGATCGCGGTGCTCGATGTCGACCAGGCCGCCGCACGCTGCGGCAGAGCGCTCCCCGAAGTCGAGGAGGATGCCGACACGTTCGTCGGCAACGCGATCAAGAAGGCCCGCGAGATCTCGCAAGCGTCCGGGCTGCCTGCGCTCGCCGATGACAGCGGGCTCGAGGTCGACGCCCTCGGTGGCGC
The DNA here is from genome assembly GCA_018262455.1 of Deltaproteobacteria bacterium. Next base: position 3,813 of record JAGSPR010000270.1, on the reverse strand, counting down.
GCCAGGCGTCTACAGTGCACGTTACGCCGGAGGCGCCGGTGACGACGCCAACAATGCGAAGCTGCTCGCCGAGCTCGCAGGTGTTCCCGTGGAGCGACGGACCGCTCGCTACCGCGCGGTGCTCGCGTTCGCAGACGTCACCGGTCCACTCGGGCGCGAGACGCTGACCGCCGACGGCGTGTGCGAGGGCACGATCCTCGAGATCCCGCGCGGCACCGGCGGCTTCGGGTACGACCCACTGTTCCTGCTGCCGAACGGCCAGACGATGGCCGAGATCGGTCACGCCGCGAAGAATGCGATCTCTCATCGCGGCAGTGCGATGCGGGCGCTCGAGCCGCGCCTGCGCGCCTACTTGAAGCTGCTGACTCCAGATGTATCTTCTCTATGATTAGAATGGTCTCCAACGGGACCGCACCGAAGATTCACCGCGTTCGCCCGACTTGCTGGCGGAACCGATTCTTCCAATAGAGGGATGTATGAGTCACAAGGCGAATGGGAAAGATTACCGCGTGCGAGCGGTGCACTGCGATTTCCGGTCGAGTGACGAAGAAGTGTATCGCGCGCTGCGCCGCGCCACCGATCCACTGGAACGAACCTGGGAGCGACTTGAGAAGGCTGGGAGGATTGCCATCAAGTTCAATCAAGAATACCCGCCTGACGACGTGGTGATGCACCAGGGCCAGCGCCAGCAGCTTGTCAGCGACCCCGTTGCACGCGCCACGTTGCGTCTGCTGCGCGAGCGCACTCGCGCCGAGTTGTTCGTCGTGGATGTCGGCGTGTCACAGGTTCCCGAGGGCGGGAGCCGCAAAGAATTCAATACCCTCCTACCGCTCCTCGATGAATTTGAGGTGCCTTTGTTCGAAGGCAATGATGAGCCGGTGCGGTGGGTTCCGGTACCGGGCGGGGGGCTGATGTTCCAGAAATACCCCGTTCAGCAGTCGGTCCTGGATGCAGATGAATTCGTATCGGTTCAGAAGATGAAGAACCACCTGTTCATGGGCGTGACCTTGTGCATGAAGAACCTGTTTGGTCTGATGCCCATGCTGCCGGGTGGCCGCCCGCGGACCTACTACCACCACCTGGTGCGGTTGCCCTATCTGCTGGCTGACCTTGGACGACTCTTCAACCCGGCGCTGAACATCATTGACGCGCTGGTTTGTCAGGCCGGTGAAGAGTGGGGCAAAGGCGAACATCCCCGTATCTGCGATACGCTAGTCGCCGGCGATCAGGTGACATCGACCGATGCATGCATTACCCACCTGATGGGGCATGATCCCCGATCCGATTGGCTCACGCCGCCCTTTCACCGCGAAAGGAATCATTTGCTCATCGCTGCCAACAGCGGTTTTGGCACCGTCGATCTCCAGCAGATTGATTTTCAGACGGAAGCGCAGGCTGCCCTGGGTGAGTTCTTCACGAAGAAGATGGATTCGAATGAGCGGATCATTTCCTGGCGGCGAACCACGGTCGAGCAGGCGATGGTTTATCTCGACAACCAGAAGCAGATCACCGACCGGTACGCCGGGAAGTACATCTTGATGCAAGATGGGGAAGTCAAGTGGGCTGACGCCGGCGGAGATGTGAGCGATCACCGAGCCAGGCTCTCGCGAGAGAATCCCGGCCATGGGGTATGGATGAAATATATTGATCCCGAAGAAAGCGAGGGAGAGCAGTATTCGATCTACGAGCAGGCGCTCGAGCAGATCCAATCCCTTCGTTCTTCTCAGTAGTTCGTAGTCGAGCCTATGCGTCGGTGAGCGCTTCGGTAGACACGGTCTTGCGGGCCAGATGGCGAACGGATCGCCTTGAGCGTCGGCGGCGATCTCACTGGACGCGGCAACGAGCCGGGCAACGAGCACAGGGCGGCCGAGAGGCTCGCCCGAGACGCTGTCGCCACCGAACTGGAGGTCGGTGAGCGTCCCGCCAGCCTCGATCGCGTGGGCAGTGGCAGGGACGGAGATCCCGCCGCGAAACGCGATACTGGCGAAGCTGCCACCGCTCGGCCTAACGTCGAAGTACCTGAAACTTTGGGGCGAACGACGGGGCTCGAACCCGCGACATCCAGGACCACAACCTGGCGCTCTACCAACTGAGCTACGTCCGCCGTGTGGAAGGAGTGTCTACATGAGAGCGCGCTCGACCGCAACCATGTAAGGCCAACCCATGCACGGGGCCCGCGCCGGATCGATCAATTTCGGTCCGCAGCGAAGCAAGGATCGAAATCACCCCACGGCAAGGGTCCCCCTTGGGGGGCCCCCCAAGAACGGCCCCCCGGGCTACTGCGGCTCGGGCTTGGCGCGCCGCGCCGCCATGATCTTGACGAACGACTTGGCGCGGATTTCCTCGAGTGACAGCCCGGTGGCGAGCGCCTCCTGCTCGGTGACCGCGCCGCACGCGATGCCGCGCAGGAAGTAGTTGAGCAGGCCCTGCCCGGTCGCGGCGTCGTCGAACACGTCGCCGACGAGCGTGGCCTGGGCGGCCTTGTCGACGAAGTTACGAAGCCGGTCGGACGCGGCGGCGAGGCCATCGAGAAAGAACGCGTAGACGGCGCCATAGCGCGTCGGCAGCTGGCCGGGATGGAGGTCCCAGCCCTGGTAGAAGCCGTTGACGAGCGAGTGGCGCAGATCGTCGGCGTGGAGCCGCCACGCCGAGAACACCGCGGCGCGGTTGTCGCGCTTCTGGTCCTCGGTGAGGTCCTTCCCGCGGTGCGGAGGCACCGGCATGATGTTCGTCGCGCCATCGGACAGCATCACGCCGGTCCCTGCGAACGCCACCTTCATCATGTGCTTGGCGAAGTCGCACGCCGGGTGCCGCATGTGCTGGTGCGCGGCGGTGATGTCGCAGTTCGCGGTGTAGTCGTAGGTCCCGAAGTGCGCACCGGTGAGCCGCCCCGCGGCCGCGCGGTGGAGGCGGGGCAGGATCGAGCGGCCCTCCGGATCGAAGATGCTCTGGGTCGTCTCGACCATGAACTCGATGCGCAGCGCGCCGTGATCGAGGCCCGCGCGGTCTTCGAAGATCTCGAGCACGTCGACCAGGGTCTCGACGTCGGTCTTGCAGAGGATCTTCGGGAGCGTGATCACGAAGTTCGGCGGCAGCTGCCCGGCGCTCTTGTCGAGCAGCTCGCTGAGGAACACGTCGAGCGTGCGCAGCGAGCGTGCCGCGAGGTCACGCGTCAGGGGCTTGATGCGGATGCCGATGAACGGCGGCAGCGTGCCGGCCGCGAGCCCCGCAGCCACCTGGTGGCCTGCGGAGGCGGCATGGCCGTCCTCCTCTTCGTCGGGGCGGTTGCCATAGCCATCCTCGAAGTCGATCCGGAAGTCCTCGACGGCTTCGCGCGCGAGCTTGCTGCGGACCCGCTCGTAGACCTTGGGCGCGAGCTCGCCACGGATCCCGAGTGCCTCGGCGAACGTGGCGGCGTTCGGCGCGTAGGTGTCGAGCGCACGGATCGCCAGCTCGCCGAGCTTCTTCGCGGTGTCGGCCGTGAACAGGTGCGCGCCGCCGTAGACGGTGTGCACGGGCTGGCGCGCGCCGGAGTCGCCGGGGTAGCGGTCGAACACGCGGGTCTGGGCGCGCTGGACGCGATCGAGGGCCTTCTGGAGCTTCTTCTCGGGGAGGATCGTGCGAACCGGCATGGCGCGTTGTATCGCGGGTGCTGGCCCTACGTCACGGGATCGAGCCCGTGGTCGGTCATCCGGACCTGTCCCCACGTCCGTGCTCGTCATCGGGTGCGCTTGCGTGTTACGCCTCGGCGCACATGAGCGACCAGGTCCCGACCGCCGTCGTCCACGGCAAGCTCCCGCCGTTCGATCCCGC
>JAGSPR010000061.1 GCA_018262455.1 Deltaproteobacteria bacterium | reverse complement strand
GTGGTTGTACAGGCGATCCGGCCAGTACGCGTCCCACACCTTCTGGCCGACCATCCGCTTGATCTCCCAGTCGTGCATCCGGCGATGCAGCCCGAGCGCGATCACGATGTGGACGTCATCGACGCCGTGGTCCGCCAGCATCTCGCAGACGATCTCGAGCACCATCTGGCGGACGTCCGGGGTGCGCATGATCGGCAGCGGCATCGAGATGTCGTCGACCGCGATCGTGACCTTCATCCCGGGCTGGAGCATCGCGTGGAGCGGCTCGCTGTCCTCGGGATGGTTGAGCGCGTAGCGAATCGTGGCCTGCGGGTTGGCCACGCCAGTCATCGGGCGATTCGGGTAGATGACGCGGGTGCCGACAGGGAGATCCTCGCAGATCAGGTTCTCGCCGTTGAACATGATGCGCGGCGCCGAGTCGGTGTCGATCGTGACGATGTGCTCGCGCGTGTGGGAGCGGGTCTTGGGGCGGATCGCGCGCATGTCAGTCCTTACTGCTCGGTTTGAGGCTCGATCGTCCGGTTCGCAGCTTGCGCACCGGCGCGAGCCCTTGCGGGCGACGCGCGACGGACTTGGCGGGATCCTCGTCGAGATCGAGCACGGGCCAGTCGTAGGAGCGCGCCATCGAGCGCAGCCGCAGATCGGGGTTGCAGGCGGTGGGATGTCCGACCACGGCGAGCATCGCGTAGTCGCTGAAGCTGTCGGAATAGGCCCACGACTCGCCGAGGTCGATCCCGTGCTGCTTCGCGTAGGCGCGCATGATATCGGCCTTCGTGGCGCCGGCGACGAACGGCTTCTTCAGCTTGCCGGTCGCGTAGTTATCGACGAACTCGAGCTGGTTCGCGATCAGGTCGTCGACGCCGAGATAGCGGGCCAGCGGCCGCATCGTGAAGTCGAGCGCGCCCGAGAGCAGCACCTGGCGGCAACCGGCGCGCCGGCTCTCGTCGATCAGCGCTTTGGCGCGCGGATAGATGTTCGGCTTGATGACGTCCTCGAACAGCTCCTCGGCGAGGACCACCAGGCGATCCTCGCTGGCGCCCTCGTAGGACCGGTAGAAGATCTCGTTGAACCACTTGCGGCTGAGCTTGTCGGCTGCCCAGAACACCGGGATCGAGAGCGCCGTCTTGATCGTGCGGCGGGTACTCTCGGCAAGCGACGGATGACGTGACGCGTAGAACGCGAACGCGTGCACGATGTTGATCTTGATCAACGTTCCATCGACGTCATAGAACGCCGCGGAATTCTTATACTTCGGCTGAGGTTGCATGCCGCCGCGGGGGGGAACTTGCCTCGGGCAGCGCGCGGCTGTCAACAAAGCTATGCGTCCCAAGGCAGCGGGACCGAGACTCTGGACAATGGTACGTCTCCGGGCATGCGTATCCCCGTCTGGGTGACCATTGGAGTAGCCATCCTGGTGATCAGCTTCGGGCTGATCCGGATCCGGCTGGCCTTCCGTTCGGACGAGAAGGAATTGCTCGACAAGAAGCGCAAGGGCCTCTACGGCATGGGCAAGCGCACCCACCTGCTGATCGGCATCGTCTACCTGCTGCTCGGCGGCGGCCTGATCGCGGCGAGCCTTGGCTGGAACCCGCTCGGCAGGTCGCTGGGACCTGCCACCGAGGAGCCCACGAACGACACCGCCCCCACCAAGGGAGCCATCCCGATCGATCAGCTGCCGGCGAACAAGTAGCGACGGCTCACAGGATGTGCAGGCGGCGGCTGTGCTCGGCGTGCTCGCCGATGTACTCCAGCACGTGCGGGTGGGTCATGATCACCTCGCGAAAGTCAGACGCGATCAGGCACAACGCGAGGCCTCGGCCGCGCGCGGTCACGTCGCTCTTGAACGCCCCGCCCGAGAGCAGCGCGGTCTCACCGATCAGATCGCCTGCCCCGAGCGTCGCGATCGTGGAGCCGTCCCTGCTGACGACGAACTGGCCGGCGAGCACGATGTAGAGCCCGTCGGGCCGCACGCCGGCACGGAGCAACTTGGTCTCGGAGTCGATCTCGAGGAAGTCGAACTTGGCCGCGAGCTCCGCGCGCTGCGTGTCGTCGAACGGCCGGAACAGCGGACTCGTCCGGGTCCAGCGATCGACCAGCCGGTCGCGCACGAACCGGAGCACCGGGCGGAGCATGTCGCCGTGGTTGCCGAGCACGCGGGACAGCGTCGCACGATCGATGCGCAGCAGCTCCGCCGTGGTCAACCCGGTCACCGTGGCGGTGCGGGGCTGGTCGGTCATCAACGCGACCTCGCCGAGGAACGAGCCCGGGCCGAGCCGGGACATCTCGACCCGCGGCGGGCCTTCGGCCTGCACCGAGACCTCGCCTTCGACGATCACGTAGAGCGCATCGCTCGGGTCCCCCTCGACGAACAGGTGTTCGCCGGGCTCGAGCGGGACCAGCGACAGGTTCTCGACGAGCGCCTCGAGCGCTTCGCGCGGCAGCCCGGCGAACAGTGGCGTGGCTGCGAGAACGCGCTGTGCCGCCAGGCCGATCGCGCGGGGCGCCGGGAGAGGAACCTCCTCGAGATCGGACAGCTCGAGCTCGGTGGACTCGTCGACCTCCTGCTCGACGGCCAACGGCGCGATCTCGATCTCCGGCACCGAGTCCCGCTGGTCGTCCGCCGGCTCGTCGCCGAGGTCCTTGTCCAGCGGGATCACGTGGATGCCCGGCATCGACGGCCTGCGGAGCTGCGACGCGGGGACCTCCTTGCTGAGGTGCAGTCTGTCGAGCGCCGCGTCGGGCGGCAAGGTGATCGGCTTGCTCTTGGTGCGCGAGACCGCGATCACGGGCGGCGTGTTGTCTCGGCTGCGTGGGTTATTGAGCGCGTCGACCGGATCGACCTCGGGGCGACGGGTTGCGAGCGCGTCCAGCGGATCGGTGTCACGGCGCAGCCGGGGGTGCACGGTGTCGCGCGCGGGCCGCGTCGATGGCGGCTGGGTAGCGTTCCGCGGCGGCACGGTCCCGTGACGGAGCGCGGCCACGTTGGGGTTCGCGTGCAGCCCGGGGTTGTTCTCGGCCATGTTGGCGGCGCGCGTCGGTCCCGCCCCGATCTGCTCGTTCATCTGCGCGAGACGGCGGAGCGTGTCGGCGTGTTGCGGGTCGATCTGGAGAACGAGCTTGCACACCGCGATCGCCTGGACCAGGAAGCCGTTCTGGGCGTAGCGCTCGGCGGAGCGGTTGAACGCCTCGATCGCGTTCTTGGTGTTACCCAGCCGACGATAGGTCTCGCCCGCTCGCTTGGGCCACTGCGCCTCGCGTGGCTCGGCCCGCTCGAGCTCGAGATAGGCACCCAGGGCGCGCTTGAATTTGCCGCCGGCGGTGGCCGCCGCGGCTTCCTCTCGCAACGCCCTTACATCCTTGGCCACGTCGGCGACTATATAGCAGCCCGGCGCGTCGGCGGGAGGTTCAACGAGACCGCATCGTGGCGGCGTAGGCGTGTGCGAGTCTGGCGGTCAGCGGACCGGCGGAGAACCGGTCGTTGTCCAGTCCGGTGACCGCGACCACGCCGCGCAGCGAGCTGGTCACGAACAGCTCGTCAGCGTCGTGCAGCTCGCGCACCGACACCGCTCGCTCCTGGGTGGCGATGTCAGCTCGTGCGCACAGGCCCAGCACGCGCGCGCGGACGATCCCCGGGAGTGCGCCCAGCTCGACGGCCGGCGTGACCACGGTCCCGGCGATGACGAGGAACAGGTTGCAGGTCGCACCTTCGACGACGTGGCCCCCGGGATCGAGCCGCACGCCCTCGTCGGCGCCCGCGGCACGGGCGAGCTCGTGCGCGATCACATGATCGAGGTAGGCCAGGGTCTTGTGACCGCGACCGCGTCCGCCTGGCAGCGGCCAGTCCACCGTGGCCAGCGTGACCTCGCTCGGCTGCACCGGGAGCGGCTCCACGATCACGATCGAGTGGCCCTGCCCGAGCTCGGCGAACCGCTGCCCGAGCCCACCGGGCCCGCGCGTGAGCACGATCCGGATTCGGTGTTCGCCGCGCCCAGCCGCGGCGATCGTCCGGCAGACGATGTCCTCGAGGTTCGTTCGGTCCGTCGTCTTCAACGCGAGGAATCGAGCCGTCTCGAGCAAGCGATCGAGGTGGGCCTCGAGATCTCGCGCGACGCCATCCCACGTCCGCAGCACCTCGAAGCAGCCATCCCCGTAGAGCAGCCCTCGATCGAACACGGAGATCCGCGCCTCCGCGGGCGCGACGAGCACTCCATCGATCGAGACGACAACCACGGTCCGAGGATACTCAGATCCGGACGCCCGCGGCACGCAGCACGTCCTGCGCGCGGCGCATGTCGGTCTCGGCGGCGAACCGCCACAGCTCCGAGTCGGCCGACTGCGACGCATCGACGCACGCGCGGTACTCGGAGACCGCCCTCTTGAGGTAGGTGATCGCGAGGCCGCGCAACGTCGCCCGCACGCCTTCCGCAGAGCGGGCCTCGAGCTCGGGCGGGAGCTCGGCGAACGCGAGATCGAGTGCGAGGTCGTGATACAGGCTGCCAACGCGATAGGTGGCGGCGATGTGCGGGAGGCCGCCGCGCTCGGCGACCCCGCGATACTTCGCGACGACGCCGGCGGTCAGGTTGATCTTGTCGTTGATCGAGCGGGACAGCGCCTCGATCAGGATCCGCAGCCTGACCTTGTGGACCTGGCCGTACGCCCGCTCGGCTGCCGCGAACGATTCGGCGAGCTCGGGGGGGACGCTGGTCAGCGGCGTTCCCAGGCGCGGCCCGCGGACGTCGCCCTCGCCCGCCGCGACGACGACGTCTGCCTGAAGTGCGGCCGCGCCTTGGGTGATCACGGTATCGGCGGGCGCCAGGGCCGTGGCCCGGGCGACCAGATCGAGGGCGTGCCGGGTCCGGCCCGCCCGAGACTCCATCTGCGCGAGGAACAGCGCGGCCCGGGCCGCGAGTGCCGCGGGGACATCGGAGGAGGCGAGCACGTGCTCGTACGCGGCCCGTGCTGCGGCCTGATCGCCTGTCAGCTCCGCGAGCACGGCATCGCCGAACGCGGGCGCGGCCCCATCCAGATCCGTGGTGATGCCGAGCGCGGGATCGGCCGCGGCGTGGCTCTCTGCCGGGGCGGCCACCGGCGTGGCGCGCCGCGGGGCGTCCTCGGCACAAGCGCCGACACTCGCGACGACACACGCGCCGACCAGGACGAGCACCAGGAAAACCGGCGTGACGCCGGCACCCGAGCAGGTCCTCCCAGATGGTCGGTGCCCGGACGCCGGCGCCATCGCCTCGCCTCTACCGGTGATACGCGTCGCGTGCGCCCCGCGCGTCGTCGGTTTGCCTCGCATCGTCACGGCTTCGCAAAACCTTGTCACGACGTTGTCACCGCCCGGCCCAGCGGACCGAGTCCTTCGGGACGTCGAGCTTGTAGCCAGCGCCGTGGATCGTGACGAGCCAGCGCGGTCGCTCGGGCTCGACCTCGAGCGCACGACGCAGCTTGACGAGGTGGTTGTCGACGGTGCGGGTGTTCGGATAGTCCTCGTAGCCCCAGGCTTCGTCGAGCAGCACGTCGCGGCTGACGACCTCGCCGGGACGTCGCGCGAACACCTTCAGGATCGCGAACGCGCGGCTCGGCAGCTCGATGCGCTGGCCGGCGCGCGACGCCACCTGTCCGACCAGATCGATCTCGATATCGCCGAACGCGAGGCCGGCGGGCTCGGTGGGCTCCCCTTGCGCGCGCCGCAACACCGACGCGACACGCGCGAGTAGCTCCATGAGCGAGAACGGCTTGGTGACGTAGTCATCAGCGCCGAGCTCGAGCCCGCGCACGCGATCGAGCTCGGCGCCGCGCGCCGACAGGATGATCACGGGCAGGCTGCGCGACGCACCCTTGCTGTTGCGGATTCGCCGGCACACCTCGAAGCCGTCGATGTCGGGCAGCATGACGTCGAGCACGACCAGATCGTAGCGGCCGCTGATCGCCCGCTCGGCGCCCTCGGTGCCGCGCCCGACGACCTCCACCTCGTAGCCCTTCGCGCGCAGCGTGTCCTCCAGCCCGAGCCGGATCGAGGGATCATCTTCGACGACGAGGATCCGGGTCATGGGGTGGCCTCCCCGGCGCGGGGCAGCCGGATCGTGAACGTCGAACCCTCGCCCAGCGTCGACGCGACCTCGACCGAGCCCCCGAGCGCCTCGATGTGCTGCTTGACGAGCGCGAGCCCGAGCCCTGTGCCCTCGACCCCCGAGCGATAGGCCTCGGGCGAGCGGTAGAACTCGCGGAAGATCCGCGCCTGCTCGGAGGCCGGGATCCCCGGCCCGTGATCGCGTACCCCGATCGAAACCGCCTGCGCATCGGCCCCCACCGTCACCGCGATCGCGCCGTCCGCGCCTCCGTACTTCGCCGCGTTGTTGACCAGGTTCAAGACGGCCTGGACGACCACGTCACGATCGGTCTCGACCTCTGCCCGCATCGCCTCGGGAGACACCTCGACCTCGATCGAATTGCTCCCGCCACGATCGGGATCGCGCAGGGTCTCGAACGTGGTCACGGCCTGGCGGGCAAGTTGCCCGATCTGCTGGCGACTGCGCGTGTACCGCCGGTTGCCTCGCTCGATCTGGGCGTAATCGAGCAGGTTCGCGATCAGCAGGCCCAGCCGCTGGCTCTCCTGGACGATGACGCCGTGGTACCGGGCCATCTTCGCGGCGTCGCCCTGGGCCACGCCCTGCTCCAGCATCTCGGCGAACATCCGGATCGAGGTCAGCGGCGTCTTGAGCTCGTGCGACACGGTGGAGACGAAGTCGCTCTTGAGCTGCGCGAGCTCGCGAGCCCGGGCCGCGCCGCGGATCGTCGCGAGCAAGCCGAGCCCGAGCGCGATCGCGAGCGCCGAGGTGTACGCGACATGTCGCCGCGACCGCTCCCGGATCACCTCGTCGAGCGGATCCGGATCGGCGACCGGATTGACCACCGCGAGCGACAGGTGTGGGAGGGCCGTGCCGAGCGGAACCTGGACGATCGTGCGCAGGTCGGGCCCGGGCACGGCGCCCGCGGCGAGTACGAGGGGCCGGGCGTTCTGGGCGACGCTGGTTCCGTGATCTTCGAGCGCGATCCGCTCCAGCATCTGCGCGTCGACGGCGACCCCGACGATCCCGCTGCCATCGGCGCACCGGCGATAGACCAGCGTGCGGGCCGGCTCGCGGGCCGCTGGCCGCCCGCGCCAGGCAGGCGTCGCGGTGCGAACGACCTCGGCCACCTCGTCGGCCAGGCCGGCTGCGGCACGCGCCTCGCTGCGGATCGCGGTGACCCGCTCGTCCAGCGCGGTGCGGCGGCGTAGCTGCGCGGCCGACAGCGGGGGATCTTGGGGCCGCCCGCCCTGGGGCGGACGCTCCAGCTCGTGACGGAGCCGGGCGAGCACGCCGAGCCGGACGATCGGATCGAGCCCGTAGCGCGCGTCGAGCACGGCCTCGGCGACGTCGAGCACCGCATCGGGCCCCGCCGCCTCGGCGCGCAGCGCGGCCACGACGAGCCGGACCGAGACGCCCTTGAACGTGCGGTCCCCGTACTTGCGCTCGAGGTCCGCGAGCGCCTGGCTCGCGCGGGCCGGATCGCCCAGCGCGGCATGGACGCGAGCCAGCCCCAGGAGCGCCGCCGGCTCGGTGTCCTCGAAGGCCGCGGCGAGGTAGAGCCGCTTCGCCTCCGCCCAGCTCTGGCTCGCCTCGGCACGCAGCGCGGCATGCAGCTCCAGGGCGCGCTTGGTCCGGGTCCGTAGCTCGCGCTCGCAGTCCTCGAGCCGGCCGCCGGCGCAGCCGACCCCACGGTCGAGCGCCCCACCGAGCTCGACCGTGGCGGGGGCCGCGCGCGGCACCCGGAGCTGCTGCTGGTTGTCGATCCAGAACCAGTACCGCCCGAGCGGCGTGCTGAGGCTGGCAGGAGGCGGGGCCTGGGCGACCGCACGCTCGGCCTCATCCAGGGCCTGCTCGATCGCGTGATCGATCCGAGCCGCGATGCCGAGGGCCGCCTGGCGTTGGCCGTCGGTCTGCGCCGACACGGCGCCGCGCTCGTCCCGGTAGGACACCGCCCCCAGGTAGGCGATCCCCGCCGCCGGCACGAGCAAGGCCGCGACTGACAGGACATAGATCCACGCACGTCGGTGGACCGCGACGGATGACCGCACCATGGGCAGCATAGCGCGTTGCGGCGGGCACGACGGATCGCTATCGTTTGCGCCGCATGGCGAAGTCGCTCATCGTGGTGCCGACCTATAACGAGCACGACAACGTGCGCGGCATCGCCGAGCGGCTGCTCGCGGCGCTGCCCCAGACCGACCTGCTGTTCGTCGACGACAACTCGCCCGACGGCACCGGGGCCGTGCTCGACGAGCTCGCCGCCACCCAGCCAAGAATCAACGTCATGCACCGCGCCGGCAAGCTCGGCCTCGGGACGGCCTATGTCGAGGGCTTCGCCTGGGGCCTGGCGCGCAGCTACCCCTACCTGTTCGAGATGGATGCCGACGGCAGCCACGACCCCGCGTACCTGCCGCAGATGCTCGCGCTCGCCGAGGATGGTGCCGATGTCGTCGTCGGCTCGCGCTACGTGCCCGGCGGTGGCACCGAGAACTGGGGGTTTGGACGCAAGCTGATCTCGCGCGGCGGCGGCCTCTACGCCCGCACGATCCTCGGCGTCGATGTCCGCGATGTCACGGCCGGGTTCGTCTGCTGGCGCAGGACCGCGCTCGAGGCGATCGATCTCGGCACGATCACCTCCAATGGCTACAGCTTCCAGATCGAGATGAAGTACCGCGCGCTCAAGCAGGGGCTGCGCCTCGTCGAGACGCCCATCGTGTTCATCGATCGCCGGGTTGGCCAGTCCAAGATGTCGCGTGCGATCTTTGCCGAGGCGCTCTTGAAGGTGTGGTCCCTGCGCTTCGGTCGTCGCTGACGCCGGTTCTGCGCGGCGCTGCACCTGGCGGGGATTCGCGAATGGCCCGGATCCACGCGTTCTGTTAAGGTCCTCAACGCGGCGATGGTCATCCTCAAGTTACGGATTCGAACGGCGGACGAGTGGAGGGAACTCGCGTCCAGCGACTCCATTGGCGATCCGATCTTCGTGCCGACCACCGATGAGCTCGAGCCCGGCCAGCAGGTCATCATCGAGCTCTCGTCGCAGATCCTGCCCAACAAGGTGCTGATCCGCGGCACGGTCCAGACCTGGCGTCCCGCCCTGCCCCGGATGCGCATCCGCGCCGGAGGGACGATCGAGCTGGCCGCCGACGAGCAGATCAAGCTCACGTTCCTCCACGAGGTGTTCTCGGGCAGCCGCACCGACGTCGCACGGCGCCGTCACTTGCGCCTCCCCGTGTCGGTCATGGTCCGCTACCGGCTGCCCAACAGCTCCAGCTTCATCGAGTCCGCGATCTCGGAGATCGGGGTGGGTGGCGCGCTGCTCACCACCCCGCAGCCGCTGCCGATCGACACCGAGGTGACGCTCGAGGTGGTCCCGCCGGGTGGCGCCGCGGCCATCGCGATCGCCGGCCGCGTCTCGTATCACGTGCCGTCGGGCAGCTCGGGCCTGCGGTTCATGAGCCGGGACGGCGATGGCGATCGCCGACTGCGCGAGCTGATCCGGCGCCTGCGAGCCGCGTGACGTGAAGCGGCCGGATCGCGCTCGCCCCCCCGGGCCCCGGCGCGCCTTCGAGGCGACCTCGGCGGCGGCGGCGGTCCGCTCCGCGCTCGACTTTCGCGGCATCAGCGACGAGATCCGCGCCGGCCGGCTGATCACCGAATGGACCGAGCTCGTTGGACCCAAGATCGCGCAGCGCACGCGCGCCGATGGCATCTTCGATCGGATCCTGTGGATCGAGGTCGCCACCTCGGCGTGGCTCCACGAGCTCAACCTGCTCCGCACCCAGCTCGTGAGTGGTCTGCTCGAACGACTCGGCGAGCCCCGGCTGTTCGATGACGTGAAGTTCCGGCTCGCCGGTCGCAACCGGCGCGATCCGGTCTCGCTCCGGCCTCGCGCCCGCCCGGTCCCCCCGCCGCGGCCCGTCCCCATTCCCGCGACCGGCAGCGCACGCGAGGCGATCGTCCGCGAGGTCTCGGTCGTCGACGACGCGGAGCTCCGCGAGCTGATCGCCCGCGTCCGGATCTCCCACGACAAGTGACCTTGCCGCCGATTGCGGGCCGCTAGTTTGCCGCGCCCGATACCGCGGAGCCCGCCACGCTGAGCAAGGCGGCGAGATCCTCGTCGTTGAAGCGCAGCATCGCGCCGGCGAAGTAGTCGCGACCGTAGTGGAAGGTATCGAACTGGATCGGGACGTCCGAGGTGCCCTTCACGATGTTGAGCTTGGACGGACTGTTGATGAGCTCATCGACGCCGCCCAGGACGTAGACGTGGCGGAACACCTCCACCGCCGCGGTGAACTTGATCCGTGGGTACTTGTCGAACGTGGCATCGAACAGGTCGGCCGAGAGCCGCAGCCGGCGATTGAGCCACGTCGCATCGGCGTCGATGCCGATGCCACCAGTGGACTCCTTGATGCCGTAGCGCAGCGTCGCCCACCCGAACCGCTTCGCGAACTGGAACGTGAAGCGGATCTTGTCCTCGATGACGCTCTTGCGGATCCAGTTGTTCGGATCGACCGTCGGATCGAACGTGAGGGAGACCGCCGGGTAGTCGCCGCGCGGGCCCTTCTCGAGCTCGATCAGGTAGAACTTGTCGGGCCGCGTGTGAAGCTCGATCGTCACGTAGTGGCGCGCGAGCTGTGCGAAGTAGTTGTACTCGCTGCGTAGCCCCACGTACGCCTTGATCCCGAACAGCGTCCCGAGGAAGCCGCGGGCATCGTCGGTGATCGCCTCGACGTTGTCGGCGATCGCCGGATCGTTGACGAGCCGGCCGAGCGTCCCCTTGTCGTCATCGATCTTGTCGGTGATCGACTCGGTGTTCGCGATCACGCCATCGAGCTTGTCGAGCTTGGTGCGCAGGGATGAGCCCGTGTCGGCCAGCTCCTTCTTGGCGGTGGCGACCAGGTCCCTGGCCTCGGTCGACGCATCGTCGAGGTTCTTCAGGATCCGCGCGATCTGCGGATCGGCATTCTTCGTGATGCTGCGCAGATCGTTCGCGATCTGCTCGATCTTGCCCATCGACCGATCGGCCCGCGCGATGATCTGCGCGACCGTGTCGGACTCGCGCTGGACCAGGCCGTCGACGCGCGTCGCCACCGACTGCAGCGGACCGTTGACGACCCGCCGCACGTCCTCGGAGAGATCGCGCACGCTCTCGAGCACGCGGTCGACGTTCGGCATCGTCTGCTCGATGCGATGGAGCAGCTGGTCGGGCGTGGTCGCTTCGATGACGTTCGGGACCTGCCGGCACTCGTCGGCCTTGCGCTCGTCGGAGTCTTGGTACGTCGCGCACTTTGGCCCGAGCTGGATGTAGGACTGCTTGCGGCCATCGGGGAGCTGCTTGACGGGCTCGCCAGGATCGATCTCGAGGTAGTTATCGCCGAGCAGCGAGGTCGCCTTCTTGATCACCACGCCCGACGTCCACACCTCGATCGCGTCATCGATCTTGAACGTCACCCTGGCGTAGCGACCCTCGACCCGGAGGTTCGTGACCTCGCCCTTGGGCAAGCCCGCGATCACCACCTTGCTGCCCTTGGGCAACCCGGAGGCGTCGCGAAACTTCGCGACCAACGTGTAGTTGTTCGAACCTGCCGGATTCTGCCCGAGGTTCTTCCAGACGAGGTAACCGCCGACCGAGACGAGCAGGAACAGGATCGCGACGCGGACGCCAGCGGAGACTGACTTCACCCCCGCCCTCCACGATCATGGCGGCTTGCCACGACCGGAATCAGTGACCTCAACACGCGCGAGCTCTCCACCGAGCCGACCTTACCTCGCCCGCTGCCCCGACGGTGGCGATCCCTGGGATCATCCGGCGGCTCGATGATCGACGTCACGGCCCGGCTTTGCCGGTGCCAAGCAGCGACAGCAGGATATCGGTCAGGAAGTAGTCGAGCACGAGCACCGTCACCGAGCCGGTCACGACCGCGCGCGTGGTGCCCATGCCGACGCCTCGCCCGCCGCCGGTCGCGTTGAAGCCCTGGTAACACCCGATCAGCGTGACGAGTAGACCGAAGAACACGCTCTTGATCAGGCCTTGCAGCACGTCCGTTGTCAGCACGATGTCCTGGACGTTCGCGACCCACTGCCCTTGATCGACATGCTCGATCAACACGGCGACCATGTACGCCCCGCCCATCCCGACGACGAAGAACAGCAGCGTCAGGATCGGGGTCACGATCATCGCGGAGATCAGCCGCGGCAGCACGAGGAACTGGACCGGGTTGACGGCCATCGACTCGAGGGCGTCGATCTGCTCGGAGATCCGCATCGTGCCGAGCTCGGTCGCGATCCCTGCCCCGGTCCGTCCAGACAGCATCAGCGCGGTCATCACGGGTCCAAGCTCGATCGCGAGCGCCTTGCCGGTGGTGCCGCCGGCAAACGACTCGAGACCGAACTGGCGGAACGCGTACACCGACTGCAGCGACAGCACCATCCCGGTGAACGCGCCGACGAGCAGCACGATCGGCAGGCTGCCGAACCCGATGTACTCGGCGGCCTCGAGGTAGTTCCGTGGCCGGTACGGACGACGGGGCAGCCAGGACATCGCCCGCCCCAGCAACATGAGGTGACCGCCCACCGTGTCGAGGAATCGCGCGACCGGCGAGCCAGCCTCCTTGACGCCGGTCCACACCGCGCTCCCGAGCCGAAGCTCCGGCGCTGGCTTTGGCTCGGGCGCTGGACCCTGCGTCGGCTGCCCCGCGCCATCCGGCAAGCTCGCCGCCGCGGGCTGCGGTCCCACGACGGTCGGCTCGTCGTCGGCCGTGCTCATGGTGGATCTCCCACGTAGGTGCGAGGCACCCGCTTGCTCATCCCGCAGGTGACCTCGTACTCCGAGAGTCCAGCCCACCCACCGTACTCGGCCGCGGTGATCGATGCGCCGTCGCTGGCGCGTCCGAGCAGCACGGCCGCATCGCCGACCTGCACGTGGGGGGCGTCGGTCACGTCCGCAAGCGCGATGTCCATGCTGATCACGCCGACGAGCGGGACCCGCGTGCCACGAATCGCTGCCTGGGCATGCCCACTGGCGCGCCGAGGCAGGCCGTCGGCGTACCCGAGTGGCAACACCGCGACCCGGCTCGGTCGACTCGCGCGCCACGTCGCGCCGTAGCCGACCGAGCTGCCAGCCGCGATCGATCGCACCTGCGCGACCTCGCTGACCAGCCGCATCGCCTGCTGGCGGATCGCCCCGGCGGGCCACCGTCCATTGCCGTAGATCGCGATGCCGGTCCTCACGAGATCGAACCTTGCCTCCGGAAACATCAGGGCGCCCGAGCTGTTGGCGGCATGGCGGATCCGCAGCGGCGCCCCGGTCGAGGTGACGATGCGATCGGCCTCGGCGAAGCGCCGGAGCTGGTCGCGGGTCATCGACGCTGGATCGGCCGGATCATCGGTGTCGGCACACGCGAAGTGGGTCATCAGCCCGATCAGCCGGATGCCGGCGGCGGCGGCCGCGATCGCGAGCTCGCCGGCTTGCGCCACGGGCACACCGAGCCGGCCCATCCCGGTGTCGACCTTGAGGTGCGCCTCGATCGGAGCCCCGCGGCGGTTGACGATCGCGGCGAGCGTCGCGAGCTCCTCGTCGCTGCCGATCACCGGCGTCAGCCCGGCGGCCACCATCTCGTCCTCGCCCCCGTGCTGGCTCGGACCCATCACGAGGACGGGCGCCGTCACCCCGGCCTCGCGCAGCGCGACACCTTCCTCGACCAGGCTCACCGCGAACCCGGACGCGGCCTTCGCGCGGGTGAGCGCCTGAGCGACGGCCACTGCCCCGTGGCCGTACGCGTCGGCCTTGACCACCGCGTAGACCTCGGCATTCGCGAGGGCCCGCACCAGGCGAGCGTTCCCGACGATCGCCGCAAGATCGACCTCGACCCGGGTACGTCGGATCATCGTCGACGCGAACATCCCTGGGATCTGGCGCTTGGGTCCGTCGGCTGTCAAGCCAGCGGACGACCGAGCTCGTTACGCGGCCTTCTTCTTCTCGGAGCGCTCGATCAGCGCAGGCGTCACCACGAGCGAACGACCGCGCGGGATGATCAGGCCGTCGCGAGCGAGCTGGTTGAACGCGCGCGAGATCGTCTCACGACAGCTGCCGATCATGTTCGCGAGCTCCTGCTGGGTCGGGCGCCGGCGGACCACGAGACCGTCCGGCCCCGAGGCGCCCTCTTCGCGGGCCAGCCCGACGAGGCGATGGATGAGCCGCTCGTTGACGTCGCACAGCGCAAGCTGCGCGATCGTCTCGTCGGCGCGGCGGAGGCGACGCGCCATCTCTCCGAGCAGGTTCATCGCCGTCCGTGCGTGCGCCTGGATGTGGCGCATCAGGTCGTCCCTCGAGAGCACCAGGAGCGTGGTGGGCTCGATCGCGAGGCAGTGCGCCGAGCGCGGCGCCTGATCGAACAACGACATCTCACCGAACGAATCGCCCGATCGGAGCAAGGACAGCGTCACCTCGCGTCCGTTCTCTCCGAAGATCACCACCTTGACCCGCCCCGACATGATCACGAACATCGCGTCGCCTGGCTCGTCCTGGGCCACCACGGCCGACCCAACGGACACCTTGCGGACGCTGACCCGTGACGTGAGGTCCTCGATGGCCGTGATGGGCAGCGCAGCAAACAGCGGCGCCCGGGCGATCGTGGCTCGGATCCGCGCCGGATCCTCCCCCGCGACGCGCGGGTCAGGCACACGGACCGGCATCATGGGGGTGGGAGATGTGGCAGGACGGGCGATTCCAAAAGTCATAGGAAATAAGCTCCTCGGGTGACGACCCGGTTGCTGTCCTCTGCGATTGGTGTGCCCGTGAGCGAGATCGCATCGCCGGACGTGCTTCCAGCTAGTTGCCGCACTGCTCTGCCCCTGCGACAGTGACGAATCTTTCACAACTACTTATTCGACCACGGCATGGATGTCGTGGTCATCACAGGTTGACTTGAGGGCTGAGGTGTCGGAGGTGGGGTCCAGTGAGTACGCCTGGGGGAAGCCACCCCGGACCCAGAATGGTAGGTTGCGCCCCGATGTCGGCGAGCCTCGACGTGGTCATCAACGGACAGCCGCGTAGCGTCGCTGTAGGCACGACCGTCTCCGGACTGCTGGGAGAGCTTGGCCTCGGTGAGCGCCGCGTTGCGGTCGAGCGGAATCGCGAGATCGTGCCGCGCGCCCAGCACGCGACCACGACCCTGGCCGAAGGGGATCGTCTCGAGCTCGTCACGTTCGTAGGAGGAGGCTAGATGACTGATACCTGGAAGCTGGGTGATCGCGTGCTGCGGTCGCGAATCATCGTTGGGACCGGCAAGTACGCATCGCTCGACGAGACGCGCGCCGCGCTCGCTGCGTCGGGCGCCGAGATCGTGACCGTGGCACTGCGCCGGATCGATCTCGCGAGCAAGCAGCCGACCGTGCTCGACGCGGTCGATCGCGCGAAGTACATCCTGCTACCGAATACGGCCGGCTGCTACACCGCTGACGAGGCGATCCGCACGCTCCACCTCGCGCGCGAGCTCGGGATGGACGACCTCGTCAAGCTCGAGGTGATCGGCGATCCCAAGACGCTGTTTCCAGACAACACCGCGACGGTGGAGGCCGCGCGCCGGCTGGTCAAGGAAGGCTTCAAGGTCCTGCCCTACTGCTCCGACGACCTCATCACGTGCAAGCGCCTCGAGGAGGCGGGCTGCCTCGCGGTGATGCCGCTCGCCGCGCCGATCGGCTCGGGGCTCGGCATCCGCAACCCGCACAACATCCGGCTCATCATCGACAACGTCGGGATCCCGGTGATCGTGGATGCCGGGGTCGGCACCGCGTCCGATGCGGCGATCGCGATGGAGCTCGGCTGCGTCGCGGTGCTGATGAACACCGGGATCGCGGGCGCCCGGAAGCCGGTGCTGATGGCCGAGGCCATGCGGCTCGCCGTCGAGGGTGGCCGCAAGGCGTACCTCGCCGGGCGGATGCCGCGGCGTGACTACGCGAACGCCTCGTCGCCGGTCGGCGGCCTCATCGAGTGACGGTTCGGGTCGTGCTGGTGACCGATCGGGCGAGCTGCTCGATGCCGGTCATGCTCGACAGGCTGGCGGCGATCCTCGCCGCGGTGCCGGCCGGTGCCGTCCGCGTCCAGGTCCGTGACAAGACGCTCGACGGCGGGCCGCTGCTCGCGTTCACCCAGGCCGTGCTCGCGATCGCTCGTCCGCTCGGCGCACAGGTCTGGGTCAACGACCGCGCCGATGTCGCCGCAGCCGCCGGCGCCGATGGCGTCCACCTGCCCGAGCGAGGCCTGGCGATCGCGGACGCGCGGCTCCTGGGACTCCCGATCGGTTGCTCGCGCCACTCGACCGAAGGCGCGCTCGCCGCGGTCCGCGACGGCGCGGACCTGGTCCAGCTCGGCCCGATCTGGGCGACGCCGTCCAAGGCCGGGATGGGCGACCCGCTCGGCCTCGCCGCCCTCGCCGCCCTCGCCCGGCGGCTGCCGGTCCCTCTCGTGGCGGTCGGCGGTATCGACTCACCCGAGCGGGCGCGCGCCGCACGGCAGGCCGGCGCCGATGCGATCGCCGTCGTCCGCGCGGCCTGGACGAGCGCCGATCCCGCCGCGACGATCGCCGCGCTCGTCACCGCCGCTGGTTGACGGGACCTGGGCGACCACCTGGCGTGCAATCCACGGAATGGCACCGGCCCGATGCGCGTTGTCCGCGTACCGGACAAGCTCGTGAGCTCGACAATCAACGCGAGATGGCGCTGAGGCCGATCGATCCGCCAGTGTGGGGGCGATGGCTCGCGGTCGTCGTGCTCGCCGGCTGCGGGCGCGGCGACTCGATCGCCGTGCCCGCGCCGGTGATCACGCCGGGGGACGCGCCGGGGGACGCGCGCACCGTCGGTGCCCCGGAGCCATGCCCGGTCGAGCGGCCGAGCCTGGGACCCGGGCTGACGGTGGACCGGTGGGCGATCGCGGGCATCCGGGCGGCCGGCGCCTCGCCCTGTCTGGACGTCGTGCGTGCCGACCTCGCGCGGTTCCGCCTCGTGGCCTTGTCCGCCGACGGCAAGGGCAAGCCCGCGACCGCATGGCGCGACGACGCCGGGCTCGCCGCTGTCACCAATGCCGGCATGTTCCACGATGGCGGTGCGCCGGTGGGGCTCGTCGTCTCTGGCGGCAACGTCCGCGGCATCGACAACCCGAAGTTCAGCGGCTTCTTCGCCTGGGATCCGGTGTCGCCCGGCGATCCGCCCGTCGTCGTCGGCGGCCGGGGCTGTCCCGGGTTCGATCTCGCCACCCTGCGCCGGCGCTATCGCTCGCTGGTCCAGAGCTACCGGTTGCTCGACTGCGACGGTCACGCCCTGGCCTGGCAGGATCCGAAGCACTACTCCGCCGCCGGGATCGGCGTGGATCGCGCCGGGCGGGTGGTGTTCCTCCATGCCCGCGCCGCGTTCACGATGGCCGAGCTCGCGACCACGCTCGCCAGCCACGATCTCACGGGCGCCGTGTTCCTCGAAGGTGGCCCCGAAGCCTCGCTCGTCGCGCGTGGTCCCGAAGGCGCGCTGTCGCTGGTCGGTAGTTACGAGACGGGCTTTGTCGAGAACGACGACAACCACGAGCCGTGGGCGCTGCCGAACGTGATCGGCCTCGTCGCGCGCTAGCTCCGCTCCCAGAAAAGCGAGCGCGAGCTTGCGCGATTCGCGTGTCTCGGGTACGAGTTACGTCCGACCTAGCCGGTGTAGCTCAGTGGTAGAGCAGCGGTTTCGTAAACCGCAGGTCGCCGGATCATACCCGGCCACCGGCTCCAGATTGCGGGGGATTTCGAGATGGAGCTGCCCACCAGGTGCAGCTGCCCACCGATTGCCCACCGCCGCGATCGCCGTTCAAGAAGTTCGGAAAGTTCTCGAATTCAGGCGGCTTCGATCTCGAGCGAGAGCGTGCGGGACTCGGCCGGGGCGAGCACGAGCAGGCGATCGCCGGTGTTGAGCGCGTTGCCCGGGCAGGTCCACGGCTCGAGGCACACGAAGTCGCGACCGGCGAGCGTCCACACGACCCAGTGGGTGTACTCGGCCGAGCCACGGAGGTGGACCGTGCCGCCCGGCCCCACGAGCGAGCTCGCGGTCGAGCCGTGATCGAGCAGGTGCAGGTCGACCTCGGGCTGTGCCAGATCGATCGGGCCGGCGAGCTCGATGTCGCGCTTGGTGACGTTGTCGAACGCGCGGCGCGCGGCGGTGGTGATCCGGGCGCGGGGCTTCTCCGCATCGGGCACGAAGAAGTACGGATGGAAGCCGACGCCAAACGGCATCGCGGTGGCGCTGCGATTGGAGATCCGTTGCTCGAGCTGGAGCGTGTTGCCGCGCAACGTGAACGTCATCGCGAACACGAAGTCCCACGGAAACTGCGCGCGCGTCGTGGCATCGGATTCGAGCGAGAGCACCGCGGAGCTCGAGGTCATCGCGTCGACCTGCCATGCCTGGTTGCGCGCGAAGCCGTGCTGCTTCATCGATCCAGACTTGCCGGCATACGACCACGCATCGCCGGCGAGCTTGCCTGGGGTCGGGAACAGCACGGGGTTGCCGCCGCGCACGTTCTTCGTCGGATCTCGCAGCGTGTCGAGATCCATGAACATCACGCGCCGCGTGCCGATGTCGAACCGGGTGGTGATGGCGCCGCGGCGCGGGGCGATGCCCACGACCGAGTCGGCGTCGCGCAGGGTGACTTCGTCGGGGGTGGTCACGCGGCGAGCTTACCTGTCACGGTCGGAGCACCGGCGCGGGATGCCGTATAATCGCCCGCGATCATGCGCCCCCTCCTGCTCGGCTTGATGGTGCTCTCGACGGCGTGCAGCAAGAAGGTCGATCCGAAGCCGGATCCGGCTCCGCAGCCGGACCCCGGCAGCGCGATCGTGCCGGTGAAGCCAGCCGGTCCTCCGACGTGCGAGGCCGGGCTGCAGCGGCTGTACGACGCGATCCAGCGCACCGGGCTTCCCGAAGAGCAGGCCGCCAATACTCCGGACACGCTCGCCGAGCAGGTCGCCCAGTGCAAGCGCCAACCGTGGCCGCTGGCCCTGGTGGCGTGCATGAACGAGATCGACAGCGTCGAGCTGTACATGTCGCGGTGCTACAAGGCCGCGTTCGCGGGCGAGATCGATCTGAAGCTCGTCCGCGAGATCGACGCGGCGGCGGACACCAGCGCCATGCAACCCCCGGTGTTCTTCATCGACGGCGACTTCCTGGTGTTCGACCAGACCAGTCGGTGCGGCCTGGTGTCGAAGAAGCTACCGCCGGCCGAAGGCGTGCTCGTGGTGTGCGGCGGCAAGGTGCTCGCGGGCCCGTTCACGACGCCCGACGAGGTCCAGCGGGTCGCGATCGGGGTCCGGCTGCTCGCGGCCGATCCCGCGAAGTTGAAACGGGAGCTCCCCCTCAAGTACCCGACGAGCTGTCCGACGTGTCGCTACACGGTGCACGACGCGCAAGGCAAGCTCGTTCCCGAATGACGGATCGAGGGAGCTTCATCGATCACCGGTAACCCCACGCCGTCCGGGACCGCGGTGCTAGGGTCGGCCCGCATGATCGCTCGCGCTCGATGGCTCGCCTCGCTCCTGCTCGTCATCGTCATCGCCTGTGACGCACCGAGCGACCGCCTCCCTGCACCGGATTCCACCCCGGCAGCCACCGGCATGACGCCGCTCGCGATCGACGAGCGCGGGCTGCCCCGCCTGCTGCAGGCCGTGACCTCCCAGGCCGCGCCGGCCGCGCCGGCCGCGACCGCCAGCGAGTCAGCACGGTTCCACCTCGGCCGCATCGCGAGCGCGTGGAAGATCGCCCCCGGAGCCATGCCAGTCCTCGAGCCGGCCGGCGAGATCGCCGTCCGAGGCGGCACGATCGCGCGGATCGGCCAGCAGATCGACGGCATGCCGATCGAGGGCGGAGAGCTCCGCCTGCTCGTCCGCCCGAGCGGCGCGCTCGTGACGGCGAGCGGCACCCTGATCGGTACCGACACGCCGCGCAACGCTCCCGCATACCGTGATGACGATGCCGGCGCGATCGCGCGCGCGGTCGGCGCGTTCTACGGCATCGAGTTCGACGCCCGGGCGCTGTCGACCAGTCGGGCCTCGTCGTCGGCGATCGAGCTGCTCGGCGGCCGCGCGGGCGGCATCGAGGTCGCCAAGGCGCGGGCTCGCAAGCTGTGGCATCGCTCCGGCAACCGGCTGATCGCGGCGTGGCTCATCGAGGTCTACGCGAACAAACCAGGTTCCACGACCGGGGACGCGTTCCGCACCGTGATCTCCGACGACGGCAGGGTCCTGTCGCAGCGCAGCCTGATCGACGACGCGTTCGGCTACCGGGTGTTCGCAGAGCCCACCGGCGAGAACCACCCGAGCGATGGCCCCCTGGTCGATCCGTCGCCGCACCCGACCGGCATCCCGAACGGCCTGTACCCGGCGTTCATCGCACCGTCGCTCGTGACCGTCGATGGCCTCAATCATCCGGCCGGCGGACTCGCCGACCCCTGGCTCCCGGTCGGAGCGACCGAGACGCTCGGCAACAACGTCGATGCGTATGTCGATCTCACGTTTCCCGATGGCCTCTCGGCGGGCGACTTCCGCGCCAGCGTCACCGCACCCGGCGTGTTCGATCGCAGCTACAACACCGCGCTCGGCCCGCTGACCTCGCAGCCTCAGCAGATGGCCGGCATCACGTCGCTGTTCTACAACCTCAACTGGCTCCACGACTTCTGGTACGACGCCGGCTTCACCGAGACCGCTGGCAACGGTCAGGCCTCGAACTACGGCCGCGGCGGCATCGAGGGCGACGTCGTGATCGGGGAAGCCCAGGACAACGCGACCGGCGGCTCGCGCAACAACGCGAACATGGCGACGCCCGGCGACGGCATGTCCCCGCGCATGCAGGTGTTCCTGTGGAGCGGCACGGACGACCACACGATGAGCGTCGCCGGGCAGCCGCGCGCCAACAAGGGCGCCAGCTTCGGCCCGGCGAGCTTCGACGTCACCGCGGGCGTCGTGCTCGCGAACGATGGCACCGACCCGGTCAGCGATGCCTGCGGCGCGCTCACGAACGTGGTCACGGGGAAGATCGTCGTCGTCGATCGCGGCGCGTGCTCGTTCAAGGCCAAGTCGATCGCCGTCCAGAACGCCGGCGGCGTGGGCATGATCCTCGTCGATAACGTCGCGGCGACCAATCCCCCGACGCTCGGCGGCGACGACACGATCATGGCCACGGTGACGATCGGCTCGATGTCGGTGACGCTCGCCGATGGCACGGCGATCAAGACCG
>JAGSPR010000269.1 GCA_018262455.1 Deltaproteobacteria bacterium | reverse complement strand
GGCGCCGCACTGACCGAGCCGCCCGAGGCGTCGCCGCGATCGAAGCTGCCGATCTCGGTCGCCGCAGCGAACACCACGTTGAGTGCTGCGGTGATGGTGCAGCCTGCGCCACCACCGTCACGCCGCCCGCGCGTCCTGCTGACCCTGATCGGCGGCGCGATCGCGGTCGCCGCGGTCGCGCTCGTGGCGATCTCCGCGGGCGGATCGTCGGACGGATCGGCCGCCGTGTCCACGCAGCCGCCACGAGGCCCCGAGCCGACCCCGCCTGCACCGCAAGCGCCGGTCGCGCGCGAGGTCGCTCCGGCCGCGCCGCCGCCGCCGCCGCCGGCCGCTCCGACGACGACCGTCGTGCCACCCGCGCAAGCGCCCGTGGCAGTGACCACGACGACGACGCGGTCTGCTGCCAAGCCCAAGCCGGTCAAGCCCGTGATCGCCGCGCCTGCCAAGCCCGCGCCTGCCAAGGTCGAAGCGAAGGTCGAGCCGAAGGTCGAGCCGAAGGTCGAGCCGAAGGTCGAGCCAAAGCCCGAGCCACCGCCGAAGAAGCCGTGTCGCAGTGACGACGCGCTCTGCCAGTTTGGAACTCGCTCCGACAAATAGGGGATCGCATGGCTCGTTTCATCCTGGTGGCAGTGGCACTCCTGATCGGCGCGCGCACGGTGTCGGCCGAAACCGATGACGAGGCTGCCGCGCGCGAGTTCAGCGCGGCGCAAGACGACTTCGCCGCGAGTCGCTACGACGCCGCGTGCACGAAGCTCGAGACCAGCGTCCGGCTGCGGATGCAGGTCCGCCCGCTCGGGCTGCTTGCCGCCTGCTACGAGAAGCAGGGCCGGCTCGCGACGGCCTGGCGAACGTTCAAGGATGTTCGCCGGCGTGCCGACGGCCTCGGCGATCCCGATCTGGCCGCGGCCGCGGCCGAGCATGTCGCGCGGCTCGAGCCGAAGCTGGCGCGGCTCACCCTCCAGGTGCCCGATCGCGTGGACGGGCTCGTGATCAAGCTCGACGGCAGCGCGGTCGCCTCGAGCGAGCTCGACAAGCCGTTCGAGCTCGATGCCGGCGTGCACGTGCTCGTCGTCTCTGCCACGAACGGACAGGCGTCGAAGCAGGACATCCCGATCCGCGATGGCGAGCTCAAGCACGTCACCGTCCCGAAGCTCGCTCCGACGCCAGCGTCCGAGCCCGTGCCTTCGAAGCCGCCGACGGAGACGCCGACGCCGACCCCCTCGCCCCGCCCAGGCGAGCACGGCAGGCGCAAGCTCGTCGGCCTCGCCACGCTCGGCGCGGGCGTGCTCGTGCTCGGCGTCGGCGGTTACTTCGGGCTCTCGGCGCGCTCGACGTGGAACGACGCCAGGGACGCGGGCTGTGCCGACACCGGCCGCTGCCCGACGCAGGCCGGTGTCGATCTCGTCGACGACGCGCACGGCAAGGGGAGGCTGTCGACGCTGTTCATCGTAGCCGGGGCCGTCGTCGCCGCGACCGGCGTGGTCCTGTGGGTCACGGCACCACGCCGCGCCGAGCGCCGCACGAGCGTCGCGCCGGTCGTCGGGCAACGCACCGCCGGGCTGGTCCTCCGAGGAGCGTTCTGATGTCGCGTGGCGTGATGCTCGCGTGCCTGGTGCTGAGCGGCTGCAACAGCCTGTTCGGCATCCCCGGCACCGGCCAGCTCGATCCGGGGAGTGGGGGCGACGCCGGGGGCGATGCCGGGGGCGATGCCGCCCCCGATGCGGCGTTCGCGTGCGACACGATGGCGAGCGCGTGCGCGCTGATCGCCCTCGATCGAGAGGTCGCGAACACGGGAGACACGATCACGCTGGAAGGAACGTTCGCGCAGGGCGCGATGGTCAACTTCCCAGGAGGCGCCTCCCAGGCCGCCACCCTGCTCGGCGAGCATCGCGCGACGGTGGTCGTCCCGGCCGGTGCGACCCTCGGGGACCTCACGGTCACCACGGGAGGCACGAGCGTCGGCCCGCTGGCGTTCCGGCGGCCTCCGTTCGCGCTCGAGGCGCAGCAGCTCGGGATCCATCCCCAGGCCGACGGCGGGCGACAGACCACGCTCGCAGCGGCCCGCTCGAGCGCCACGACCACGGTCGTCCAGGGCTCGATCTATGTCATCGGGGGACAGCGCAACGCCGGCAAGCTCAGCTCGATCGAGCGCGCGACCCTCAACGCCGACGGCTCGCTCGGCAGCTTCGCCACGGTCGCGGGAGTCACGCTGACGACACCGCGCGCGAATCACGCGAGCGTCGTGCTGGGCAATCACCTCTACGTGATCGGGGGGCAGGGCAACGCCACGTCGCTCGCCAGCGTCGAACGGGCGGCGATCGCCGGCGATGGCTCGCTGGGTGCGTTCGAGGCCGTCGCCGGCGTCACGCTCGCCACCGCACGCGCCGGGGTGACGAGCGTGGTCATCGGCAACTTCCTCTACCTCGTCGGTGGACAGGGCGATCTCGGGCCGCTCGCGAGCGTGGAGCGCGCGCCGATCGCCGCCGACGGGACACTCGGTCCGTTCGCCACGGTCCCGGATGTGACGCTGGCCCAGGCACGCGGCTCCCACACGACCGTGGTGGTCCGCGGGTTTCTCTACGCGATCGGTGGATCGACCGGCAGCACCGAGCTCACGAGCGTGGAGCGGGCGGCGATCCACGGCGACGGCTCGCTCGGGGCATTCGCCTCGGCGCCCGGGCTCGTCACCGCGCGCACGTCGCACGCCAGCGCGGTGGTCGGGAGCGCGCTCTACGTGCTCGGCGGATTCGGCGGGGGCGCGCTCGCCACCGTCGAGCGCGCCACGATCGCCGCGGATGGCTCGCTCGGCGCATTCGCGGTGGTGCCCGGGCTCGCATTCACCAAGGCCCGCGGGCTGCTCTCCACCGCGGTCGCCGGCGACTTCCTCTACGTCCTCGGTGGCTCGGATGGAACCGGCGAGCTGGCGACCATCGAGCGGGCGACGCTCAACGGCAGCGGCGCGTTCTCCACGTTTGCCACTGTCCCGAATGCCACGATCTTCACCCCGGCCCGCGCGGTGTTCACCAGCGCGGTCGTGGGGAGCTTCCTCTACGTGCTCGGGGGCCAGATCGGCAGCACCAGCTTCGATGGCGTGGAGCGCGCGCCGATCGCCGCCGATGGCACGCTCGGGACCTTCGCGACCGTCACCGGCCTCCACCTCGTGACGGCGCGCGGGCAACACGCCAGCGCCGTGGTCGGGCGATTCGTGTACATCCTCGGCGGCTCCGACAGCGTCAACTTCCTCGGCAGCGTCGAGCGGGCGCCGATCAACCCGGATGGCTCGCTCGGGGCGTTCGCCACCGTCTCCGGTGTCAACCTCGTCACCGCGCGCGCGTTTCCCACCGCGGTGGTGATCGGCGACTTCCTCTACGTCGTGGGCGGAAATAACGGGATCGAGCTCAAGAGCGTCGAGCGGGCGCCGATCAACGCCGACGGGACGATCGGCAGCTTCGCCACCTTCGCCGTCACGCTCCAGGCCGGGCGATCCCTTCACGCGAGCGTCGTGATCAAGAGCTCGCTCTACGTCATCGGCGGCAGCGGCATCGGTGGCCCGCTCTCCAGCGTCGAGCGGGCGCCGATCAACGCGGATGGCTCGCTCGGCGCGTTCACGACGGTCTCGGGCGTCACCCTCGACAGCCCGAACGGAAGCGTGACCGCGTGCGCGGTCGTGGGGAGCTCGCTGTACCTCCTTGGCGGTGGGAATACAACCGGCGCGCTCGCCACCATCGAGCGGGCGACGATCGGTCCCGACGGTACGCTCGGTACGTTCGCCCCGCTGTCCGGGGTCACGCTGGCGACCGCGCGGGGACGCGCCACGAGCGCGGTCGTGCGGAACTTCATCTACCTGTTCGGGGGCATGGGGTCCGGCAGCGCCATCCTCGGGAGCGTCGAGCGAGCGGCGCTGCAATAGCCCGTCCGAACGGAGCTCACGAGGGCGCCCGGCGGCCGGGATGGAATGAGCCGACCTGTACCGGCGTTGTCGGCCGATAGAGGGCTTGATCATGATCCGACGCTTCGCGATGTCCGTGGCCTTGCTGGGAACGCTCGCCTCCTGCGGCGGCAAGAAGTCTGACGACGCCACACCCAAGCCCGACGAGCTCGACTCGACCGGCTCGGGGGACGAGCCGAAGCGGTCGGCGATCACCCCTCAGAAGCTCGCCCCGATCATCCACGAGCTCGGCTCGGACAACGTGGCGCCGACGGCGATCGTGATCGCGCTCGGCACGCCGATCATCGCGCAGAACGAGGTCGGTCGCGTCACCTCCAGGTCGGTGCTCAAGCTGACCCCCGAGGTCACCGGCACGCTGACCTACAGCGGGGTCGCCGAGCTGAAGTTCACGCCGAGCCAGGCGCTCGAGTACGACACGACGTACAAGGTCGAGCTGACGCGCGTCGAGACCCGCGATGGCGAGCTCGGCCCCGCGGTGGGCGAGAGCTGGACCTACTCGTTCAAGACCCCGGCGTTCAAGTTCCTGGGCTGGGCCCCCGTGGAGCTCGATCCGGCCGGCCACAAGGCGACGATGCAGGTCGCGTTCTCGGGGCCGGTGCTGCCGAACGTGGCGCGCGCCATGATGACGTTCGCGATCGACGGCACCCCGACGACCAACGTGTCGCTGATCGCGGCGCGCGGCAACACGACGCCGAACGTGATGACGGTCCAGATCGTCGACCCGCGGATCAAGCTCGGCAGCAAGCTGGGCTTCACGCTGAAGGCGAACCTGCCATCCCTGGCGACCGCCCGGGCCACGGGGGCGAGTGCCGAGTACACCGTCACGGGCGACAAGGCGGTCTCGATCAAGGGAGCCAAGGTCGTCGAAGGCGCGAACAGCTACTACGTCGAGATCGCCTGCGATGACAAGGCGTCGCCACCGGGACGGCGCTCGTTCTACGACGGTGCCGCGTACTACAATCTCTCGGAGCGCTGCCAGCTGACCGACGAGGCGATCGCGCACGTCCACTTCGATCCGCCGGTCAACAAGGCCTACATCACGTCGGGCTCGACGGGCTTCCGGATCTTCGGCGAGCTCAAGCGGGGCGTCTACAGCATCAAGATCGACGCCGGGGCGCGCACCCTCGATGGCGGCGTGGTGCTCGCGCCGTTCTCGCGCTCGTTCTCGGTCGCGGCCCGCAAGCCGCAGCTGTCGTTCGCGGCGGGTGGCCGCTACCTGCCGCGCACCGCGTGGAACAACCTCGGCATCAAGCACCTCAATGTCGAGGAGGTGAACCTGATCGTTCGCCAGGTCCCGCCGGAGAACCTGATCTTCTGGCTCGGCAACACGGGGTCGGATGCCGCGGACGAGCGCACGAGCAACGTCGTGCTCAAGAAGACGATCCCGCTGCGTGGAGATGCCGACCTCCAGGCCACCAGCTGGCTCGATGTCGCGACGCTGCTGCCGGCGTCGACGAAGGGCGTGCTCGAGCTCAAGGTCGCCGGCGTCGGCACGAACGCCACGTCGCGCCTGCTGCTGACGAACCTCTCGCTCGTCGCGAAGAAGACCGCGCCCAAGGACAAGCCGTGGAACCAGACGGTCCAGGTGTGGGCGCTCGGCATGGACTCGGCGGACCTGCTCGACGGCGTCGAGGTCAGCTTGGTCCGCAAGAGCGGCAAGGTCGTGGCGAAGTGCTCGACCTCTGGTGACCACGGCTGCACGCTCGATGGCAAGAACGCCAGCGATCCGGATCAGGCCGAGCCGTTCGCGTTGATCGCGCGCAAGGGAGATGACCTGACGTACCTGCGCTACGAGGATCTGCGCGCCGACGTCTCGGAGTCGAGCACCTCCGGCGCACCGTACGTCACGACCACGCCGTATCGCGCGGCGATCTTCGCCGATCGCGGGGTGTACCGGCCGGGTGACACGGCGCACGTGACGGCGATCGTGCGGGACGGTCGGGATCGCGCGCCGGAGCTCGCGGTGCCGATCGACGTCAAGGTGATCGACCCGCGCGCCAAGGTCGTCCGCAAGCTCACGCTCAAGAGCAATCCGGCGGGCCTCGTGACGCTCGATCACGCGCTGCCCGTGTTCGCCGACACCGGCCACTGGCGCGTCCAGCTCGCGATCGCCGACAAGCCGCTCGCGTCGCTCGACCTCCAGGTCGAGGAGTTCGTGCCCGAGCGCATGAAGGTGACGATCGAGCCGAAGACGCCAGAGGCCCTGATCGGCACCAGGGTGCTGTTCGACGAGCCCAAGGGCAAGCCGGTGCCGCTCGGCGAGGCGCGCGACCAGCTCGATCCGCGCGGGACGGTGCGGATCGCGTGTCCGGACAGCGCGACGGCGACCTCGTTCACCCAGACCGCCACCCTGACCGCCCGGGCGTCCGTGCTCGAGGCCGGTAGCGGCCGCGCGACCGTGAGGACGGCGACCGCCACGCTGCATCCCGAGAAGTTCTACCTCGGCCTCCGCACCAGGTCGTCGCACGCGACGACGGGCGAGAGGTTCAGCGTCGAGGGCGTGGTCGTCGACTGGGAGGGCAAGCTCGTGCCGGCCGGCGTGGCCAAGCTCGACGTCGACCTCGTTCACCTCGCGGCCGACTACGGCTATGGCTACGACGCGGACTCCGGAGAGTCGCGCTACGACCGCCGGGTCCGCACGGTGCCCGAGGGCAAGCTCGAGGTCGCCGTGGTCAACGGCAAGTTCAAGTTCGACGTCACGCCGGGCGACGCCGATTCCGGATACATGGTCCGCGTCAAGGCGGGCAAGGCGGTCACCGAGCTCACGCTCGACGGCTACTATCCCTACGACTACTACGAGGACTACGGCGACGGCGAGCGCGTCGATCAGACGCCACGCCCGGCCAAGCCGACGCGGCTCGTGGTGAAGCTGCCGGACCAGCCGCAGATCGAGGTCGGCAAGCCCGTGACCGTGAAGGTGCTCGCGCCGTATCGCGGCAAGCTGCTGTGGACGGTCGAGACCGACAAGATCGTCAGCTCGTCGTGGCAAGACGTCAGCGGCGGCGAGACGAGCTGGACGTTCACCCTCGGGGAGTTCAAGCCCAACGTCTACGTCAGCGCGTTCCTCGTCAAGGATCCGCACCTCGAGTCCAAGGATGCGTTCATGCCGGATCGCGCGTTCGGCGTGACGTCGGTGCGGGTGGCCCCGGCGCAGTTCACGCAGGCGCTCAAGATCACGGCTCCCAAGGAGGTCCGGTCGGGAAGCCCGCTGTCGATCACGCTCGATGTCGGTCCCACGACGGAGCCGACGTTCGCCACGGTCGCGGTGGTCGACGAGGGCATCCTGTCGCTGACCGGCTTCCAGACCCCGAGTCCGCTCGGCCAGCTGTTCGCCCAGCGCGCGCTCGGGGTCGAGACCTACGAGACCCTCGGCTGGACGATGCTGCATCAGCCGGCCGGCGCCTCGTCGAAGACCGGTGGCGGCGACGAGGGCGAGCAGGGTGAGGAGGGCGGCGGTGGTCCGCTCGACGCCGGGCGCGTGCAGCCGGTCAGGCCGGTCGCGCTGTTCTCGGGCATCGTGCCGGTCGGCGCCGACGGCAAGGCGACGATCCCGTTCTCGATCCCGAGCTACCGCGGATCCGTCCGCGTCATGGCGATCACGGCCTCACCGACCCGCGTCGGTCGCGCCGAGGCGAAGGTGCTCGTCCGGGATCCGCTCGTGGTCCAGGCGACGTTCCCGCGGTTCGTCACCCACAACGACGAGATCCAGATCCCGGTGTTCCTGACCAACGTGTCGGGCGGACCGCTCGAGGTCTCGGTCCGGCTCGAGAGCCAGCAGCTGCCGGTCGCCGGCCTGGTGCAGCGCAAGGATGCCGAGGCCCCGCTCGCGTTCACCGGCAAGGACGCCGGCGTGGTCCGGATCGAGGACGGGCGGGCCGAGACGCTGGTGTTCTCGGCGAGGGTGACGATGCCGGTCGGCGGCGCGAAGCTCCGGGTGATCGCGAAGGCGAAGGGGCAGGCCGGGACCTTCGAGGTCAAGGACGAGCTCGACGTGCCGCTGCTGCCCGCGGGGCCCAAGGACCGGGTCGTGCAGAAGTTCCGGGTCGAAGCAGGCACCCTCGATCTCGTCGCCAAGGCCACCGCGATGAAGGGCTTCGCGCCGACGTCCGAGCGCACGACCTTCTGGCTGACCTCGAACCCGTATGCCGAGTCGTTCGATCACCTCAATTACCTGATCGAATATCCGTACGGCTGCATCGAGCAGACGACCTCGGCGACGCGTCCGCTGCTCTACGTGGCGAACCTCGCGGAGCAGGTCAACCCCAAGCTCGCCGAGCTGAAGATCGAAGACATGGTGCTGTCGGGGATCAACCGCGTGTTCTCGATGCAGACCCCGTCCGGCGGCTTCGGCTACTGGCCGGGCTCCACCGAGCCCGAGGACTGGTCGACCGCATACGCCACCCACATGCTGCTCGACGCCAAGAAGGCCGGCTATGCGGTGCCTGCCGACCGCCTCAACGAGGTGCTCGCGTGGATCGATGGCCGCGCCGCGCAGTACGAGCGTGGCCTCGACAAGTACGCGCGCCACCCCTACGCCCACTACGACGGCCAGGTCCAGGCGTACTTCCACTACGTGCTCGCGGTCGCCGGCAAGGGCAAGAAGGCGCGCATCCTCAAGCTGATCTCCGACCTGCCCGCCCATCCCAGGGCCGAGCAGGCCGAGGATCTGTACCTGCTGAAGGCCGCGCTCTACCTCGCCGGCGATCGCCGCTACGAGAAGGATCTCAAGTCCGTCGATGCGTCGCCGATCAGCGCCGACCGCGTCAACAGCTGGAGCTTCTACTCGGACCTCCGGAGCCGCGGGCTCATGCTGAGCACGTTCTTCGATCTGTTCGGCACCGACCCGGCGGGCGAGCCGCTCGCGAACCGCGTGGCTCAGGGGCTCACCAACCAGTCGGGCTACTACAACACCCAGGAGCTGGTGTGGGGGGTCAGCGGGCTTGGCAAGTGGGTCGTCGCGCAGGGCGCGAAGGGCACGGCGGCGGGCAAGCT
Organism: Deltaproteobacteria bacterium; assembly: GCA_018262455.1. The sequence goes on along the minus strand of JAGSPR010000269.1, from coordinate 6,646 downwards.
CGTGGCCGATGGCACGCAGATCGATCCGCGCGTGACCAGGACCCAGAGCAAGACCGCCAGCAATGACAAGACGTGGAGCCTCGGCCGGGCGAGCGAATACAAGCAGCTGACGCTCGAGATCCCCGCACAGGCCGCCGGGATGTGGCTCGTGGTCCGCAGCGAGGGCGTACGTCCCAAGGCGACGTATCCGACGGGCGGCAACGCCCTCTCGGTCACGCGGACGTATCGCCGGCTCGACGGGACGGCGATCGATCCCGCGAAGGGCGAGCTCAAGCTCGGTGACCTCGTGTACGTCGAGCTCGACCTCGGCAACACCAGCGGCGCGTACATCCAGAACATCGCGCTGGTCGATCGGCTGCCCGCTGGATTCGAGGTCGAGAACCCGCGGCTCGGACGTGCGACGACCCTGGCCTGGGTCAAGACCAACGAGCTGTGGCCCGCTGACTTCATGAACATGCGCGACGATCGGCTCGAGGCGTTCGGCGCGCTCGCACCGAAGGAGATCAAGAAGCTCGTGTACACGGTGCGGGTCGTGACCTCGGGCAAGTTCACCATCCCGCCCGCCGAGGCCGAGGCGATGTACGACCCGACCCTGTGGGCGCGGGCCGCCGGCGGGACCGCGGTGATCGGCGGGCCATGGACCGGCAAGACGCTCTAGCCCCAGGAACAGCCTGTGTTGAGCCGTAGGCGTAAGGGTAAGCGTAGGCGTAAACGAAGCTGGGGCTCTGATCCGCTTACGCCGACGCTTGCGCTTACGCTTACGCCGGATCAAGCGAGCCGAACCATGCGGTTGGCGCGGCTGGCCCGGCTCGCGCGCGCGGCGACCTTGGTCGTCACGTTCGTCAACGCGGTGTTCCTGGCGCTGCTGCTGCTCGCGTTCGCGGTCCCGTTGCCGGCGCGCGACGACGGCTGGTCGGTCGTGGTCGAGTACCGCGACGGCCGGCCGGCCTACGTGTTCCTGTCCCCCGACGACAAGTGGCGGCTGCAGGTCGAGCTCGAGCGGGTCGATCCGAAGCTCGTCGAGGCGCTCGTGGCCCTCGAGGACAAGCGGTTCTGGAGCCACGATGGCGTCGACCCGGTCGCGATCGGGCGCGCGGCGTGGACGAACCTCACCCACGCACGTCGGGTGTCGGGTGGCTCGACGATCTCGATGCAGCTCGCGCGTTTGCTCGAGCCGAGGCCGCGGACCGTCCCGAACAAGCTCGTCGACATGTTCCGCGCGCTGCAGCTCGATCTGCGGCTGTCGAAGCGCGAGATCCTCGAGGCCTACCTGGCCCGCACGCCGTACGGCGAGAATGTCGAGGGCGTCGAGTCGGCCGCGTGGGCGTACTTCGGGCATGCCGCGCAGCACCTCACCCCGCTCGAGATCGCGACCTTGCTCGCGGTGCCGCAAGGGCCCGCGCGGTTCGCCCCGAGCCCCGCGAACGAAGCGCGGTTGCGCGGGCGCCGCGATGCGATCCTCGGCAAGCTCGTCGCTGCCGGCGTGTTCGCGGAGGTCGATGCGCGCGCTGCCGTCGCCGAGTCGGCGACCACGCCACCGCCGGAACGACTGCGGCCGATGCCCCGCGAGGCCCCGCACGCCGCGATCATGCTGCACGGGCGCTACCGCGATCAAACGCGCATCCGCTCGACGCTCGACGCCGGCGCCCAGGCCCTCGTCGAGCGCGAGGTCGGCTTGCGCGCGCCCGAGCTCCATCGCAAGGGGATCTACGGCGGCGCGATCGTCGTCGTCGATCACCGCACCCGCGAGGTGGTGGCGCTCGCCGGCAGCCTCGACTTTGCCGATACCTTGCACGGCGGTCAGATCGCGATGTTCGATCGGCCGCGGTCGCCAGGCTCCACCCTCAAGCCGCTCCTCTACGCGCTCGCGATCGATCGCGGCCTCGCGCTGCCGGGCTACCTGGTGTCGGACGTGCCCAGCCAGTACGGCACGTATCGCCCGCGCAACTTCGATGGCGACTGGGCCGGGCTCGTGACGCTCGAGGATGCGCTGTCGCGGTCGCTCAACCTGCCATTCATCGATCTGCTGGGCCGGCTCGGGGTGGAACACTTCATCGCGGAGCTCGAGCGGATGGGGGTCGCGGCGACGCGCGCCGTGCCGGGGCAGTACGGGTTGTCGCTGATCGTCGGCGGGATCGAGCTGACGCCGCTCGAGATCGCGGGGCTGTACGCCACGCTCGCCGAGGACGGGATGTACCGCCCGCTGCGGCTGGTCGACCGCGATCCGTCGATGCTCGCCTCTGGCGCCGACGCGCCGATCTTCGCCGCAGGTGCTGCGTTCTTGACCCGCCAGACGCTCACGAGGAAGGACCGGCCTGACTTTCCGCGGCGCCGTGACGTCCAGGGCTTGCCGCCCGAGATCCACTGGAAGACCGGCACGAGCTTCGGGTTCCGCGATGCGTGGGCGGTCGGCTCGGGCCCCGTCTACACGACGGTCGTGTGGACCGGGAACGTCGACAACAAGCCGAGCACCGAGCTGGTCGGCTCGGAGGCCGCCGGGCCGATGTTGTTCGACGTCCTCGAAGGGCTCGCGGACCGCTCGCGCCTCCCCGCGCCGATCGTGCCGCCTGCCGATCTGACGCAGATCGAGGTCTGCGCCTACTCCGGTCACGTGCCCTCGGATGCGTGTGATCACCGCGTCAAGGTGCTCGCGCCGCTGCACGCGGTTCCGACCGCGCCGTGTCCGTACCACCAGGCGTACGAGGTCGATCGCGAGACGTCGCGGGCGGTCTTGCCGACGTGCCGGCTCGCGGATCACGCCTACGATCGCAAGAGCTTCGTCGTGCTCCCGAGCTCGGTGAACGCGTGGCTCGCCGAGCGTCACCGCGCGATCCCGGAACCGCCGGTCTTCGCGGAGGCGTGCACCGCGGAGGCGCTGGTCGCGACCACCCTCGGCGCGCCCATGATGGTCGCGCCGAGCGAGGGCCAGATCGTGATGCTCATTCCCGGCGTGCCGGCGAACCACCAGTCGGTCCCACTCGCGGTCTCGACCCGGGCCGCGACCGTCTCGTGGTTCGTCGACGGCGAGCTCGTCGGGACCGCGCCCGCGAGCGAGCGGCTGTACTGGGTGCCGACCCCGGGCGTGCATGAGGTCCTGGTGGCCGACGCTGCGGGCCGCAAGGCACGGCGCAAGCTCGATGTCCGGATCGATGCGCCGGTGCGACCGTGAACCGGCCGCGCTCGGTTCCCGACACGCCGGTCTGTCTCTCGACCCGGAGATCGAGCATGATCGCGCCGTGAGCTACTACATGCGCTACTTCGCCGATGCCCCGCTCGCGCTCGATTCGATCAAGGCAGGGCTATCCGCAGAGGACCCGCGTTTCAAGATCGATGGGGGCGAGATCACTCGCGGTACCGATCTGCTGGCCGAGATCGAGATCAATCGGCCAGGCAGCGATCTGTTCGATGACGAGCTCGCGAAGATGTCCTCGCAGCTCCAGGCGGTCCAGAGCTCGGCCGCGGGGCAGGTGCTCTCGCGTGTGCGCACCACGCAAGCCTTGCTGGCGTTGCAGGTCGTCGTCCAGGCGCGCACCCAGGAGCAGACGATGGAGCTGCTCGGCCCGTTATGGACCGTGCTCCAGAGCCTCGCGAATGGGCTCTGGCATGTCGACGGTCAGGGTTTCTTCGATGGTGGCCAGCTCGTCGTCGCGGTGTAGCGGCCTCAGCGACAGGGCGCGGCTCACATCCAGGGCGGGAGTGTCGGCGCGTCCACGCCCGCACGAGCGCCCTCGGGACAAAGCTTGGGCAAGAGCCCGGCGTATCGAAGATGGACGGCCCCACGCGATGGCACATCCGATGCTCGTTACCCAGGCATAGGAGGAAATGCCAATGACCAACATTAGACGAGGCCTGTTTGCTTCGTGCGCGACGTTCGGCCTGATCGCCACGGCGAACGCACAGCCCACACCGAGCGACGAGCCGACCACGCCCGAGCCGTCGACAACGGAGACCACCACCACGACCGTGGTGACCCCTGCGCCCGTGGTGGCGCCCACGCCGACCTACGAGCCGATGGGGCAGCCAGTCCACGAGGAGCAGCAGGAGAACTGGTACAAGAAGTACGGCGTTTCGGTCTCACTGGGCGGCGGTGTCGCAGGATTCACGAACAAGACCTTGCGCGACACGACCCGCGTCGGTGGTGACTGGACCGTGCGGCTGACGATCGGCTCGCGATCGATGCTCGCTGGCGAAGCGGCGTACATCGGTTCTGCCCAGTCGATCGATGCACTCGGGCTCGACTCGGACGCCCTGCTCGTGAGTAACGGTATCCAGGGCAACCTGCGCCTGAACCTCATCAACGACATGCCGGTGCAACCGTTCGTTTACGGTGGTGCGGCGTGGAGGCGCTACACGCTGGCCCGAGACAACTTCAACACCTCGGATGTCCTGAGCAAGGATGACGTGCTCGAGATCCCGCTGGGCGTTGGCATCGCGGCCAAGACGCAGGGCTTCCTGTTCGACGCACGTGGTGAGGCCCGGATCGCCACCAACGAAGATCTGTTGCCGAGCATCGACCGCACTGGCGCCGCCGCGATGCACCGGTGGTCGATCAATGCGAACGTCGGCTACGAGTTCTGAGCTGCGAGATGCTCTGAAGTTGAGCGAGAGTGAGAAATCCTCCGAGCCCAGCGGAGGATTTGATGGCTTGATGTGGCAGGAGGCCGACTGATACCTTCGGTCTCTTGCGACACATCAGCTTTTCAATCCTCGTTGTGCTCGGAGGGTGTGGCGGTGGTGGTGGGTCCGATGAAATCCAGACCACGTTCGATGCCTGCGCACCGATCAGCGTCAAGCTGATCGGTGCGAGCCCGATCCAGACCGCGGGTGCCGACGATGCACTCGCGTCCTGGCGCGGGCACGGCGTGACCGCGTTCGATCCTCCGGGAGCGGTCGACGCCACGTCGATCGAGATCCGGTTCGACTCCGCTGCTCCGCAGTTCCATGGCTTGTACGACGACGTCTCGGGCATCGTGTACGTCAACCAGGGAATCTCGAGTCGTGCGGCGCTCGCCGTCGTGATCGCGCACGAGCTCGGCCATGCGTTCGGGCTCCTCCACGTCGATGCCGATGACCGAGCGTCGTTGATGAACCCGGGCAACCTGGAGACGCCGCCGACGCGCGAGGACGAGCTCGCCGTCGAAGCGCTCTGGGGTCGCTGCAAGTAACACTCCCAGGACGCGCTGGCGCGGCAGGTGCACTGTCACCGGTCATGCCATCGGCATGAAGAGCGTGTTTGCATGACGTCCTCATCGAGATCGGTTGCGGATCGAACACAGTTCCAGAACATCCTCGTCGGAGTGGATTTCTCGGAGGCCTCGGCCGAGGCCGTGGCCGTGGGTGCGCGGGTCGCGGCCGGCGTATCGGCGACCTTGACGCTCGCGCACGTGTGGAGCGTGGCCTATCCGTACGCCACCTTCTCGGACGACGCGCTGCGCGCTGCGATCGAGAGCAGCGAAGGCGCGCTGATCGAGCTCGGTCACGAGGCCGAGCGCGCAGGCGTACGAGAAGTCTCGACGGTCTTCCTCGTGGGGCGACCCGCGGATGCGATCACCCGGCTCGTCCGCGAAGACCCGTCGTATGGCCTGATCGTCGTCGGGACGCACGGCCGGACCGGGCTCGCGCACGTCCTGATCGGCTCGGTTGCGGAGAAGCTGGTCCGCACCGCACCGTGTCCGGTCCTCGTCGTCCCCACGCGCGCCGCACGGCTCGCCCGTGGAGACTCGAGCGAGTCGCGAGAGTCGCCCTCATCCTCCCACCACTGATCCCGGCGCCCATCCGGAGCGGTCCAGCGCGCGCGGCACACCCGCATGTCACACCGTCCGCGCGCACCGGGCGTGATCGCACGTCCGCTCCCGTCATCGTGGGGTCCCGGAGCGTAAGACAGCGCGCGACGACGTCTCGCTCCGTCGGCTGGCTCACGTCGGTTGCGCGATCGGCTCGGTGGTCTCGCCGTTGCACGGATCCTGTCCTCGAGGGGGACACGACATGCGCGGATCGCCGCCAGCAATGTGGCCGAGAGGCACCGGGCAGTGGTACCGGCTCAACGAGCCACGGACCGTCGTCGTCTCGACGGACCCGTACAGGCAGAGCACGGAGCCGGATGAGACTCTCGTGGTCGCCACGCCACTCGATGTCATCTCTCGGCTCGAGGACGAGAACTCCGCGGTCTCGAGGGTGGTGCTCGACGATCCGTCGGCGATGCGCGAGCTCGCGACATTTCTCTCCGAGACCTACCCGTGGCTCGAGGTGGTCGGCGGCGTGCGCTAGTTTGCGGCTGTGAGGTGGGCGCTGGTTAGCGGCGCGCGAACCGCTCGTAGGCGCCGCCCATCGCGTCGGCGAGCCGCGCCAGATCGGCGACCGATTCGCGCGTCCCGTTGTAGAGCGGATCGCCGACCACGATCACGGCGCGCACGGCGCCTCCGGCCACGATCGCGGCGGCCGCAGGGGCGGTCGCGTCATCGAGCAGGTGACAGAGTCGCTGCTGGATCGCGCTGCTCGGCATGCTGTTCGTCGCGGTCGCACCGTCATGGGCGATCTGAACGATCGATGGGCTCGCGAGCGGCAGCACGATCGCATCGACGGACTGGAGCCGCGGCCCCTGACCTCGCCGGCCGATCCCCGCACCATCGCTGACGTCGAGCAGGAG
>JAGSPR010000060.1 GCA_018262455.1 Deltaproteobacteria bacterium | reverse complement strand
CCGCTGCCGCTGCCACTGCCGAGACCGAATTTGCCGATCTCACCGCCTGCGGCGTCATCGCCGACGAGGCCGCCGTAGACGTTGGCGTCGTCGAGCCCGCTGCCGAGCTCACCGGTGCCGGTCAGCGATGCGAAGGCGCCGCCCTGCCCGAGGCTGGGGTCCGGCTTCGCCGGCTCGGCCGGCTTCGGCGGCTCGGCCGGCTTCGACGTTCCACTCCAGCACCCGACGAGCCCGACCAGCAGTAGCGTTCGCATGAGGGCGTGCATGCCATCGCTGCACGACCGACGCAAGCTAATCCGGGAACAGCGCCCGCAGCACCCCGCGGACCTGCCGGGCGTGTTCGCGCTTGGCGACATCGAGCACCGCGTCGTGCTCGAAGTCATCGAACCAGAAGATCGAATCGCGGTAGCAGCGATCGAGATCGACGTGGGCGAGCAACACCGGCTCCATCGGCTCGCGACACGCGGGACATGCCAGCGCGGCGGTCGCCTGGCGACGTGCGTCGGTCAGGATCGGGGGATTCTCATCGGCGGGCACGAGATCGGGCGCGATCCGGCGGAGCTCGCGTACGAGCTGGGAGCTGATCACCGCGGCGCCCTTGCACCTCGAACACCGCCACCGCTCCTCGCCCCGGGCGGTCAGCGGGGTCCCACAGCGCGGACAGGTCATGATGCCAGCGTCGTTCGACGCGGGCGCGTGAGTCAACGCGAGCCGCCGGGAAGTGATAGCGTTCGGCGTCGTGCCGCCGATGTTCCACCGTCTGTTCGTCGCCAATCGCGGCGAGGTCGCAGTCCGGGTCGCGCGCGCGTGCGATGCCCTCGGCATCGTCCCCGTGTTCGGTGTCAGCGAGGCCGATCGCGAGGCGCCGTACACACGCGGCCGACAGACCGTGGTGCTCGGACCCGCCCGCGCGGCGCAGTCATACCTCGATGTCGAGCGGGTCGTGCAGGCCGCGGTGCAGGCGCACTGCTCGGCGCTGCATCCGGGCTGGGGCTTCCTGTCGGAGAACCCGCTGCTCGCCACGCTGTGTGCCCAGCACGGGGTGACGTTCGTCGGCCCGCCGCCTCACGTGACCGCGCTGATGGGCAGCAAGACCCGCGCGAAGGCCGCGATGCGTGCCGCCGGGCTGCCGGTGATCCCGGGGAGCATCGGCGTGCTCGCCGATGTCGACGACGCCAAGCGGATCGCGGCCGAGGTCGGGTTCCCCGTGCTGTTCAAGGCAGAGAATGGCGGCGGCGGACGCGGCATGCGGATCGCGCGCACGCCGGGCGAGGTCGAGCACGCGTACGGCGAGGCCCAAGCCGAGGCCCGCGCGGCGTTCGGTGGCGACCGCGTGTTCCTCGAGAGGCTGATCGAGGGCGGGCGCCATGTCGAGATCCAGGTGTTCGCCGATCGCTACGGCCGCGCCGTCCACCTCGGAGAGCGCGATTGCACCGTGCAGCGCAACCACCAGAAGCTGCTCGAGGAGAGCCCGTCGCCCGCGATCTCGCCCGCCCTGCGCGCCGCCACCTGCGCCGCCGCGGCACGGGCCGCCGCCCAGATCGGCTACGTCGGCGCCGGCACGATGGAGCTGCTGCTCGATGGGGATGTGCTGCGGTTCATGGAGATGAACTGCCGGCTCCAGGTCGAGCACACCGTGAGCGAGGAGCGTTCCGGCAAGGACCTCGTGATCGCGCAACTCGAGGTCGCCGCGGGCCGCCCGCTCGCGTGGACGCAGGACGCGCTCGAGCTCACCGGCCACGTGATCGAGTGCCGGATCAACGCCGAGGATCCGTCGAACAACTTCGCCCCGGCCCCCGGCAAGATCACGACCTGGCGTCCGCCGGTCGGAGCTGGCATCCGCGTCGATAGCCACGTCGAGGCCGGCTACCTCGTGCCGCCGTTCTATGACTCGCTGCTCGCGAAGCTGATCGTGCGGGGCACGGATCGCGATGCCGCGATCGCGAACATGCTGGCTGCCCTGTCGGCCTTCAAGGTGGAGGGCGTGCCGACCACGATCCCGCTGCACCTGGCGATCCTCGCGAGCGAGCCGTTTCGGACCGGACGTTACGACACGCGCGCGATCCCCGGCTGGCCGGGCTGACCGCCGATCAGGCGGGACCCTTGGCGACCGCCGGCTTCGGGAGCGCGACGACGAGCGCCACGATCACGAGGACGAGGCCTGGCGCGAAGAACGCGATGTGCTCGAGATCCAGGTTCCCCCACTGCCGTGCGTGACCGTCCCAGATGTGCGACAGCGGCGCGATGAACGGCTTGGCGAACAGCGCCAGGCCGATCACGAGCCCGGTCCCGAGCGCGATCCACCGCTGGTTCGTGTAGCGCCACATCACGACGCCGATCGCGGCGAGGAACCCCACGATGGGCCCGTCGAACATCGTGACGAGCTGGATCCCCTCGTGAACCCGATCATTCTCGTCGCCCTGCGGCAGCATCAGGGCGAGCCTGTACGCCGCGACGCCGGTGAGTCCGAGCGCCATGCCCAGGCCGAAGATCCGCGCGCCCTGCGGATGCTTGCGTTTCCAGTCGGCGAGCGCTGCGCCGGCGAACACCATCACCAGGAGGATCCCGGCGCCGACGAGCAGCGGCACGATCGCCTCCGAAGGAAGCTTGATGTGGATGGCCAGGCTCGACAGCGATTCCTTCATCGTCTTCATCCTATCGGAGCACGCGCGGATCCGCGATCAGCGAGGCTGGGAGTGTTACGGTCGCGCTGCATGGCGTTCGTCCCACTCGTCCCGATCGGCGACCCGCTCAGCAAGCTCGCCGACGAGCGCACGGTCACGGAGCACAGAACCGCGCTGAGCGTGCTCGAAGAGCGGCTGCGCGCGCGGAGGCGAGAGGTCGAGGCGGGGTGGGGTCCGTCGTACGTCGACCGCGTCCACAAGAAGGGCAAGCTGACGGCTCGCGAGCGCGTGGCCCGGCTCGTCGATCCAGGGACCCGCACGTTCGAGGTCGGCACGTTCGTCAACTACGGCGAGGTGTTCCCGGGCGACCAGAAGTCGCCGGGGGCAGGCGTGGTGACCGCGTTCGCACGCGTCGAGGGTCGCTGGTGCATGGTGATCGCCAACGACAACACCGTCGCCTCGGGCGCGTGGTGGCCGCGCACGCCGGAGAAGATCCAGCGCGCGCAGATGATGGCGCTCCGCCTGCGACTCCCGACGATCTACCTGGTCGATTGTTCGGGGTTGTTCTTGCCCGAGCAGAGCAAGAGCTTCCCGGGCGCGCGCGGTGCCGGCCACATCTTCAAGATGAACAGCCTGCTGTCCGCGCACGGCGTCCCCCAGATCGCCGGGGTGTTCGGCGACTGCATCGCCGGCGGCGGCTACATGCCGATGATCTCCGACCGCGTCTATATGACCGAGCAGGCGTACATGGTGATCGCGGGTGCCGCGCTGATCAAAGGCGCGAAGAGCCAGAAGATCACGTCCCTCGATATCGGCGGCCCCGAGGTCCACGTCCACCAATCGGGTTGCGCCGATGTCCGGGTTCCGGACGACGAGACCCTGCTCACCTGCATCCGTCGCGACCTCACCCGGCTGCCCTCGTCGGGCGCGGACTTCTATCGCGGCGATCTCCAGGCAATCGATCCTCGCTTCCCCGCGGCCGAGCTGGGCGGGGTGCTGCCCACTGACCATCGCGAGGCTTACGACGCGCACCAGGTGCTCGCGCGGCTGGTCGATCAATCGCTGTTCTGGGAGGTCATGCCGGAGGTCGGCGAGGAGATGATCTGCGGCGTCGGCCGGATCGCAGGGCTCTACGCCGGCTTCGTGATCAACCGGCAGGGTCTCGTCGGAGACCCCGAGCATCCCGGGCGCAAGCGGCCCGCCGGCATCCTGTACCGCGGCGGCATCGCCAAGATCAGCGCGTTCTCGCGGGCGTGCAACGACGACGGAATCCCGCTCATCTGGCTGCAGGACATCAGCGGCTTCGACATCGGCGTCGAGGCCGAGGCCCACGGCCTGCTCGCGTACGGCAGCTCGCTGATCTACACCAACTCGACCAACACCACGCCGATGTTCACGGTCCTGCTCCGCAAGGCGTCCGGTGCGGGCTACTACGCCATGAGCGGCCTGCCCTACGATCCCGTCGTCCAGCTGTCGACCTGCCTGTCGCGGCTGTCGGTGATGGAGGGCCGCACCCTCGCGATCGCGGCGTTCAACACCAAGCTCGACGACAACTTCCAGATCCTGTCCACGGATCCCGCCGAGCGCGCGAAGATCGAAGCTGGCATGCGCGAGACCGAGGCCCGGATCGAGGGCGACATGGATCCGTTCGTCGCCGCGCGCCAGCTCGACACCGACGAGATCGTGGAGCTCGGCGAGCTTCGCGCATACCTCGGCGCGCTCGTCGAGATGGCATACCAGGGCACCGGCTATCGCCGGGTCAAGAACCCACGGATCTGGTCGATGCACGACCTGCGCGAGCTCGTCGGAGGTCCGCGATGACCAGGTCCGGCGGTCGGTTGCACGCACCGCACCAGCGCGTGGTGCTCGATGCCCCGACCGGTGGCGATCCGGTGACCAAGCTCGCGGTGCGCGCACCGATGCCCGGGCACTTCATCCCGGCGATCGACGATGGTGACCTCGTGATGCCCGACGAGGTCATCGGTCAGCTCGTCGTGCTCGGTCGCTCGATCGCGCTGGTCGCCGGCATGCGCGGCCTCGCCGCCGAGACCGGAGCACCGCGCGCGGTCGCGTACGGTGAGCCGCTGTTCGCGATCGACCTCGCGGCCTCGATCGTCGGCGACGAGCTCGCGATCGTCGCGGACGCGACGCTGGTCACGGGCAAGGCCGACCGCGAGCTCGTGTTTCGCGCGCCGACGAGTGGCCGGTTCTACACCCGCGCCGCACCGGACAAGCCACCGTTCATCGCGAGCGGCGTCGAGCTCGCCACCGGGGCGACCGTGTGCTTGCTCGAGGTGATGAAGACCTTCCATCGCGTCACCTATGGTGGCGATGATCTGCCCGAGCGGGCGCGGATCCGCTCGGTCCTCGTGCGCGATGGCGATGACGTCAACGCCGGCGACGCCCTGCTCGCGCTCGATCCGATCGGGTGAGCCCCGTCTCCCGCCGAGCGTCGGGTAGCGGTAGACTCGAGAGGCGCCGTGGCAACCCAGACGCTTCCGCTCGACGAGACCTCGGACACCAGACCTGCCCGCGTTGACCACCTCTATCTGGCCCTCACCGCGGGCAAGCCGGTGGGTGGCGCGCGGTGGTCGCTCGAGGATATCGACCGCGTCGACATCGGTCGCGGTGCGGTCCGTGCGGCGCGCAGGGAAGGCCGGGTGCTGCGGGTCGACGTCCCCGATCCCTGGATGTCGGCGCTCCACCTACGGTTCGAGCGCGAGCGCGCCCACTGGGTGGCGGTCGATGCCGGCTCGCGGAACGGGTTCCTCGTCAACGGCACGAAGCACGACCGTGCGATCGTGCTGGACCACGACGTGGTCGAGGCCGGGCGGAGCTTCTTCCTGCTGCGTACCGACGAGCTCGCGGCCGAGCGAGCCCTCGATCTCGTGCCGACCGAACCCGGTCGACTCGCCACTCTCGATCCGCTGCTCGCGTCCGCATTCGACGAGCTCCGCCGCGTCGCGACATCGAACATCCCGATCCTGATCGGCGGCCCAACCGGCGCGGGCAAGGAGCGCGTCGCCCGGACGATCCACGACGCCTCGCGACGCAGCGGCGCGTTCGTGCCCGTCAACTGCGGGGCGCTGCCCGCGGGCCTCGTCGAGAGCGAGCTGTTCGGCCACAAGCGTGGTGCCTTCTCGGGTGCGGTCGCCGATCAACCGGGCCTCATCGCTAGCTCGTCGGGAGGTACGCTGTTCCTCGACGAGATCGGCGACCTCCCGGCGCCAGCGCAAGCCGCGCTCCTGCGCGTGCTCGAGGAGCACGAGGTCCGCGCGGTCGGTGCCATGGCCGCGGTGCACGTCGATCTACGCGTCGTGGCGGCGACCCACCGCGATCTCGACAGCCTCGTCGAGGACGGCGCGTTCCGAGAGGACCTGATCGCGCGGATCGCGGGCTTCGAGATCGAGCTCCCTCCCCTGGCCGATCGTCGGGTCGATCTCGGCGTGATGCTCGCCGAGCTCGTGCCACCTGACACCCAGCTGGCCGGGGTCGCCGCACGTGCCCTGTTCGCGTACAGCTGGCCTCGCAACGTGCGCGAGCTCGTGCGTGCGCTCGAGCGAGCCGTCGCGCTCGCCGGCGGCGCCGAGCTCGGACTCGCCCACTTCTCCGACGAGATCTCCGGCGCGCGGTTCGCGGCCATCGCTGCACCGGCCGCCGACGCGCGGCGCGACGAGCTCGTCGCCTTGCTCGAGAAGCATCACGGCAACGTCAGCAAGGTCGCCGTCGAGCTCGGGCGCGTGCGCCAGCAGGTGCAGCGCTGGCTCAAGCGCTATGGCGTCGATCCAGAGCGCTATCGCAGCTAGCTCAGTACGTGATGTACGGACCGCTCGAACCGATCTCCTCCTCGGAGTCGTCGAGCTCGTCGTCGATCACGGCGGGAGCCGACAGCGCGCCCTGCAGCACGAAGATCTTCACCGCGGACGCGGGGATCCGAGCGTTCGGTGCGACCCGGCGCAGGATCGACAGGATGTTGCGCTGGATGTCGTCGACCTCGGTCACCGCGGGACCGGGCTTGATGATCTTGCCGACCCAGCGCTCCTTGTCCTTCTCGTCACCGATCTCCATGACGCGCAAGAACTCGTCAGAGCTCCCGTCGAAGTACTTCTTGTCACCCGGCTTGGACAGCGCGAGCCCCTCGCGGAGCTTGCTGTCGATCTTGGTGGCGAAGAAGAGCGAGGTGCTTTTATCGAGTTTCATGTTCTCGTCCCGCCCGGTCTGTGTGAGGAGTAGCGGCCTGGTTCGGGGACAAGGATTCGAACCTTGATGAGCAGCTCCAAAGGCTGCTGTCCTACCATTAGACGATCCCCGATCACGGGCGGCAAGATACCTCACGGCCCCCAGAGACGCTACCCATGTTCCTGATTTCGTTGGGAGGTTACTGGGTTTCCAGCAACGACGCGTGCGCAGAAACCGCCGTTGCAGCTCTTGCCTGACAGGTTCGAACCCTTTAGGTTCTCGGCCCTCGGCGCGGTAGCTCAGTGGTAGAGCAGGGGTCTCATAAGCCCTTGGTCGGCAGTTCAACTCTGCCCCGCGCCACAAGATTACTCGTGGCATTTCCACGCGGCGTCGTCGCGAGGCGCGGCGACAATTACAGTCCATCCTGACTGTCTTTGCGGTACAGCTACGCCCATGGACTTCAAGCTCGACGACGAGCAAGAGATGATCGTGCAGACGGTCCGGCGGTTCTCCGATCGCGATCTGCGCACGTGGGCCGCGGATGCCGATCGCGCCGGCGCGCCTCCTGATCGGCTCACGCCGGTCGCGACCGAGCTCGGCTTCTTCCTCGACGCGGTTCCGGCGAGCGCCGGCGGCTTGCTCGACGGCGCGTACTCGCACGCGACCCGCGCGCTCCGCGGCTTCGAGCTCGGCCGGGGCTGCGCCGCCCTCGCGGCGCTGCTCGAGGCCAACGTCGAGCCGGCCCTCGCGGTCGGTCGCTGGGGCAGCGCTGCCGCACAGCAGGCATTGTTCGGCTCGCTCGCGTCCGGAGGCCTCGCGGCCCTCGCCCACGACAGCCGCGCTCAGCTCGAGATCGGCCATAGCGGCGCGCTCGTGGTCAGCGGCAAGCTCGGCCCGGTGCCCGCGCTCGCGACCGCGACGCACGTGCTGGTCGTCGCCAGGGACGTCGTGTTTCTCGCATCGACCGAGGGCATGCGCCGCGACTCGATCACTCCCTCGGGCTGGCGCGCGGCCAGGTGGGGGATCGCGCAGCTCGCCGGCCATCGCGTCCCGAACGACTTCGTGCTCGCGCGTGGTGCGGACGCGCGCGCCGTCGGTGCAGAGATCCTCGCGTGGGCCCGGGTGTCGCTCGCCGCCCGCGCGGCCGGGGTCGCGACGGCCGCGATGGAGCATGCCGAGCACTACGCCAACGAGCGCGTGCAGTTCGGCCAGAAGATCGGCTCGTTCGAGTCGCTGATCCGCTTGCGCGACGATGCCGAGACCACCGCGATCGCCGCTCGCCTGTTCGCGCTCCACGCTGCCTGGGCACTCGATACCCAGCAACCCCGCGCGACCGACCTCGCCAGCCGCGCGCGCGTCCACGCGGGCGATGCGGTCACCCGCGCGACGATCGACGCCGTCCAGATCTTCGGCGGCTATGGCTTCGTCAACGATTACCCGGTCGAGAAGTTGATGCGCGATGCGCGCGCGTTCGAGGCCCTGCATGGCGACGAGCGCCTCGGCCGCGTGCTCGACGCGAAGGGCAAGGAGTAACCACCATGGACCTGTTCCACGACTCTCCCTTGTTCAGCAGCGTTCGCCAGATGCTCCAGGCCTTCGCCAAGCAGGTCATTCGCCCGGCCGCGATCAAGCACGACCAGGAAGAGTCGATGCCCTGGGAGCTGATGAAGCAAGCCGGCGGCCTCGGCATGAGCCAGACCTCGCTGATCGACGGCCGCAAGAAGCTCACGGGCGCGGACGAGGAGACCGATCCGAAGAAGCCAAAGACCATGGGACGGCTCGCCGTCGTCGGCGCCGAGGAGCTCGCGTACGGCTGCGCCGGCATCTCGCTCGCGATCGGTGGTTCGGGGCTCGCCGCCTCCCCGATCGCGCGGATGGGCACCGAGGAGCAGAAGCAGGAGTTCCGCAAGCTGCTCTCGGGGCTCGACGACAAGGGCCACATCAAGGTCGCGGCCATGGCGCTGTCCGAGCCCAGCACCGGTTCGGACATCTCCGGCCTCAAGACGACCGCCCAGCGCGATGGCGATCACTGGATCGTCCGCGGCAGCAAGCAGTGGATCACGAACGGCCAGTCCGCTGCGGCGTACGTCGTGTGGGCGCAGACCGAGCCGGCCGCCGGCCGCGCCGGCGTGCGCGGCTTCCTGATCGCGCGCGGGACGCCCGGGCTCGTGCCCGGAAAGAAGGAGACCAAGCTCGGCATCCGCGCCTCCGAGACCGCGCAGGTCCACTTCGAGGACGTGCGCGTCCACCAGGACATGATGCTCGGCAGCCCGAGCGGCGGTGCCGCAGGCGGACTGGCCGACACCAAGAAGATGCTCGACTCGACCCGCCCGGTGGTCGGCGCGCAGGCCGTCGGCATCGCGCGCGCCGCCTACGAGCACCTGCTCGAGCGCGTCCAAGGGGGCTCGCTCCATGGCACGCCGATGGCGAGCCACCAGCACATCATGTTCGAGCTCGCCGAGATGCAGATGGAGATCACCGCGTCGCGGTTGCTCGCCCATCGCGCGGCATGGCTGGCCGATCACGGCCTCGAGAACGTCGCCGACGCGTCGATGGCCAAGGCCCATGGCGCCCGCACCGCTCAGTGGGTCACCACCCGGGCGATGGTGCTGCTCGGCGAGGAAGCGCTCGAGCCCGGACACCCGGTCGAGAAATGGTACCGCGACGCCAAGATCTACGACATCTTCGAGGGCACCGGTCAGATCCAGCGGCGCATCCTGGCCAAGCTGCTGACCGGCCAGAACCCGACCTGAAGCCGAGGACTGCCAGCGCCCACGAGGCATGTCGGAGGCTGAAAACCTCGACACGCCCGCCATTCCGGGCGAGCCTAGACGGGGGATGGCAGTCGCCCTCGGCATCGATCTCGGCACGACCAACTCGGTCGCCGCCATCGCGACTCCGACCGGGGTGGAGTTCATCCTCGGGCCGCGCGGAGAGCGGGTCCACCCGTCGATCGTCGCGTTTCCTTCGACCGGCGGTGTCGTGGTCGGTGCCGATGCGAAGCGCTATCGGATGTCCGAGCCGCACCACGTCATCCATTCGGCGAAGCGTTTCATCGGCCAGAACATCCGGGCGCCGCTCGTCCAGCTCGCGATGACGGGGGTCCGCTACAAGGTCGTCGAGGGCCCGAACCAGCAGCCGATCGTCGTCGTCCGCGATCGCCGGATGACGATGCCGGAGATCTCGTCACACGTGCTCCTGCACCTCAAGCGGTGTGCCGAGCGCCAGCTGGGAACCCAGGTCAAGGACGCGGTGATCACCGTGCCGGCGAACTTCACGGATGGCCAGCGCCAGGCGACGAAGGAGGCTGGACGGCTCGCCGGGCTCGACGTCATGCGGCTCATCAACGAGCCCACCGCGGCTGCGCTGGCGTATGGCTTCGGCAAGGATCGCCACGAGGTGATCGCCGTCTACGACTTCGGCGGTGGCACGTTCGACATCAGCATCCTGCGCCTCAACGGCGAGGTCTTCGAGGTGCTCGCCTCGGAGGGTGACTTCTTCCTCGGAGGCGACGATCTGGATCGCTCGCTCGCCGAGGTGCTCGCCGCGGAGTGCAATCGCGTGCTGCGCGTCGATCCGCGACCCCACGCTGAGCTGATGATGAAGCTGATGCTGGGCGCCGAGGCCATCAAGTGTCATCTCTCCGAGAACGACGCAGCCGAGGGCGAGCTCGACGGCCTCGCCCTGCCGACCGGGGTGATCGGCAAGCTGCCGTTCTCGGTCACGCGCGCGCAGTTCGAGGATCTCATCCGCGGCTATGTCGATCGCACGATCGAGGTCACCCGCGGAGTCCTCGTCTCGTCGGGGATCGACCCCCGCTCGATCACCGACGTGCTCTGCGTGGGCGGCTCGACCCGGATCCCGCTGGTCCGCGAGCGACTCGCGGACGCGTTCCGTCGCGAGCCCAACGTCACGATCAACCCGGACGAGGCGGTGGCGCAAGGCGCCGCGATCCAGGCGGGCAGCCTGAGCGGCGCGCTGTCGTCGGGCACGGGCATGGGGGCGCGCGATGCGGTCGCGACGGCCGGACACTCCTCGCTCGCGCACGGCAACGTGGCGCTGCCCGGTGGCGAGGTCAAGCGCCCGATCCTGCTCGACGTCAACCCGGCGACGCTCGCGGTCCGCACGGTGGGCGGCTTCACCGATCGTCTGCTCGACAAGAACGCGCCGATCCCGATCGAGAAGACGCGCGTGTTCACGACCGCGCGTGACAACCAGACCCGCGTCGAGATCGATTGCTGCCGGGGAGAGCACCGGCACTATGCCGAGAACGAGCCGCTCGGGACGCTCGTGCTCGACAGCCTGCAGCCCAAGCTGCGAGGTGATCTCAAGATCGCGGTCTCGTTCCACGTCGACTCCGACGGGATCCTGCACGTCAGCGCGACTGACGAGGAATCGGGCCAGCGGCAAGAAGTACACCTGCAAGTGCTCGGTGCACCGGTCCAGGAACCGTGAGCGTCCGGTCGGAGATCTTGCTGTGGGCGCACCGGATCGTCGCGAAGAAGAACGCGCACGCCCACGACCTGCTCGAGATCGCCGCCGATGCCGGGATCGATGATGCGCAGGCCGCGTTTCACAAGATCGCTCGGATGGCACACCCCGATCTTCACCGGTCATCACTGACCGCCGACGAGCTCGCGGTCGTCACGCTCGCGTACTCGCGGGTCGCCGGCGCGTACCAGGACTTCCGCGCACGGCGCATGAAGACGACGCGGATCACGCCGATCCCAGACCTCGACGAGCCCGGCGCGGCCCCCGGTGCCCCCAATGCCAACGCCGGGATCCCGGTGCCCGACGTCCCGCGTGCGCGATCGGCAACCGACAGTGCGGCAGGTGCGATGAGCTCGAAGGCGCTGGTGTACTATCGCAAGGCCGAGCTCGCGCTGCGCCGCGGCGATCTGCGGGGCGCGAGCCTGCAGCTCAAGCTGGCGATCGCGAGCGACCCCCATTCAGCGCTGTTGCGCAGTGCCCTGGCCGAAGTGATGACCGAAGTAGGCAAGACTCCTTGAGATTTGCTTGCGCTTAGGTGAGTAGACACGACGCCGCTGGTGTGTCCAACTCCCCGCGCATCATGCCGCCGCGAACGACGACCGGAATTTCGATCACCGGCCACGGGGTCTGGCATCCCGAGACCATCCTCGAGAACCCCGAGCTCTGCGAAGCGTTCAACGAGTTCGCCCGACGCGAGAACGCCAGGTACGCGGACGAGATCGCCGCGGGCAAACGCGAGGCGATCAAGGACTCGACGCCCGAGTTCATCGTCAAGGCCTCGGGGATCATCACCCGGTGGGTCGAGGACAAGACCGGGCTGCTCGATCCCGAGCGGATGTGTCCGAACATCCCCGACCGTCCCGAAGATCAGCTCAGCATCCAGGCCGAGTACGCCGTCAATGCCGCGAAGATCGCGCTCGCCTCCGCCGGGCGCACCGGTGAGGACGTCGACCTCGTCGTGCTCGGCTGCTCGAACCTGCAGCGCCTGTACCCCGCGATCGCGATCGAGGTCCAGAACGCGATCGGTGCGCGCGGCTACGGCTTCGACATCTCGCTCGGATGCTCGGCCGCCATCGGTGCCACGCAGCTCGCGTCCCAGGCGGTCCGGCTCGGTCAGGCGAAGTGCGCGCTCGTCGTGGTGCCCGAGCTCACGACCGGCCACATGAACTGGCGCGAGCGCGACAGCCACTTCATCTTTGGCGACGCCTCCGTGGCACTCGTGCTCGAGGCCACCGACCGCGCGCACCCCGGCTCGTGGGAGATCCTGTCGACCCAGATGCTCTCGAAGTGGAGCGCGACGACGATCCGCAATAACCGCGGTTACCTCGATCGTTGTGATCCGTCCACCGAGCACAACACCGACAAGTTGTTCCACCAGCAGGGCCGGCGCGTGTTCAAGGATGTCGTCCCGATGGCCGAGAAGTTCATCAAGGATCACGTCGCCGCGCACGACCTCCAGCCATCGCAGGTCTCGCGCTACTGGCTGCACCAGGCCAACGGCCCGATGAACGCGCTGATCGCCAAGCGCGTGCTCGGCCGCGACGCGACCCGCACCGAGGCGCCGATCATCCTCGATCGGTTCGGCAACACCGCCTCCGCGGGCTCGCTGATCGCGTTCTCGAGCCACAACGAGGATCTCCCGGCGGGGAGCTACGGCATGATGGCCTCGTTCGGTGCCGGCTACTCGCTCGGCTCGCTGCTCCTGCAGCGCCAGTGAACCGGCGATTCGGCTTCCGCGCGCAGCAGATCCCGATTATTCGTCACCGCGTCGGCGAAGGGTGAGCCGCTTCACGTTGCGGCTCTGAGAAACTTTCGCTCAGCTCCTCCAGCTGCTCGGAATTGCATGCGGAATCGCGCGCCTCCGACCAGCTGGATGGATTTGCCGCGCGAGGTACGCGGGCAGTTTCCGGTGTGCCCGGTTCCATCTGGAAACGAGCTAGACCTCATAACCGGTCAGCACGCTCACAGAGTTTGATCACGTGGAGTATGCGCAACTTCCTGTGACCTTTTCGGGCTCTTGTAACTGACAAGCGGTTTTTGTGAAGGTGTCTCCCATGAGACGCCAGCTCACTCTTGTTTGGGTCATCTCCTTCGCAGGGTGCTCGACGTCGTTCGAGCCGCAACCATGTGCCGTCGACTCGGACTGCGGATCGGGCCTGGTCTGCGAGCTTCGAGAGCAGGCTCCGGTCTGCGTCGACGCGAAGGACGCGCCGCTCGTCATCGGTCAGAGCGCACCGGTGAGCGGCACGAGCCAGGAGCTCGGCACCGGGATGAAGCTCGGCATCGAGCTCGCGTTCAAGGAAAAGAACGCGGCGGGGGGCGTTCGCGGCCGTCAGCTCCGCCTCGACTTCCGCGATGACGCGTATCAGCCCGAGCTCGCCGAGGCCGCCGCGCGGTCGCTCGTCGACGTCCAGGAGATGCAGACCGCGCCGCGTTGCCCGACGACGTCGACCCCGGCCGTGGCGGGACAGACCCCGATCTCGGCGAACGGGCTCGCGCGCGGACCGAATGCGGTGCTCGCGTTCCTCGGCAACGTCGGCACGCCGACGATGGTGCGCACGGCGCCCATCGCGATCGAGACCGGCACGGTGTTCTTCGGACCGTTCACCGGCGCCCAGACGATCCTGCGCGATGACAAGGCTGCCACCTGCAAGTCGTTCATCTTCAACGTGCGCGCGAGCTACGCCCAGGAGGCCCGCGCGTCGATGGAGTACTACAAGAAGAAGGGCGTCTTCGATCACCGTCACCTGATCAGCTTCGATCAGAACGACTCGTTCGGTCAGGCGGGCTACGACGGTCTCAAGCAGGGATACGTCGACGTGATCGGCGCGTTCCCGGGATCGGCCGACGCCTCGAACCCGATCGTCCGGTTCCGCTACGTCCGCAACGATGACACCAGCGTCCCGCTCCAGGTGCAGGGCACCGAGAACTACCTCGCGGCGCTCCTCACCGGCAACTCCGAGACGCACACGGTCGGCATCTTCATGACCGACACGTACGGCGCCGGCGGCCAGTACATCGAGGAGCTGCGCCGCTGGCAGTACGCGAACGACGCCCAGCAGGGAACCCTCGACAAGGCGACCCGGCTGAAGCTGTACTTCAGCAACGTGTCGTTCGTCGGCCCGAACGCGCTGGCGGATCGGCTCCGCACAGCCGGCACGGTCAGCACCCCGGATGGCCCGGTGCCGTTCACCGACAGCGTCGTCGTCTCGCAGGTCGTGCCGAACTACCAGAGCGACTCGAGCGATGTCGTCACCGCTTACAACAAGCTGATCGCGGCGGACGGCAGCGAACCGGGGTTCACCTCGCTCGAGGGCTACGTCGCCGCGCGCGTGTTCATCGCGGGCCTCGACGCGCACAAGGGTCCGTTCACGCCTGCAGCGCTCGTCCAGACGTTCGAGAAGCTGCCGGACCTCAGCCTCGGCATCGGCGCATCGTCCGGGTTCTCGGCGACGAACCACCAGTATTCGAACTCGGTGTGGGGCACCGCCATCGAGCCGGATGGCTCGTTCCGCAACCTCTACTTCTGGAGCTCGGGTTCCCCGATCCAGTTCTTCGAATGACCGACATCCGGTCCCCGACATTCCCGTCCATGAGGCGTTCATGAGTGAACAACAGCTCGCAGCCCTACTCGACAACAGCCAGGCCGTGACGGTCGGTCGCTACGTCCTGCATCGCCAGATCGCGCGCGGTGGCATGGCCACGATCCACATTGCTCGCCTGATGGGCGACGAAGGCTTCAGCCGTATCGTCGCGGCGAAGCGGCTGCTCCCCGAGTTCGCCGAGGACTCGGAGTTCGTGGCGATGTTCCTCGATGAGGCCCGCATCGCGTCGAAGGTCCACCATCGCAACGTGGTGCCCGTGCTCGATGTGGTCACGGCGATGGACGAGGTCGTCCTCGTCCAGGAGTACGTGCACGGCGCGCCGCTGCACTGGCTACTCAACAAGGCGCGGGCGACGAAGTCTCCCATCTCCGTCGAGATCGCGGTGGCGATCGCCTCCCAGGTGCTCGCGGGCCTGCACGCGGCGCACGAGATGGTCGACGAGCTGGGGATGCCGCTCAACGTCGTCCATCGCGACGTCTCGCCGCAGAACGTGATGGTTGCGAGTGACGGCACCGCGCGCCTGCTCGACTTCGGGGTCGCCAAGGCCTCGATGTCGGCGCACGTCACCCGCGAGGGCACCTACAAGGGCAAGCTCGCGTACTCCGCGCCCGAGCAGCTGCTGGGAGCGGCCACGCGGCAGAGCGACATCTACTCGTCGGGGGTGTTGATCTGGGAGCTGCTTGTCGGCCACCGCATGCATCACTCGCAGTCCGAGGCCGAGCTGGTCACCACGATCATGAGCGGCAAGTTGCCCACGATCACCGAGGCCCTCGCGGCAGATCACGAGTGGTCCTCGATCGACGAGCACCACTGGCAGCAACTCGCAGCACTCGAGCCGATCGTCACGCGCGCCCTCGACGTCGACCTGGCGCACCGCTGGCGCACCGCCGCCGAGATGGACGATGCGCTTTGCGGGGTGGTGCAACCCGCCTCGGCGAGCGTCCTGGCCGCGTGGATCAAGGAGCTTGGCAAGGAGTACCTCGACAAGAACGACAAGGTGCTCGCCGCCGAGGAGGCGAGCTGGCGCAAGACCGGCATGGCGAGCCTCCGGCGACCCGTGGTCCCCGCCGAGACGCGTCACCCCGGGGAGCTCGCCACAGCCGGCGAGCGGAGCGTGCCCACCGACGGCGCCTCTGGCTCGCACGACGTGATCGCGGTGGTCCCCCTCCGCCGCAGCCCCTACGCGATGATCGCGGTGCTCAGCATGCTCGTGATCGCGCTCGGGATGGGCATCGCCATCATCGCGAGCGGGCCGACGGCTTCCCTGGCCGCGGCCACCTCCTCGAGCGCTGCGCCCGCGGGCCCGACCGAGGCCGCTCGCACCCTTCCCGCGGTACGGGCGTGGCGATCTGGATCTTCGACCACCGGCTCGACCACCGACTCGACCACCGACTCGATCACCGACTCGATCGAGATCGAACCGGTCTCGATCGGAGGGGTCGAGTCCAACTCGGCCACGCCGCCCGCCAACCGCAAGCAATTCCGCCAGGCGCCGCCGGCGCCGCGCCCGGTCGTGCGGCCCCGGGTCAGCACGACCATGACGTCGGTCGCCCCGTCGAAGACCACCACGTTCGGCCCGTTCAAGACGCCGATCACCCCGCCGAAGACGACGCCGATCGCCCCGGCCACGAAGCCCGCGGATCCCAGACCCGCGTTCACCGCGCCGGCGGCCGAGCCAGCCACCAGTGCTGCGACGAGCTGCACCCCACCCTACTACTTCGAAGGTTCGAAGAAGATCTTCAAGCCTGCGTGTCTCTGAACGCCAAGGAACACTCATGATCATCAGTCACCGTGGATTCGCGATCGCGACCCTGTGCGCCGGGCTGGCCACGACCCGTGTCGCACGCGCGGACGAAGTCTCGAAGGAGGTCTGCGTCGACGCGCATAGCCGAGGGCAGGATGCAAAGGACCAGGGCAAGCTGTCGCTCGCGCGCAAGCTGTTCATGACCTGCGCGCAGACCTCGTGTCCTGCGCTGGTGCAAGGTGACTGCGCGCGGTTCGCGGACGACCTCACGCGCCTTCAGCCCTCGCTCAGCTTCGCGGCGCGTGACTCGTCGGGTGCCGACCTGCCGGACACCAGTGTCTACGTCGACGACGTCCTCGTCGTGACCCGGCTCGATGACGGCAAGCCGCATGACGTCGATCCCGGCAAGCACGTCGTCAAGTTCTCGCATGACGGCAAGGAGAAGGTCCTGACGATCGTCGTCGGCACCGGCGACAAGGGCCGCGCCGTCACCGCGAAGTTCGCGAGCGCTCGCCTGTCCGATGCCGGCGGCACGCAGGGCGAGCCCTCTCATCGCGCTCCCAGGCCAACGCACCCGCTGGGCGCCAAGGTCCTGATCGGCACGGGGACGGTGCTCGCGGTCGGCGGCCTCGGGCTCGGCGTCCTCGGGATCACCCGACTGCCCTCGAACTGCTCGATCTCCACCCACCAGTGCGCGGCACCTCCGGGCGATCCCTCGTTCGACCAGGCCGGCCGCGCGCTCCAGCTCACGAACATGGGCCTGCTCGCCACCGGGGTCGGGGTCGCGGCGGTGGTCGGAGGCCTCATTTGGTACGGCAAGCACGGCAAGGCCACGGGCGAAGAGAAGCTCGTCGCGCCGTGGTTCACCCCGTCGAGCGCAGGTCTCGCGTTCTCGGGATCTCTCTAGATGGAGCATCCGATGGCAACCCCCGCAGCAGCTCGTCCCGTCATCTCCCGCACGCGGTCCGCCACGATGAACGGGACCGCGCCCAAGGTCGGCACGTTGCTCGTCCAGGGTCCTCACCGCAAGGGCATCGTGTCCTCGCTCGGCCAGGTGCTCAGCCGATACGGGGCCACGATCGTCGACTCGAATCATCACAGTGATCCCAGCAAGGGCATGTTCTTCCAGCGTATCCGGTTCGACCTCTCGACGCTGTCGACCGATCGCGTGACCTTCGAGTGCGTGCTGCGCGAGCTCGGCGAGCAGTACGGCCTCGGCTGGCGCGTGTGGTACGGCGAGCGCAAGCGCCGCGTCGCGCTGTTCGCGTCCAAGCAGGAGCACTGCCTCTATGACCTGCTGATCCGCCATCGCGCGGGCGAGCTCGCGTGCGACATCGCGATGATCATCTCGAACCACCCCGATGCCGGCTCGATCGCGCGCCACTTCGGGGTCACGTTCCACCACCTCCCGGTCACCAAGGAGACCAAGCAGCAGCAAGAAGCTGCCGCCGCGGAGCTGATCGACGGAAGCGGCATCGACCTGATCGTGCTCGCCCGCTACATGCAGATCCTGTCGCCGACGTTCGTGGCGCGCTACCCGTCCCGCATCATCAACATCCACCACTCGTTCCTGCCCTCGTTCGTGGGCGCGGACCCGTATCGCCAGGCCCACGAGAAGGGCGTCAAGATGATCGGCGCCACGAGCCACTACGTCACGGCCGAGCTCGATCAGGGCCCGATCATCGAGCAGTCGACCGTGCGGTGTGCCCACCGCGACACCGTCGAGGATCTCGTCCGCAAGGGTCGCGATCTCGAGAAGAACGTGCTCGCCGCCGCGGTCCGCTGGCACCTCGACGACCGCGTCATGATCAACGGCGGCCGGACCGTGGTGTTCGACTGAATCGGTCTCCGCCGTCGCGATTCGTGTCCGTATTTCGGACATGAAATCGCGAGTTTCGCGATGTCAGGGCCGTCTGATAGGGTGCTCGCGATGTTGTCATCCGCGACCGGCGCAGCAGAGGCCAGCGATGCCTCGGCGGTGTTCACGCGCGTGCTCGCCCGGTTCGGGCACACGTCGCTGCGCCCCGGTCAGTCCGAGGTGATCGCGGACATCTTCGCGGGCCGTCCGGTGATCGCGGTGATGCCCACCGGCGCAGGAAAATCGCTGTGTTATCAGCTGCCTGCGGTGGTCCTCGGGGAGCGCGGAGGGGTCACGCTCGTGGTCTCTCCGCTGATCGCCCTGATGAAGGATCAGGTCGATGCGCTGACCGCGCGCGGGGTGCCTGCGGTGGCGCTGACCTCGCGCGACGGAGCCGAGGAGCAGCGCGAGATCCTCGACGGGATCCGGGCGGGACAGTACACGCTGGTCTACGTCGCGCCCGAGCGGTTCCGCAGCCCGCGATTCGTCGATGCGTTGCGGTCGATCGCAGCCCGGATCGCCCTGGTCGCGATCGACGAAGCGCACTGCATCTCCGAATGGGGGCACGACTTCCGGCCCGACTATCGTCGGCTCGGCGACATCGTGAAGGAGCTCGGCGCGCCCCGCCTGGCGGCGTTCACCGCCACCGCCACGCCCGAGGTGCGGCGAGACATCGCTCACCAGCTCGGGATGGTCGACGCGCAGCTGCATGTCCGCGGGTTTGACCGCCCCAACTTGTATTACTCGATCGTCAAGTCGGGTGGCGCGGTGGACAAGGGCGAACGGCTCGTCGAGCTGGTGCGCATGCGGGA
Source organism: Deltaproteobacteria bacterium (assembly GCA_018262455.1). The sequence continues at coordinate 13,205 of JAGSPR010000060.1, read as the reverse complement.
GGGCGGCGTGGCGCTCGTGTACGCGGCCACGCGCAAGAACGCCGAGAAGTACGCGGCCGACCTCAAGGCCGCCGGCATGAAGGTCCTCGTCTATCACGCCGGGCTCCAGGGCGGCCTGCGCGAGACCGCGCAGGACCGCTTCATGGAGGGCAGCCTCGACGTCATCGTCGCGACGAACGCGTTCGGCATGGGCGTCGACAAGAGCGACATCCGGCTCGTCGTCCACGCCGACATTCCGCGCAGCCCCGAGGCGTACTACCAGGAGGCGGGACGCGGGGGTCGAGATGGCAAGCCCACGCGGTGCGTGTTGCTGTTCAACCACAGCGACATCAAGCTCCAGGAGTTCCTGATCGACGCGTCTTATCCAGCAGCCGAGGTGCTGCGAGGCGTGTGGAAGCTGCTCCGCGACCAGCCGAACCTGGGCGAGCTCAGCCCGTATGACGACGAGCTCGAGGCCCGGCTCCGCAAGCACCTCGGGGGCGAAGTGACCGGAGCCACGATGGGCGCCGCGATCCGGATCCTCGAGCGCCACGGCATGCTGCGCCGCGATGACGAGCGGATCGTCGCCACGCGCCCCACCGATTCGATGGCCGGGGTCTACCCGGCGCTCGATGTCGAGTCGCTGCAGCGCCGGGCCGAGGTCGAGCGCGGCAAGCTGCGCACGATGGTGGAGCTCGCGTACTACCCGAAGTGCCGGCGGCAGTTCGTCCTCGACTACTTCGGCGACCAGGACTGGGCGAGCCGAGACCGCCAGTGCGGCGCCTGTGACAACTGCGAGGCGGTCGCGCACGGCAAGCCGACCGGGCTGTCCGACCGCGAGACCAGCGCGATCAAGAATCTGCTCCTCGTGGTCGGGGCGATGAACGGCCGCTACGGCCGCACGCGGATCTCGAACATCGCGCTCGGCGCCGAGGACGATCACCGCTTCGACGAGGTCCCCGGTCGCGGCACGCTGCGCGGCTGGACCAAGCAGCAGGTGATGGACCTCCTGCGTGCGCTCGAGGGCGCCTCGCTGATCGAAGCCTCGCGCGGTGAGTACCCGACGATCTCGACCACCCGGCGAGGCGATCAAGTCGCGGTCGGGGCGGTCGAGAGCGCCGACCTCGGGATCCAGATGCCGACGGTCACCAGGCGCGTGCGCCGCCGCAAGAGCTGACCGGTCATCGCGCTGTCGACAGCCGTTCGGTCCAGAAGGCGATGGCGCGAACCATCACCTTGGACGCCGGGACATACTCGAACGCTTCTGGGGGGAAGCGATCGATCTTGTAGCGGGCTTCGAAGACACGGAGAAACGCGAGCACCGCGGCGACCTGGGCCTGGTTGACGGCGGCCAGCAGCGACGCGAGCTGCGCGTCCGGCTTGTTGTTGGGGGGCGAGAGCGTTGCGATGACCGAGTCAGGGACACAGTCGAGCTGTTCCGGCGCTTCGACGCACCGAAGCATCAGCGCCGGCAGGTAGTACCGGAGGCCTGGTGCCGGTAGCAGACAGACGGACAGGTTGCCGGCAAGATCACTCGCCGTGATCGCGTCCCAACGTTTGCCCACGAACACGGCGCTCACCTCCCGGCACTCGGGACAGTGATCGTTCTGCATCTCCGCAGAGCTTGGCGGCTCGGCGATCGGAAAGGCCGCGCGGATCACCGTGAGGGCCGTCCGTTCGAGCTCTCGCAGGTGGGTCGCCTCGACCATCGGTGCCAATGTACATCGACGCTCGTCAGAAGCGACCCACCGGTGCTCGCCACGAGTGTCCCCCCGGGAACGGCCCCCGAGCTTCGCCCCGTTCCTCGCGACCAAGGGCGTGGGCGGGGCACCGGGCTCGGGCTGTCCGCTGAATGCGATGCAGAACTGACCATACGCCTGTGGTAACGATGGGGCGTGGCCGCCGACGAAGATGCGCACGACAAGCTCGACGTGTCGGTCGCCGAGCTCGAGCTGACGGAGCTGCCTCGCTCAGCTCGAGCTGACGGAGCTGCCTCGCTCCGCCGGTGGGCTGGCCGCGCTGGCCGCCTCGGCGCGCCACCTCCAGCGTGATGGCGCGCTCGTCCGCGGCACCAAGGCGCTGCTCGCGATGAACCAGCCTGAAGGCTTCGACTGCCCGGGCTGCGCCTGGCCCGAGCCCGCGGCCGCGCAGCGCAGCCGGTTCGAGTTTTGCGAGAACGGCGCCAAGGCGATGGCCGAGGAGACGACCACCGTCCGCGCGACCCCGGCGCTGTTCGCCGAGCTCTCGATCGACGAGCTGCGCCTGCTGAGCGATTTCGAGCTCGGCCAGCTCGGCCGGCTCGTCCAGCCGCTCGTGCTCGATGGCCGGCACTACCGCGAGATCTCCTGGCAGGCCGCGATCGGCCTGCTCGCCGACGAGCTCCGCGCGGCCGGGCCGGACCGCAGTGTGTTCTACACGTCGGGCCGTACGAGCAACGAGGCCGCGTTCCTCTACCAGCTGCTCGGCCGGATGTTCGGCACGAACAACTTTCCGGACTGCTCGAACATGTGCCACGACTCGAGTGGCGTCGCGCTGTCCGAGGTCGTCGGGGTCAACAAGGGCTCGGTCTCGCTCGACGACTTCGACCACGCCGATCTGATCTTCATCGTCGGCCAGAACCCCGGCACGAACCATCCCCGCATGCTGACGACGCTGCGCGAGGCGGCGCGGCGCGGCGCGACGATCGTCGCGATCAACCCGCTGCGCGAGGTGGGACTGACCCGGTTCTCGCATCCGCAGAAGCCGCTCGACCTGCTCGGCGGGGTCGAGCTGGCCAAGCACTTCGTCCAGATCCAGATCGGCGGCGATCACGCGTTCTTCCTCGGCGTGTGCAAGGCCGTCCTCGAGCGCGATCAGGAGCTCGCCAAGGATCGCGCCGCACCGTCGGATCGGCCGACCGCGGTCGCCGAGCTCGGCTCGACCATCGATCTGCTGTTCATCGGGCAGTACACCGAGGGATTCCAGCCGTGGCGCGCGCACGTGCTCGCGACGGAGTGGGCCACCCTCGTCGAGCGCTCCGGCGTATCCGAGGACGCGATCCGGAACATCTCCGAGCTCTACATGGGATCGAAGGCGGTGATCGCATGCTGGGCGATGGGCCTCACGCAGCACAAGCACGCGGTCGTCACGATCCAGGAGGTCGTGAACCTCATGCTGCTGCGAGGCAACGTCGGCCGCCCCGGCGCCGGCCTGTGCCCGGTGCGCGGCCACTCGAACGTGCAAGGCGATCGCACGATGGGCATCTATCACCTGCCGCGGCCCGCGTTCCTCGATGCGCTCGGCGAGGTGTTCGGGTTCGCGCCACCGCGCACGCCCGGCTACGACACCGTCGGCGCGGTGCGTGCCCTCGAGCAGGGCGAGGTCGGCGTGTTCGTCGCGCTCGGCGGTAACTTCCTGTCCGCCACGCCCGACACCGACCGCACCGCGGCCGGCCTGCAGCGCTGCGCGATGACCGCGAGCGTCTCGACCAAGCTCAACCGCACGCACCTCTACCCGGGCGCGCGAGCGCTCATCCTGCCCTGCCTCGGTCGCAGCGAGATCGATGTCCAGACCGGCGGTCCGCAGTTCGTGACCGTCGAGGATTCGATGAGCATGGTGCACCGCTCGCAGGGCGTGCTCGCTCCCGCCGGCGACCAGCTCCGCAGCGAGGTCGCGATCGTCGCGCAGCTCGGCGATGCGCTGCTCGGCTCGCGGGTCCCGTGGCTCGAGCTCGCGAACGACTACGACCAGATCCGGGATCTGATCGCGATGGTCGTCCCTGGCTTCACCGACTTCAACGCGCGCGTGCGGACCCCGAACGGCTTCCAGCTACCCAACGTCGCGCGCGATCGCTCGTTCGCGTCGATCGGCGGCCGCGCGAAGTTCACGATCGCCAGCCCGCCCGATCTGTCGCTGCCACCGGGTCGGCTGCGGATGATGACGATCCGCAGCCACGACCAGTACAACACGACGATCTACGGACTCGACGATCGGTATCGCGGGATCCGCGGCGAGCGCCGCGTGGTGTTCCTGCACCCGGCCGACATCGCCGAGCTCGGCCTCGTCGAGCGCCAGGTGGTCGATCTCGTGTCGGAGTGGCAGGACCACGAGCGCATCGCGGAGGCGTTCATCGTGGTGCCGTTCGATCTGCCACGCCGGTGTGCGGCGACCTACTTCCCGGAAGCCAATCCGCTGATCCCGCTCGACAGCGTCGCCGATCGCTCGAACACGCCGACGTCGAAGTCGGTCGTCATCCGGATCCGCCCGCGGATCCCGCCGCGCTGAGCTACCAGTCGAGCCGGAGGATCGCGCCCGCGCCGCCGGGCGACACCACCGGGGTCACGGCGAGCCGCGATCTCGGAGCGCCCTTCCGGGTCACCTCGTCGCGATGGGCCGGGCGTCCCCGCGAGGCCTTGTAGATCGCGACGATCGCGAAGCTGCCAACGACCGCCATCCCGATGCCGGTCACGTAGGTATCGCGCCGCCAGCTTGCGCCATCAACGCAGTGGGGGTTCGACGTCGCGGTGAAGCCCGTCGGGCTCGTCAGATCCTCCTGGCAATCCTTGCCGTAGCGGAAGAAGCCCTGCTTGCCGAGCCCGGCGAGCTGGTGCCAGGAGTAGAAGAACCCGCCGGCGAGCAGGACCGTGGCGCCAGACGACACATACGCCGAGATGCGCCAGCCGTTGTGGGTGTGCTCGGCCTCCGGCGGTGGTGGTGGCAGCGACGGCGTCGGCTCGACGACCGCTTCCTCCTCCTGGCCCGTGATGGCGGTGAACGCCTTGCTCGCCCAGTCATCGAGATCCGCAGCCGTCTCGGCGAGCGGGATGAACTCACTCCACGGCGTCATCGTGTGGCGGTCGACGTCGAGCAGCTTGAGCGAGACCTGGTAGCCCGGGCCGTTGTTCTGCTTCTTCTCGAGCCGCCCGAACAGCATCCGCTTGGCGCCGAGCTGCTTCGCGATCACCACCATGCACGCGATCGCCTCGGTGTCGCAATTCGACGTGAGCTTCTCGTCAAACAGCTCCTTGTCACTGTGGGGAGCCACCACGAACCGCGGGCTGGCGGCGGCCTGGAGCCGCAGCTGCGCGGTCAGGTTCCGGGCCACCGTCGTGGCCTCGAGATCGACGGCTCCGCCGACCTCGAGCCCGAGCACCGCGATCTTCGGCGGCTGAGGATCCCCGTCGGCGTGGGCCGATCGCGTGATCGCCACGACCAAGGCCATCCCGAGCAACACGCGTGCGATCATGGGCGGGCGTTACCAGTCGAACCGCAGGGTCGCGCCGGCGCCTTGGGCGCTGACCACCGGAGTCACGGCGAAGCTGCGTCGCTTGCGCACCGAGCGTCCCACCGTCTGGCTGCCTGCCGCTTGCTTCTCTCGCGAGCCCGCCGCCACATACCCCTTCCAGACGCCGATGCTACCGATGATGACACCCACGGCGACCGCGCCGCCGCCCACGTAGCTCAGCGTCGAGTACTTGTTGCCCTGATCCTCGAGCTTCGTCCGCTGGCTGGGCGAAAGGCTCGGGTCGGAGTTCTTGCAGGGGTACGGTAGACTGCCGCAGAGCTTGTCATTGGCATCGTTGATCTTCGTGAACGAGAACACCCAGAGTCCCCCGCCGCCCGCCGCGAGCGCGATGCCAGTGAACATCATGCCCTTCCAGAGGCCGGTCTTCGGGGCATCCGTCGTGGTGTTCTCGCAGGTCGAGACCGCGGGATCGCAGAACTTCACGGTCCCCGGCTTCATCTCCACCAGGTTCGCGTCCGCGGTGGTGGTCTCGCCGCCGCGGATCGTCACCTGCTGGTCGGCTTCCCAGCGCTTGTAGCCCTGGGCCTCCACCGCGAGCGTGTACCTGCCGTCGGTCAGGTTGGGCACCTCGCCGCGCTTGTTGACGATGTTGCCGCTCTCCTTGCCGTCGAGCAGGATCGTGCCGCGATCGACGTTCGCCTTGACGACGAGCTTGCCGTCGCTGCTGTCGTTCGTGACGCCCTTGTAGCCTCGGCGTGCCCAGTCCTGGAGCTTGGGGCCCTGGGCTTCCGCGATCGGGATGAACTCGGTCCACCGGTTGGCGATCTGCCCCGCGCCCGGGCCTACAGGGATCTTGAGCAGCTTCAGCGAGATCTGGTAGCCAACCTGCGAGCCGAGCGACTTCTTCTCGATCTTGCCGTACAGCAGGTAGGTCGCGCCGAGGTTCTTGCCGATCGGCGTCATGCAGTCTTCTTTTTCGGTCTCGCAGCTGTTCATCAGCTTCTCGTCGATCAGCTCCTTCTCGGAGCCGGGCGCGAACGCGAATGGACCTTGACCCGCTTTGGGCCGGAGTCGCAGCCCCACCGTCAGCTCCGACGCGACCTTGGTCGAGTCGGCGTCGATCGTGTTGTTCACGACCTCGAGTCCGAGGATCGCGATCTTGTCTTTCGCGAACGCGCTCGACCCGCCGAGCACCAGCGTGAGGAGTAGACAAAGTGATGAAAGTGCTCGGGTCATGGTCTCCTCGGAGGTGTCGGCAGTATACACGCCGGCCGGCAGCTGGACGGTATCCTGGCTTGCTCGAAAGCAGCAAGCTACCGTGTAGCTCACGCCCCCCATGCGCACCCTATCCGCGCGAATCCTCCTCGGTTTTGCCGCACTCACGATCATGTTCGGTGTGATCACCGCAACGGTGGTGGTCAACATGCGCCAGGTCGAGGGCCACATCGTTTTGATCAAGGAGGGTTACGTCCCGCTGGCGCTCAAGAGCAAGGAGCTCAACAACCGCCAGGACGACCTCGCCAACTACCTTGAAAAGCAGCTGAGTGAGGAGTCGAACGCGATGCTGGCGAAGGCGAACGTCAATCGCTACCGCATGGCGCGCGACCGGGAGCTCGCGAACACCCGCCAGGTCCTCGAAGACCTCGAGCGCCAGCACGAGGTCGACCCCAAGCAGTTCACCCAGACCAAGCCCCGGATCGAAGCGCTGGAGAACCAGATCGCGAGGGTCGCGCCGCTCTATGACGAGATGCTCGCCGCGCCCCCACTCGCCGCGGCCCCGCTCGTCGCGTTCGAGCCGCTGACCCAGCAGATCCTCGATGCGTTCCTGGTCGCCGGCAGGCTGCGCGATCCCAAGCGCGAGGCGGCCGTCGCGGCGCTCTACAAGCTACGCACCGAGGAGCACAAGATCTACCAGAACGCGAAGCAGCTCTCGGTGGAGCTCGAGACCCGGGTCAGGACGATGACCGGCCTGCTGAAGGACAACGAGCACACGCTCCTGGTGTGGACGATCTACCTCGGGAGCGCAGCCGTGCTGCTCGGCCTCCTGGTCTCCGTGTGGGTCGTGATCACGCTGCGCCCGCTCCGCCGGCTGCGCGATGGTGCCCGCCGGATCGCGGCTGGCGACTACGCGAGCCGCATCCCCGAGAAAGGCCCCGCCGAGGTCGCCGAGCTCGCGCGCGAGTTCAACTCGATGGGCCGTGCCATCGAGGAGCGCGAGCGCGACCTGGTGCGATCGGAGCGGCTGGCAGCCGTCGGCAAGATGGCCGCGATGATCACCCACGAGGTCCGCAACCCGCTGTCGTCGATCGGCCTCAACACGGAGCTCCTCGAGGACGAGCTGGCGTCCGATGCCAGCGAGGCGCGAGACCTGTGCCGCTCCATCCACCGCGAGGTCGATCGGCTGACCGCGATCACCGAGGAGTACCTGGCGTTGGGCCGGCTGCCCAAGGCCAAGCTCGCCGCCGAGCCGATCAACCCGATCGTCGACGCGCTGGTCGCCTTCGTCCGCGAAGACCTCGCCGCCAAGCGCGTCACGCTCGCCACCGACCTCGCCGCGGGAGATCCGATCGCGCAGATCGATGCCGGTCAGATCCGGCAGTGCCTGATCAACCTCGTCCGCAACGCCGCGGAGGCCGTCTCGGCGCACGGCGGCGGGACCGTCACGCTGCGGACCCGCGCGCTGCCATCGCGGATCGAGATCGCCGTCGAGGATGATGGGGTCGGGATCCCGACCGAGATCCAGACCAAGCTGTTCGACCCGTTCTTCTCCACCAAGGAAGGCGGTAGCGGGCTTGGCCTCGCGCTGACCCAGCAGATCGTGCGCGACCACGGCGGCGACCTCCGGGTGGAGAGTGCGGTCGGGCGAGGTACCACCTTTACCGTCAGCGTGCCAACGGGCGGCCCGAGCCGAGTGGATCGACTCACCGTCCACACGTGAAGCATTGCGATCTCCCGGACCTCGTACGATCATGGCCGTCCGCAGATGTCTGCCCCCGAGGAACCGCCGCCTTCGTTGACCGACGAGGAGAAGCGCCGCGATACCCGCGAGCCGGTCACGCTGTTCGTCGAGTACGAGGGTGCCGAGGACCTGATCGGTGACTTCACCGAGAACCTGTCGAGCGGCGGCACCTTCGTCACCACCAATCGCGACATCCCGATCGGGACCCAGATCCAGCTCGTGCTCTCGTTCCCCGGCCTGATCTCGCCGATCGCGATCGACGGCGTGGTGCGCTGGTCGCGGTCGCACGGCAGCACCGAAGGCGATGCCGGTGCAGGGATCGAGTTCGAGCCCGGGCCAGGACGCGATCAGCTCGCATCCATCGTCGATCGGATCCGCAGCCGCGATCCCAAGACCGTCTCCCGCACGTTTCGCGTGCTCGTGGTCGACGACAACCGCCACGTCGCGGAGCTGATCCAGGAGGGCTTGCGCGGCTCGACCCGCCGTGACTTCGGGGGCGGCGTCTCGTTCGTGTTCCGCAACGCCGAGGACGGCCGTGCCGCGGTCGAGATCCTCCGCCGCGAGACGTTCGATGCGCTGATCATCGACGTGTACCTGCCGATCCTCGACGGTACCAAGGTCATCATCCAGGCTCGCACCGAGCTCGGCCTCACCGCGCTGCCCATCATCGCCGTGTCCGCCGGGGGTGACTCGGCGCGCCGCTCGGCGCTCGAAGCCGGCGCCAACATGTTCCTCGACAAGCCGATGCGCCTGCGCCAGATCATCGAGACCATGCAGCGCCTGCTGTTCTAGCTGGCCGGAGTCAGCGGCCGCCAGGCACCACGGTGCCCTCGCCGATCTTGTAAGATCTGGACTCATGGCTAGCCCGAGCTGGGGAGACTTCGTCGCGAGCCCGCGTTTCGCGGTGCTGCGGTGCGTCGGCTCGGGCGGCATGGGCACGGTCTACGAGGCCCTCGACAAGGAGATCAACGCGCGCGTCGCGCTCAAGACGCTGCACGCGATGACCGGCGAATCGCTGCTTCGCTTCAAGAAGGAGTTTCGAGACTTTCAGAACCTGCAACACCCCAACCTCGTGAGCGTTGGCGAGCTGTTCTCGGATGGTGCCGAGTGGTTCTTCTCGATGGAGCTGATCAATGGCGTGACCATGCTCGATTACGTGCGACCCGCCACGTTTGCACTGCTCGACATGGCGGACGGCGACACGATGCCGGGCGCCGAGGCCAGTGCGTTCAACTTCGAAGACTCGCTGTCGATCCCGCCACAGCGCGTCGCGTTGTTCGACGAGGCACGCTTGCGCCACGCCGCGATCCAGCTCGCCGAGGGGATCATGGCGCTGCACGCGGCGCAGAAGGTCCACTGCGACATCAAGCCGTCGAACGTGCTGGTCACGCCCGAGGGCCGGTTGGTGCTGCTCGACTTCGGGCTCGCCGCGGACATCGACGGGCGCGAGCACAAGAGCGCCGTGGAGATCGTCGGCACGATCTCCTACATGGCGCCGGAGCAGGCGGCCGGTGTTCAGCCCGGGCCACCCGCCGATTGGTATGCGATGGGCGTGGTGCTGTTCGAGGCCCTCACCGGGCGGGTGCCGTTCACGGGTGCGCCGATGGAAGTGCTGATGAACAAGCAGTCCCTGGAGCCCCCGACACCGCGCAGCATCAACGCCGCGGTGCCCAAGGATCTGGACGAGCTGTGCTCGCAGTTGCTGCGGTTCAACCCGAGCGAGCGACCGACGGGCCCGAAGGTGCTGGCGCGGCTGGGCGCGATACCCGACAAGAAGCCTCGGTCGTCACCGATGTCGGTCCAGCCCAGCGGGCTCTCGGTGAGCTCGCTGGGCTCGTTGTCTGGAACCGCGCTGTTCGTCGGGCGCGATCTCGAGCTGCAGCAGCTGCAAGAGATCTTCGACCTGTCGCGCAAGGGAGCGCAGGTCGTCGCGCTTCATGGCGAGTCAGGCGTGGGCAAGAGCGCGCTGGTGCGTCACTTCGTCCACCTGATGAACAAGCGCTTGCCCGGCATCGCCGTCCTGCAGGGCACCTGCTACGAGCGCGAGTCGGTGCCGTTCAAGGCCGTCGACGGGATCATCGATTCGCTCAGCCAGTACCTGCAGCGGCTGCCGCAGGCGGAAGCTGCGGCCGTGTTGCCGCGGAAGGCAGCGCTGCTCGCGCAGGTGTTTCCGGTGTTGAAACGCATCGAGGCAGTCGCCGAGGCGCCGCGGTCCAGCGACGAGGCACTCGAGCCTCGCGAGCAGCGAAGCCGGCTGTTCGAGGCGCTGCGCGAGCTGTTTCAGCGGCTCTCCGATCGGCGGCCACTCGTGGTCATGATCGATGACATGCAGTGGGCCGACGCCGACAGCCTGGCGCTGCTCTCCGAAGTCTTGCGCGCACCCGACTCGCCTGCGCTGATGCTGATCGCGACCGTACGCACCTCCGGCCGGCCCGATGGGGAGCTCCCGTTGCTCGCCGACATGCGTACCATCCAGGTGGAGCGCCTCTCACCCGCGGAGGGGTGCGAGCTGGCGGTCGCCCTGATCAAGCACGGAAGCGTGCCGGCCGGGGTCAACGCACAACAGATCGCACAGGAAGCAGCGGGCCACCCGCTGTTCATCCACGAGCTCATCCGGCACGCCTGCGCGACCGGGGCGCCAAGCCAGCAACCGTTGCACCTCGAAGAAGTGCTGGGGTCTCGCGTCAACCAGCTCGATGCGGACGCTCGCAACGTGTTGCAGCTCGTTTGCCTCGCCGACGGCAAGCTGGTGCAGCAGACCGCCGCACGGGCTGCAGGGCTGGGCTTCGGCGTGTTCGCCAAGCAGATCGCCGTGCTGCGCGTGGCGCACCTGGTCCGCACCACCGGCATGCGCGGGACAGATACCGTGGCGCCCTACCACAGCCGGGTCCGCTCGGCGGTGCTGGCGCAGCTGCCCGACAACGCCGCGGCACTGCATCGCCGCATCGCGGTGGCTCTCGAGATGTCGGGGTTACCCGATCCCGAGGCGCTCTCGACCCACTGGCGCGAAGCCGGTGATCCGGTGAAGGCGGCGCATTTTGCGGTGGTCTCGGCCGAGAAGGCGGAGGCTGCACTCGCGTTCGATCGCGCCGTGACGTTCTACCGGTCGGCACTCGAGCTCGGGATCCTCCCGGATGTCAGCAAGCTGCGCGTCAAGCTCGCCCAGGCGCTGGTCCATGCAGGCCGAAGCGCCGAGGCAGGCGCGATGTTCATCGTCGCGGCCGAGGGTGCATCAGCGGCCGATGCGCTGGTCTTGAAGCAACTTGCCTCCGAGCAATTGCTACGTGCCGGCCATTTCGACGAGGCGCTCGATCTGTTTCGGACCTTGCAGGCCGAGATCGAGATGCCGCTCGCCGAGAGCCCGAGCAGCGCGCTGGCCGGGTTGTTGTGGAGCCGCACGCGGCTACGGCTCAAGGGGCTGCGCTTCCGCGAGCAGGACGCGAGCCACGTCTCGCCCAAGGAGCTTCGTCGCATCGACACCGGCTTTGCGATCGCGCTCGCGCTCTCCACGGTCGACACCATTCGCGGTGCGGATCTGCAGACCCGGCAGTTGCTGGCCGCGCTGAGCGCCGGCGAGCCGTACCGGATCGCTCGCGGCATCGCGCTCGAGGCCGCGTTCAACGCAGCCGGTGGCGGTTCGAAGTCGCACGTGCGCACCGCGCGGCTGGTGCGGACCGCCCAGGAGCTCGCGGAGCGGATCGATGATCCGCACGCCCTGGGCCTCGCGGCGTGGGCAGCGGGTTCGTCGGCCTACCTCGAGGGGCGATTCGCCGCCGGAGCCGCGCTCTGCGAGCAGGCGGTCGCGATCTATCGTGGCCGCTGTCGAGGCGTGGCCTGGGAAGTCGCGAGCGCCCACGCGATCTCGTCGTGGTCCTCGTTGTACCTGGGGGCCTACGGCCAGATCGCCGAACGCCTGCCGGCGCTGATCAAGGCCGCGGACGCGCGCGAAGACCGCTACGACGCCACGAACCTGCGCACCTCTCACACCAACACCATCTGGCTCGCGGCCGATCGGCCCGACGAGGCCGTCGCACAGCTCCGCTATGCGATGAACCAGTGGGCGCCTCGGACCTTTCAGCTGCCGCACTATTACGTGGAGCACGCGTTCACGCAGAACGAGCTCTACACCGGCGACGCGCAGGCCGCGTGGACGCGCTTGAATGAGCTGTGGCCGAAGCTCAAGAAGGCGATGTTCCTGCGGCTCCAGATCGTCCGCATCGAGACATCGTTCCTGCGCGCTCGCTGTGCGCTGGCGCTGGCGTGCCAGGAGCCGGCCAGCTCTTCGACGCAGCTGTCGACGGCGCTCCGGGATGCGAAGCTGCTCGAGGCCGAGCAGGCGCCGTGGGCCGTGGCGCTGGCGACGCTGGTCCGCGCTGGCGTTTCCGCCGCGCGTGGCGCCCCTGCCGCCGTCGATCTGTTCGACCGGGCCGCCCAGGCGTTCGACGCCGTCGACATGGCGCTCCATGCTGCCGTGGCTCGTCGCCGGCAGGGGATGATCCTCGGCGGCAGTGAAGGCACGACACTCGTCGAGGCCGCCGACCGTTGGATGACCGGCCAGGCAATCCGATCGCCCGCCCGGATGACTGCGTTGATCGCACCATCCCGCGGTTGACCGGCTACCCGAGTCGCCAGGGGCAGACTCGATTCTTCGCGTTCCGGACCTGGATTGCGGATGTTGGGCCGGGAGCGTGCGGCACGCTTCTTGAAGCCACGCACCCGACTGGATCCTATGACCACCAAGACCATCGAAGCCTCAGCACCTGTGCCGCGGACCAAGCGCATGCGTGCCCGCCGCCTGCGGGTCGAAGATCTGAAGCTGGGCATCCTCCAGGTCGCGTGCCGTCACGCCAAGCTCGGCCCCATCGAGGGCGCTGCCGAGGACGTCTCGATGCACGGGCTCTCGGTCTTGCTCGGGGCCCCCAGCGAGCTGCGTGCGTTGCTGCTCGGGGACCGGCTCGAGGATGTGCGCATCACCTGCGAAGCCGGCCTGCTCTATGACGGGCAGGCGCAGGTCCGCAGGATCACCGACCGTGGAGAGGCGCT
>JAGSPR010000586.1 GCA_018262455.1 Deltaproteobacteria bacterium | reverse complement strand
ACATGACGTCCCACCGCGCTTGCTTCGCCTTCGTGCCGAGCGAGACGTAGAGCTCGGCGATCTGCGAGAGCGTCGGCGGATCGGAGACTTTCACGTAGTAGGCGCCGATCGCCATCAACGCGACGTGCGCGTCGACGATCGGCGTGCCGGTGCGCAGCGAGCTGACGAGCTCCTTCATGAAGGCCTTCGCCGCCTGATCCCCACTCGTGCCGATCGCCAGCACGATGCGGTCGCGGTCGTCCGGCACCGCCTTGCGATACATCGCGTCGAGCTCCGCGAACGACTTGTACGGGGACGGCGTGGCGAGGTGCCACGTGATGTCGCTCGCGATCGCCTTGTCGGTGGGCGTCGCGCCTGGCTTCGCGCCGCGCGCGAGGAGCTCGTCGAATGCCTGCTTGCGATCGTCGAGCTTCGGCATCGCCGCGATCTTCGCGTACGTCGTGACCGCGATCGTCCACGGGTCGTGCTTCGGATCGACCTCTTCGTTGACGCGCGTGAACGGCTCGCCGCGCGTGTGCCACTGGCCGTTCCACTCGGTCAGGAACACCAGATAATGCTTGTCGAGCTTGTAGTCCCACGCGGTGCAGCTGCCGGCGTACGCGCCCTTGCGCGCGCGAGAGAAGTCATCCTTCTTGCTCGCACCCAGGTAGCGCATCGTCGAACCGCGCACGAAGACACGCTCGCCGACCTTGCCCGGGCCCTTGAGCACGCTCGTGACGTCGAGCTCGATCTGGTAGTCGTCGTCGTCCTTGGTCGTCGGCACGATCGCCCTGACCGCCTTCGCGATCACGATCCGCGGCGTCGTCGCGACGAGCTCGTAGTTCGTCGGCGGCAGGTACGTGCGCGTCGGACTGCACGCATCCGCCGGCCGGTCCATCGCGCAGAGCACCGCGCACACGAGTAAGAGACGCATCACACGATCCGGACGCATCACGCCGCCGACCGTCGCACGAAGATCACCCGCCACGTGCCTTCGCGAGGCGGGCTTCGAGGCGCTTCCACATTCCGGTGGGTTGGACGTACGCACAGTTCTGCGCGTACATCGGCACGTATATCGCAGCGCACTGACCCATCATCTCGTTCCACCGGTCGGCGCGGCAGGCATCGATCGCGACGAGGAGCTGGCGCTCCCAGACCCGCTGATCGGGGACGCGTTGCGAGCGCAGCTGATTGTCGAGCTGCGCCATCATCTGCTTCGCGACCTGATCGCACCGCGCGGTGCTGAGGGCCTCGGGCTGCTGGTCCTGCGGAAACAGCGCGGGCACGCAGTAGGCGATGCTCGCGCGGTCGTACGAATCGACGACGCACTGCCGATCCTCGCGCGACAGGCGCATCGCGTTGCAGCGCCGCTCCTCGGCGGCGACCTTCGGCGCACGCTCGTCGGGCTCGGCGTAGTTCCCGAGCTCGATCGAGACGAGCGATTCCGCGACGAGGTTGCACGTCGGCTCCGGCGGTTTCGCGGCCGCGATCTTCGCCGGATCCTGCTCGTTCGTCGGCATCGGGCGCTCGCCGTCGGGCGGCGCGAACTGGTCGTTCGAGCCGGGCGCGATGCCGCAGTCGTCGCAGCTCGTGTGCGTGTACTTGATCTTCGAGACTTCGCGGCCAGCACACGCGAAGACAACCAGCGACACCGCGAGCCAACGAGACATTGGCTCTAGATACGCGCTTCGGTGCGTCCGGATCTACTGCATCTGTTCGCGCATCGCGGTCTGTAGTCTTTCCTGCAACTTGCTCTGCAGGGCGGGCGGGAACTGCTGGTTGCAGGTCTGCATCGCGTCCGCGCCCGACCCGCCGGCCGACATCAGGATGCACTTCTTCAGCGTATCGGGCCACGCGTCCTGCTCGCACGACTGCTGCATCACGCGGAGCGTCGTCTCGAAGAACTGCTTCTGCTGCGGGTTGTCGAGCCCCTGGAGCTGGGCCTTCAGCGTGGCTTCGACGCGCGCGACGACCTGCTTGCAGTCCGCGCTGTTCGTCGACGCCATCTCCGGGAACAGCTTTGGCGCGCACTGACCCGCGCTCCACTTGTCGCGGGCCTTGTCGATGCACTCGCCTTCTTCCTTCGAGACGTACGCCTTCTCGCAGGCGGCCTTGTACTTCGCGACGACCGGGGCGCGCTCCTCGGGCTCGGCGTAGTTACCGAGGTCGAGCGAGGCGACCGTCTCGGCGACCATCGTGCAGTCCGCGGCCGGCGGCCGCACGCACAGATTCGACAGGCAGAGCAGACCCGGATCGCACTTGTCCTTGTCGCCCGCGCGACAGTCGCCGCGCTCGTGGCCGGGCGTACCCCGTCCGTCCCGGGCACAACCAGCAGCCAACACGATCACCACAAGCGCGAATCGGCTCATGGGATCAGCATACGCACGACGGACGGGTGAGATCCGTCAAAGATCTCACCAAACCCGCGGTCCTGCGCGGTGTCGCTAGAGGTGCTTCTGGATCTCGGCTTCCAGCTTGCTGCGCGGCATCGCGCCGACGAGCTGGCCGACGACCTTGCCACCCTTGAAGATGAGCAGCGTCGGGATCGACTTGATGCCGTATTGCTGCGGCACGATCTGGTGGTGGTCGACATCCATCTTCGCCACCTTGAGGCGACCCTGATATTCGTCGGCGAGCGCGTCGACGGTCGGCGCGATCTGCTTGCAGGGGCCACACCACACCGCCCAGAAATCGACCAGGGTGGGAACGTCCGCCTTGAGAACTTCGGACTCGAAGTTGGCGTCGGTGAGCTCCTTGACGTTCGCGCTAGCCATGTCTGAACCTCCGGTGGTCCAGATATGTAACCTCGTGGCTTTTGGGAGGCAACCTGCCCGAGCGGCGCCTTTTCGCGGGGGCGGTCCTTCGTGAGGTAGAATAGGACCAGATGTCGCGCCTGTTTATCTCGGTCGAGCGCCTCGACAACTGGACAGAAGAGGGTCGGGCCGCGCTGGAAGGCGATCGGATGACCCTCACCGAGCTCGGGCGATCGTTCGTGATGAAGCCTGCGGTGGCCTTTCAGTCGATCACGGGAGCGGACTCCGATCCCCACGACTTGCTGGGGCGCGTGAAGTCGAAAGAGGCGTTGGAAGAGATGGGCGCGGAGCAGTTCGGTAACAGCGTCATCTACAAGGACAACGCGTACGACGTCGTGGACGGGTTCATCGGCGAACCGTTGCCGCCATGACCGGTGACGTAGATCGCCTGTTGTCGGTGCCGCCGTCACCGGCCTTCTGGGCGGCGGTCGTCTGCTACGCGGCCGCCGCGACCATGCTGCTCGTCGTGTTGGCCGGCAAGCAGAAGCTCCGGCCGGTCGCACTCGGGCTCGTCGGGCTCGCGTTCGTCGCGCATGGTGTCGACATCGGTTGGCGCGGCACCCAGCACGTCCATCCCGCGCAGTCGGTTCGCGAGGCGATCGGCTTTCTGGCGTTCATCCTGACCGGTGGGTACTTGCTCGCGAGCGCGAAGTTCCGGCTGACGATCGGCGGCGTCGTCGTGATGCCCGTCGCGCTGATCATGCTCGTCGCGGCGCGGCTGACGCCCGCGGGCACCGAGCCCGAGAGCCTCAGTACGCTCGGCCGCATTCACATCTCGCTCG
>JAGSPR010000585.1 GCA_018262455.1 Deltaproteobacteria bacterium | reverse complement strand
GAACGAGCGCAGCGCGCTCGGTGCCTGCTGCGAGCTCGTAGGATTCTCGTTTCTGCATGCGAGAACCACCCAACGATCAGCACCATCAGCACCATGGGAATCACGTCGCCTAGGCGCTCGAGCTGATTCGGTTCAGAAGGTGACGTCACCGTGTTGGATCCCCGGGGGGACAGGTCAAGACCGGCCGGTCGTGGACGGGGTCGAATCCGGCCGGCGAACACTGCCACGCGGTGAACGTCGCGGGCACTGGCGAGGCCTTGACCGGCGATGATCGCGCATAGACTTTCCCCGGTCGGGATCTGCCGGATCTACCGGATCTGCCGGATGCGCCGTCGGACCGCGGTACGCGGTGCTTGTCAGCCGTATCCCGCTTCGCCGCCCGCAGGACCTGCGAAGCAGGATAGCTGAATCCCGGTTGCGTCTCCGAGATCCAGTAGACCGCGTCGCCATCGCTGACGAGCGAGTGCCCGGCGATCGCGCGGCGGCGCCCGTGCGGACTGGAATCCCAGGCGTAGCGTTCGACGACGCGCGAGCCGAGCGACGCCCGCACGACCTCGGGGCCCGATGTCCACCACAGGTACTGGTCATCGACGACGAGCTCGCCGCCCACGTTCTGATGGTCGACGAACGGCGTCAGCTCGCCGCCAGACAGCGGCATCGTGAAGATCGCGTCTCCGTCGGTCATCGAGACCTCGACGTAGATCGTCGAGTCCGACGTCGCGATGGCGTGGGCCGTGCTCGGCAACGCGGCGAGCTCGATCGGACCCGCGGAGGTGAGCCGCCACAGCGTGTCGGTTCGCGCGACCTCGTAGTCGCGTTCGGTGGTGTAGACGACCGCGGCGCCACCGGCGACCGCAGTGATCGGCCGTGACGTGACAACGGTGGTCGCGCCGGACCTGGCGATGCGAGCCAGGCCACGCACGGGGTTGGCGACGTAGACGGCGTCAGGGCCACGGACGAGCGTACCCGCTGCGTTCGCGACCGCGCGCGGCGGGCCGCCCGCGAGCGGGATCGCGATCACGGAGCCCGCCGAGACCCAGAGCTCGTTGCCCTCGACGAGGCACGAGCTGGGCGCCCCGAGACCTTTCGCGAGCACCTCGGGGGCCTCGCCGGTCTTGGCCACCCGCCAGACGCGACCCTCGTACGTATCCGTGAAGTACGCATGTGTCGCGTCGATCGCGAGCGACGTTCCCCTGAAGTTGTCGTGAAAGCGAGCGAGGACCGTGGGGATCACCTTCGACAGCGATGGTGGCGCGGGCGAGGCACCGATCGTCGGGCTCGGGCTCGTTGAACTCGGAACCGACGGCGTGCAGGCAATGACGAGCAGGAGCAAGCACTGGCGCATAAGGTCCAGAGCATGATGCCCTGAGATCAGCCGACCGGTGGGCCAAGAATTGCCGGCTCTCACCGGGCTCGTGCGCAGCGCTCGTCGCCATGGCGCCGATCTCACGACGACCGGAGCGGCGCTCGCCGCAATGCCGATCGGTTAGCACTGCTGCGTCATGATTCGTTTCCGGATTCCGATCGGTCGCAGAATGCGGGCGACTACTGCCAGCAACAGTTCAAGGTCTGCTCGCAGCGCGTCAACGGCGCGCGCGAGTGGCCCTGCGGCTCGCCTTGACCCATGTCGTTAAGATCGCGTTGTACGTGTAGACCGGCGGGCCTGCGTGGAACCGCCACAGCGCGGCGCCCGCGACGATCAACGTCGACAGGTGCGCCAGCCGCCCCCAGATAGCGGCGAGGGCGCATAGCTCTGGACTCGATTGCCTCGATCTTTCCGAGACAGCTCTCGCGATCGATCGTCAGATCGGTGTCGATTGGTAAGTGATCGCATGGCCACGGGAATGCGCGACCCTGAGATCAGCGGGTGAGGTCTCGTTGTTAAATCGCATTCACAGGTCAGGGGTTCGATTCCCTGATCTCCACGTAGGATGCAGACCTCGCGGGTGCTCGTTCGGAATGCGAACCGTCGACAGGTCTCGGCGAGCGCGTTGTCGTGCGCATCAGTGAAAGGAAGGGGCGCTTCGGCTGGGCGGTCCCCATGCGGCTGGAGTGTCAGGTGAGCTTGAGCTCGAGATCCGCGAAACCGTCGTGATTCAGATCGGCGGTGTGCACGTCCCGAGCTGCAGCTCGGCTCGCTCATCGCCTGGCTGCCCGAGCGGATCTCGTAGGTCAGCGCGACGTCGAGCTGCGGGAGGCGCAGCACCGCCAGGTACTCGTGGTCGCGCGAGCCGAGCGCCGGCCGCGGCGGCTCGGTGACCCCGTACACCGCCACCACGTCGACGATGTGGCCACGCCCACCTGACACGAATCTTACCCACCTGGCCGCGGAGTCGCGTAACCATCACCGCGTGAAGCGTCCCAGCCCTCCCCTCCGTGTCGCCATCCTGATCGCCGCGATCGCGTGCCTCGGGCTCGCGATGTGTCATCGCACCAAGCCGCAGCCCACCCAGCCCGCGACGGCTCCCGCGAACCAGGCGCCGCTTCCGCAGAACACGGCACCGGCCGCGCCCGAGGAGGGCGGCAGCTCCGGGACCCCGATGAAGATCGAGGAGGGCAAGACCAAGGACGCGCCGCGCGAGAGCTTCCCCGCGACCAAGGCCCCCGGCCGCCTGTACTGATGCTCGCGCAGATCGGACACGCGACGCTCCAGCTGGTCGCGCTCGGGGTCGTGCTCGGCGCGATCGAGTGGTGCTATCCCAATCGCGCCGAGCAGGGGCGACTCCGCCCGCAGCTCGCGACCGATCTCGCATTCTACTTCGGCCAGCACGTGATCTGGCTCGGCGTCGAGCTCGCCGGGCTCGTCGCGGTCGGCAGCGTGCTCGCGATGATCGTGCCGGCGTCGTGCGGTGCGTGGTTCGCGAGCCAGCCGTGGCCGGTGCAGGCGTGCGAGCTCGTCGTGGTCGGCGACGTGCTCGTGTACTGGTATCACCGCGCTTCGCACGACGTGCCGTGGCTATGGACGTTTCATCGCGTCCACCACTCGAGCCTGTCGCTCGACTGGCTCGCGGCGCACCGCGAGCATCCGGTCGATGGGCTGCTGACGCAGATCGCGATGAACCTGCCGGCCCTCGTGTTCGGCGTCAGCCTCGAGGGGCTGGCGTGGCTGATCGTGTTCCGCGGCGTGTGGGCGGCGTTCATCCACTCGAACGTGAGGCTGCCGCTCGGGCCGCTGCGCTACCTCGTCGGTTCGCCCGAGCTGCACCACTGGCACCACGCGAACGTGCCGCGCACGCTCCACAACTTCTCGAACCTGGCGCCGTGGACCGATGTCGTGTTCGGGACGTATCACTGCCCGTTGCACCAGCACCATGACCTCGGGCTTCCGGGGCATCCGGTGAAGAGCTACGTCGGGTGGCTCGTCGCGCCGCATCGCGATCCGACTGGCGTCGTCAGTCTCGATCGATTCGAGGCGAGGAACGTGGAGCACGCGTGACGGCGCGAGTTTCGCCGTCGACCCGCAGCGTGTGCCAGCGCGCAAGCGCGACGACGACGCCAAGGGCAAGAAGAAGTAGTCGCTACTTCAGCAGCTGATCGAGCATCGCCTTGATCGTCACGTTGACCTCGGGCTGCG
>JAGSPR010000059.1 GCA_018262455.1 Deltaproteobacteria bacterium | reverse complement strand
GACGTACAGGTTCTCGGAGATCGTGGTCGCGCGGACGCGCGCGTTGCGGTGGGCCTGCTTGAGCGCACCTTCGAGCTCGGCGACCGCGCTGCCCATCGCGGCGTTCGCCTCCGGCGGCATGCCCGGCGCCTGTCGCGTCACCGCGTAGCCGAGCGCAGCCCCACCGCCAACGATCAACACCGCCCCTGCCGCGATCGCGGCTCTACCCACGCTTCCCCCCGAACTTGTCAGGCTGCGCACCGGCCGGCGCGTCACCCGCGACTCCGAGGTCGAGCTCGATCCCCGGCAGAGGGATCCGGATGGTCATCGGGGCAATTGTACGCATCGCCAGGCGCCCCAGATCATCTGAGGCAGTTTTCGTGCCTTCATCGCCACTTATCGCTGTCGCGGCGGTTGACCACCCGTTCCACAAGACCTACGGGTGAACCCATCAGACAAGAGTCGGACCTCGTGAGCCGCTGCCCCTGGCGAAGCGCGCGTCCATGCTAGTTTCGTTTCCCCCCGGCCGGCATTTTCGGAGCGTTGTTCATGGTGTTCGGACTGTTCTCCAAAGAAAAATCGCTACAGAAGACGATCGAGAAGGCGACCAACAAGCTCGCGCAGCAGCCCGACCGCTGGGGTGCGCTCGAGCGGTTGAAGGAGGAGGGCACGGACGAGGCCATCTTCGGGCTCTGCAAGCGGTTCGGCATCACCAGCATGAAGGGTGTCGAAGACGAGCAGGAGAAGAACTGGGTCGTCGATACCCTGGTCCAGGTGGGCGCGACGGCGCTCCCGTCGCTGGTGCGTTACATGAAGTCGGCCGAGCAGCTCTCGTTTCCGCTCAGGGTGCTCGAGAGGGTCGCCGACCGCGCCAAGGTCCTCGAGGTCGCCGACGCGCTGTTCGCCAGCGAGCCGCCGGGCTACGTGCGGATGCCCGAGCGCCGGATCGATCTGCTGCGCTGGTTCTCCGAGTGGAAGCCGGGGACCGATGACGAGGTGATCGCCCGCCTCACGCCGTACATCTCCGACTTCGACGAGAACTCCCGGTTTGCAGCGATCGATGGCATGGCCGGCCGCGATCCGGCCAAGATCGCCCCGCCGCTGATCGCCGCGCTGACCCGACCCGAGGAGGAATCAGGTCGGATCAAGCGCACGATCGTCGAGGTGCTCGAGAAGAGCAAGGCGCCGCTGGGTGACCAGGCCAAGGCCGTCGCGACGGCGCTCGCGGGTCCGCTGTCGGACGACTTCAAGGTCGACGGCAACCACGTCAAGAAACGCTGATCGCTCCAGGGCTCCGCCCCCCTGCCGGCGCGCCGGCAGGGTTCCCCCCGATCGTCTCCGCGGGGCAAATCACCCCGCCGCTTCGCTCGATCTCGTGATGCGCCGAGGTCGATGATAGCGGGCGATGTCGATCGCTGCCGAAGTCCTGGCCGAGGTGCCGATGTTCGCCGGTCTCGATGAAGCCGATCGCGCGGTGCTGGCCGAGCGCGTCGACATCGTCGATCTCGAGGCCGGTACGCTGCTGTTCAGCTACGGCGATCCCGGCGACTACATGATGATCCTGCTGTCGGGGCGGGTCGAGATCTCGGTCAAGACCAAGACCGGGAACCAGGTGTTCCTCGAGCTCGTCGAGCCCCGCGAGTTCTTCGGCGAGATCTCGCTGCTCGACATGGGTCCGCGGACCGCGAGCGCGAAGGTGGCCGAGTCGGGCCAGGCCGTGGTCGTCGATCGCGGCGACCTCGACGAGCTGCTGCGGCTGCGCCCCACCGCCGCCCTGCAGCTGCTGATCGCCGCCGGCAAGCGGATGCGGACGACCGCACAGACCTTGCGCAACACCGCGTCGCAGAACGTCAACATCCAGGTCGAGGTCGCCGAGTCTGGCATGGTGCTGCGGATCGCCGACTGGGTCGCGAACTTCTCCGGCAGCATCACGTTCCTGGTGTTCCACCTCGCGATCTTCACGGTGTGGATCGGCTTCAATGTCGGGGTCCTGCCGGTCGGGAACTTCGATCCGTTCCCGTTCGGACTGCTGACGATGATCGTGTCGCTCGAGGCGATCATCCTGTCGACGCTGCTGCTGTTCAGCTCCAACCGGCAGACCGCCCGCGACCGGATCCGCGGCGAGATCGAGTACGACGTCAACCTCAAGGCCGAGCTCCAGATCCAGCACCTCCACGAGAAGCTGGATCAGATGAACGCGCAGGTCCTGGGCCGGCTGGACGCCCTCGAGCCGCATCGCAGGGTCCCAGGGACCGCCAGCCGCAACACCCCTCACTGACCCCCAGGGTTCGGGGATCCGCTCCACAGGCCGTCCCACCCCGCCGCGGTCCGCTTCCATTGTGGTAAACGTCGGCGCGATGCCGCGCCGGAAAGACCTCGAATCGGTGCTGATCATCGGGTCCGGACCGATCGTGATCGGCCAGGCCTGCGAGTTCGACTACTCGGGCACGCAGGCGTGCAAGGCGTTGCGCGAAGAAGGCCTGCGGGTCGTCCTCATCAACTCCAACCCCGCGACGATCATGACCGATCCTGAGCTGGCCGACGCCACCTACGTCGAGCCGCTCACCGTCGAGGTGCTCGATCGGGTGCTCGCTCGCGAGAAGGTGTCCGCGATCCTGCCGACCCTCGGTGGCCAGACCGGGCTCAACCTCGCGATGGCGGCGAGCAAGGCCGGCCTGCTCGAGAAGCACGGCGTCGAGCTGCTCGGCGCGAGCGTGGCGTCGATCGAGATGGCCGAGGACCGCGAGCTGTTCAAGCAGGCGATGGCGAGGATCGGCCTGGCCTGCCCCCGCTCGCGCATGGTGACCTCGGTCGCGGAAGCGCGCGGGGTGATCGAGGAGATCGGGTTTCCCGCGATCCTGCGGCCCTCGTTCACGATGGGCGGCTCGGGCGGCGGCATCGCCTACAACCGCGGCGAGTTCGACCGCATGGTCCAGTTCGGGCTCGACCAGTCCCCGGTGCACTCGATCCTGATCGAGGAGAGCGTGCTCGGCTGGAAAGAGTTCGAGCTCGAGGTCGTGCGCGACGGCAAGGACAACACGGTGATCGTCTGCTCGATCGAGAACCTCGATCCGATGGGCGTGCACACCGGGGACTCGATCACCGTCGCGCCTGCGATGACGCTGACCGACAAGGAGTTCCAGCGGATGCGGGACGCCGCGATCGCGATCATGCGCGAGATCGGCGTGACGACCGGTGGCTCGAATGTCCAGTTCGCGGTCGATCCGAAGACCGGCCGGATGCTCATCATCGAGATGAACCCGCGCGTGTCGCGGAGCTCGGCGCTCGCCTCCAAGGCGACCGGGTTCCCGATCGCGAAGATCGCCGCGAAGCTGGCGCTCGGCTACACGCTCGACGAGCTCGACAACGACATCACCCGCGTCACCCCCGCGAGCTTCGAGCCCACGATCGACTACGTGGTGGTGAAGTGGCCCCGGTTCGCGTTCGAGAAGTTCCCGTCCGCGTCGCCCGTGCTCGGGCCGCAGATGAAGTCGGTCGGCGAGGCGATGGCGATCGGCCGGACGTTCCGCGAGGCGCTCGGCAAGGCGATCCGCTCGCTCGAGACCGGACGCGCCGGGTTCGATCTTGCCATCCCTGCCGGCAGCGACGACGTGGCCGGGATCGAACGCGCGATCTCGGTGCCGTCGCCGGATCGGCTGTTCCAGGTCGCCCGTGGCTTTCAGCTCGGCCTGACGCTCGAACGTGCCCACGAGCTGACGCGGATCGATCCATGGTTCCTGCACCACGTGCACGCGATCGCGCTCGCGGAGCTCGAGCTCGCGGGGCGCGATGTCACCGAGCTCGGCGGTCAGCTACGTCGCTACAAGCGGATGGGGATGAGCGATCGCCGGATCGCAGCCCTGACCGGCGCGACCGAGGCAAAGGTCCGCGCGACGCGACACGCGGCCGGCGTCCGCCCGGTCTACAAGCGGGTCGATACCTGCGGCGCCGAGTACGAGTCCAACACGCCGTACCTGTACTCGTCGTACGAGGACGAATGCGAAGCCCGGCCCGGTGATCGGCGGAAGGTGATCATCCTCGGTGGCGGCCCGAACCGCATCGGCCAGGGGATCGAATTCGACTACTGCTGTGTCCATGCGGCGATGGCGCTCCGCGAGGAGGGCATCGAGTCGATCATGGTGAACTGCAACCCCGAGACGGTGTCGACCGACTACGACACCTCGGACCGGCTGTACTTCGAGCCACTGACGCTCGAAGACGTGCTCGAGATCTGTCACGTCGAGAACCTGACGAACATCCCGGGATCCGGCGTGATCGTGCAGTTCGGTGGTCAGACCCCGCTCAAGCTCGCGGTCGCGCTGGCACAGGCCGGGATCCCGATCCTCGGCACCAGCGCCGATGCGATCGATCGCGCCGAGGATCGCGAACGGTTCGGCGAGGTGATGGCCAAGCTCGCGCTGCGCGCCCCGAACTGGGGCATCGCGCGGAGCCTCGACGAGGCTCGACGGGTCGCCGCCGAGATCGGATTCCCGGTCATGGTGCGCCCGAGCTACGTGCTCGGCGGCCGCGCGATGGAGCGGGTCTACGACGCGCGAGGGCTCGAGGACTACTTCCAGCGCGTCATCGGCGTCGGCGCTCCAGAAGGCGCGCGCGACGAGTCCTCGGTCGTCGGGTTCCCGCTGCTCATCGATCAGTTCCTGGCGGATGCGGTCGAGCTCGACGTCGATGTCGTTGCCGACGCGACCGGTGCGGTGGTCGTGGGCGGCGTGATGGAGCACATCGAGGAGGCCGGAATCCACTCCGGCGATTCGGCGTGCGCGCTGCCGCCCTACTCGCTTCCGGTCGACATCATCGACGAGGTCAAGCGCCAGGCGCGCATGCTCGCCACCGAGCTCGGCGTGGTCGGCCTGATGAACGTGCAGTTCGCGATCTACGGCGGCGACGCGTACGTCCTCGAGGTCAACCCGCGCGCCTCGCGCACCGTGCCGTTCGTCAGCAAGGCGATCGGACTGCCGCTCGCCAAGATCGCGGCCAAGGTGATGACGGGACGCACGCTCGCCGAGCTCGGCATGGTCGAGATCGAGCCACGCCACGTCTCGGTCAAGGAGGTCGTGTTCCCGTTCGTGAAGTTCGAGGGTGTCGACACGATCCTCGGGCCGGAGATGCGCTCGACCGGTGAGGTGATGGGCATCGACACCGACTTCGCGCGCGCGTTCATGAAGGCCATGCTCGCGTCGGGCACGCGGCTGCCCACGACCGGCACGGCGTTCCTCTCGGTCCGCGATCAGGACAAGCCGGCGATCGTCGAGATCGCCCGCCGCCTGGTCAACCTCGGGTTCTCGATCGTCGCGACGCACGGCACCGCCAGCTACCTCAAGGCCGCCGGGCTGGCAGTGCGCGGCGTCAACAAGGTGCTCGAAGGCCGGCCGCACATCGTCGACGCGATCGAAGACCGCGAGATCCACCTGGTCCTCAACACCACCGAGGGTGGACAGGCGATCCTCGACTCGCAGTCGCTGCGGCGCGCCGCGTTGATGACCGGCATCGCCTACCAGACCACGATCCGCGGTGCGAAGGCCGCCCTCGAAGCGATCGCGGTCGCCAAGCGGGGTGACATCCGGGTCGCCCCGCTCCAGGACTACGCCCGCCGCAAGTAGCGGTGGGGGCGCGGGGCTCACTGCCCTACAATACGCGGGTGGTGCGGAAGCCAGACGGGCCGGAGCAGGTGGGGAAGTACGAGCTCGTCCGGCAGATCGGCGAGGGCGGGATGGCGGAGGTCCACCTCGCCGTGCGGCGCGGAGAGGCCGGCGTCGAGAAGCTGGTGGTGATCAAGCTCATCCATGCGCACCTCGCGAAGCAGAAGCCGTTCGTCGACAGGCTGCTCGACGAGGGTCGGCTCGCCGGGATGATCAAGCACCCGAACGTCGTCGAGGTCCACGATCTCGGCGAGCTCGATGGCCGCTACTTCGTCGCGATGGAATACCTCGAAGGCGAGCCCCTGCTCGCGGTGCTGCGCGCCGGCGGCGAAGGTGAGCGACTCGATCCGATGTCGACCGCGCGCGTGATCGCGAATACCGCCGAAGGCCTCGAGGCCGCGCACCGCCTCAAGTCGCGCGATGGCAAGCCGCTCGGGCTCGTCCACCACGATGTCTCGCTCGGCAACATCGTCGTCCTGTACTCCGGCGGCGTGAAGCTCGTCGACTTCGGGGTCGCGAAGGCTCGCTCGGCCGACGGCCGTGACCAGGTGTCCGGCAAGGTCGCGTACATGGCGCCCGAAAAGCTGACCGAAGGCGCGGAGATCGATCGCCGCAGCGATCTATGGTCCCTCGGCTGCGTCGCCTGGGAAGCGCTGACGCTGTCGCGCCTGTTCGCCGGCGACAACGATGCGGACACGGCGCGGCAGGTGATGACCGTCGAGATCGCGCCGCCCTCCTCCGTCAACCCGGACGTCCCCGAGGACTTCGATCCGATCGTGATGCGCGCGCTCGAGCGCGATCCCGCGCGACGCTACTCGACGGCCAAGGCGATCGCGCTCGATCTCGAGGCGGTCCTGCGCAAGCACGGCTACAGCGGCAAGAACACCCGGGTCGCGCAGTACATGCAGGCGACCTTCGCCCGCCACGTCGCCGTGCGCAGCCGGTTACGTGCAGCGCTCGAGCAAGGCTCGGCGAGCGTGGCGGTCCTCGATGCGGCATTCCCCATGGCGCCCAAGGCCATCGAGGCGCCGGTGATCACAGCTGCTGCCGTGCCAGTCGTTCGCCCGACCCGGCCGACGCCACGCCGGCGACTCCGAGCGCCGCGCTACGCGGTCGCGGTCGCGGTCGCGGTGATGGTCGTCGTGGTCCTCGGGCTCGCGACCCGACGCGACATTCCGAGCGAGCAGGACACGCGCGCCGCGTCGCCTGCTCCCGACGCGGCGATCACCCGGGACGCGACGGAGCGCCAGGCCGCGATCCTCGACGCCGCGGTGATGACCGAGCCCGAGACCGAACCCGAGCCGGTCGTGGAGCCCCCGGAGATCGAGATGCCCGGGTTTCCCCCCAGGCGCCCGACGAGGCCGCCGCCTCCAGTACGCGTCGGTTCGACCGCCGAGCAACTGTACGCTGCCGGGCTCGATGCGTTCCGGCGCGGCGAGTCGAAGGCGGCGCTCGGACTGCTCGAGCAAGCGCGCCAGGTGAACGCCAACCATGCGCCGACCTGGTACGCGCTCGGGCTCGTTCACGAGACGCTCGGTAACCGGAGCGCGGCGAAGGCCGAGTACCTGCGGTATCTCTCGCTCGCGCCACGGGCCGCGAACGCGCAGCAGGTGCGTGACCGGCTGAACGCGCTGTGACGGTGAGCAGCTCACCTACACGCCCTATGTAGCCCGACCCGGGGCCGGGAAATGAGCGGGTGCGATA
This sequence comes from Deltaproteobacteria bacterium, assembly GCA_018262455.1. The sequence goes on along the minus strand of JAGSPR010000059.1, from coordinate 25,605 downwards.
CACTGATCCGGTGTCCGCCCCAGGGGAGACCTCTGGCCCGCGACCGTCCACTCTGGGTCGGTACGAACTGATCACGCAGATCGGTCAGGGCGGGATGGCCGAGGTCCAGCTCGCGATCCAGCGGGGACCGGCCGGATTCGAGAAGCTCGTCGTGGTCAAGCTGGTCCACGCGAACCTCGCGTCCCAGAAGAACTTCGTCGACATGTTGCTCGACGAGGCGCGGATCGCGGCGCTCGTGAAGCACCCCAACGTCGTCGATATCTACGATCTGGGCGAAGCCAACGGTCGCTACTTCATCGCGATGGAGTACCTCGAGGGGGAGCCGCTGCTGGCCGTGCTGCGCGCGGGCCGGGACGGCAAGCGGCTCGATCCGCTGTCGACCGCGCGGCTGGTCGCCGACACCGCCGAGGGCCTCGACGCCGCACACGAGCTGCGCTCGATGGGTGGCGAGCCGATCGAGCTCGTCCATCACGACGTGTCGCTTGGCAACATCGTCGTGCTCTACAACGGCCAGGCGAAGCTCGTCGACTTCGGGGTCGCCAAGGCGACGATGTCGGTCGCGACCCCGACCCGCGTGCAGGGCAAGTTCGGTTACATGGCGCCGGAGAAGCTGCGCGGCAACCCGGGCGATCGACGCAGTGATATCTGGTCGCTCGGGTGTGTGCTGTGGGAGGCGTTGACGTTGCGGCGGCTGTTCAAGGGCAGCAACGACCACGACACGATGCGACAGGTGCTCGGGTCCGCGATCGTGCCGCCGTCCTCGATCAACAGCGAGGTCCAGGCAGCGTTCGATCCGATCGTGATGCGCGCGCTCGACCGCGATCCCGCCAACCGGTACGCGACGGCCAAGGAGATGGCGAAGGACCTCGAGGAGGTTCTTCGTCAGCACGGGTATGGCGGGCGCAACGATCAGATCGCCAAGTACATGCAGGCCACGTTCGACGACCACATCGTCGCGCGCAAGAAGCTCCTGCAGGAGGTCTCGAGCAAGGGGCGCGCGAGCTCCGCGGTGCTCGCGGCCGCGTTCCAGGACTCGTTGGCCGGCGTTGCGCTCACCACGAGCAGCGAGTTCTCCGCCAGGTTCAAGCGCATCACCAGCGAGCTGACGGCCGAGGGAACCCCTCAGCGCCAGGGCTCCGCGCCTGGCCCCCAGGTCGCGTATCCGCGCGCGAGCGCCGAGGAGGTCGCGACGTTCCAGACGGTGAGCCCGGCGATTCCGGTGGCAGACCCGACCCCGGAGCCAACGCCGGAGCCGCCCACGTCGCTCGAACCGACGCCGGCTCGTCGCATGCGCCCCCAGGTCATCGTCGCGATCGTGGTCGTGGCCGTGGCGATCGTCGTGGCTGTCGTCGCATCGCGTGGACAGGACACCGCGAACCCGGCCACCATCGCGACCGGTTCGCCAGCGTCGGGCATGGGATCTCCGGAGTCGGCGTTCGCCGGATCGGGAACCAGCGTGAGCGCGGTTGGCTCCAGCGCCACCACCGGGTCGGAAGATCGCGGCTCCGAGGATGCCATCGAGATGCTCCCCCACACCGGCGACAGCGGCAGCAGCAGCAGCGACAGCGGCAGCGGCAGCCCGAGACCACGCCTTGCGCCGAAGGTCGAGAAGCCGAGCGCCGAGGTGCTGTACAGGGCCGGCTTCCAGGCGTTCGTCCACGGAGACACGAAGGCGGCGCTCGCATCCTTCAATCGCGCCCAGCAGGCGAATCCCAGCTTTGCGCCAGCCTGGCGCGGGCTCGGCATGGTTCAAGAGCGCATCGGTGACAAGGCCGCCGCGAAGTCCGCATTTGCGCGGTATCTGCAGCTCGCGCCCGCTGCGGCGGACGCCGACCAGATCAGGGCACGAGCGGGCCGACTGTGAAGCGGGTTGGTGGTGGTCGCGGCCAGTTGCGACCCGGGCGCCGAGGCGGTACGAATAGCTCGCGATAGGTACCGTCCGATGAGCGAGAAATTCCCGATGACCCCTGGTGGGTTTGCGTCGATGAAGGCCCACCTGAAGCGGCTGAAGGACGTCGAACGCCCCAGGAACAGCCGCGCCATCGAGATCGCCCGGGGTCACGGCGACCTGTCCGAGAACGCCGACTACAGCGCGGCGAAGGAAGAACAGGGCCTGATCGAGGCCAAGATCCGCGAGCTCGAAGCAAAAACGGCGATGGCCGAGGTTATTGATCCAACCAAATTGTCGGGTTCGACGGTCAAATTCGGCGCCACCGTGACGATCGAGGACACCGATAGCGGCGAGAAGACGACCTACACGATCGTCGGCGAGCACGAGGCCGACATCAAGCGCGGCCGGATCTCGATCGGCGCGCCCGTCGCGCGGGCCCTGATCGGCAAGGAAATCGGGGACACCGTCACCGTGACGAGCCCGAAGGGCAAACGCGAGCTCGAGGTCACCAAGGTCGAGTGGCACGACATCCTGCCACTCGAGGAGATTCCGCCGTCATGAAGAAGCTCATTGCGTTCCCGCTGCTCGCCCTCCTGTCGCTGTTCGTGGTCGGTGTCGCCAGCTGCAAGCAAGGCGAGGGAGATCGCTGCCAGGTCGCCGCGGACTGCACAGATGGCCTCATCTGCAACCAGGCGACCCAGACCTGCGCGAAGACGACCGGCGGCGGGATCGATGCGACCGTCCCGGACGCCCCGATCGTGATCGACGCGCCCACGGTGATCGACGCCCCGCCCGACGCGCCCTGACGTCCTGATCAGCGTCCTGATCAGCGCTTCGGCGGTTGCGCGGCCGACCGGGCACAACGAAACCCGACGTGCGAGAACCGGCGGCCCGGCTCGTACAGGTCGTTGAACGGATCGCGCAGGTTCGACTTCGCCACGAAGCTCGGCTGGCGCCACGAGCCGCCGCGCACGACGCGCGCATCGGTGTGAGTGCCCTCGCGGAACGGGTTGAGCGTGGACAGCTTCTCGTAGCCCTTCACCTTCTGCGGGTCGAACACGTAGGCATCGGCGGTCCACTCGGCGACGTTGCCGGCCTGATCGCGCGTACCAAACGGGCTCTCGCCCCAGACGTAGCTCCCCGGCGGCGCCAGGATCGCCGTGCCGTCGCTCTCGTCGGGGTCGCCGAAGAACTGGATCGGCCGCGGCGATGGGGTCCTCTCGAGGTCTCGCATGGCCTGCGCGCGCGGCTGCCCGTGGTTGAAGTCCTTGGGCTGCTCGAGCTCGCCCCATGGCCACGTCCGATCGGGATCGTCGCCACGCGCCGCACGCTCCCACTCGGCCTCGGTCGGCAATCGGCCGCCTCGCCAGCGACAGAAGTCCTGGGCCTCCCACCACGTGACGTTGACCATCGGCCAGCCATCGTGGATGTAGCGCTCGTCCCCGGCGATCATCGGATCGAGATCGCAGGCACCCGCCCGCACACACTTGCGGTAGTCGTCGACGCCGACCTCGTCGCGATCGATCAGGAACGCGTCGACGAACACCTCGCGCGGCGCCATCGCGGTCAACCCATCGAGGTAGTCGGCGCAGAAGTCGACGCGCGTGCTGTTCGCACCGAATCCGACCGTGCCGCTCATGTGGGGATAGATCATGTCGCACTGTGATTTCGCGGCGTTGGCGGTCTCGTCATCGACCCCCATCCAGAACCGCCCGGCCGGCACGCGGACGTCGACGCGCGGTGGTGCCTCGATCCGGACGACGCGCCCCGCGGGCTCGCCGGCATGGCCGTCGAGCGCGAGTCCACCGAGGATTCCACAGAGGGCCAGGGGCAACGCGCGCCGCATCGGAGAAGGTTGTCCCACGGTCAGGGCGCCAGCAACCATGCCAGAGCGAACCGCACGCGTTCGGGCCCGCCCACGGGCCCCGCGGCGAGGCCACCGAGGAATGCCGCGGTCACCGCCATCCGACCTCGGTGGGCGGCGAGCTTCACCATCGCGGCGGTTGCGACGTCGGGCGACGGGTCGGATGCGAGTCGTTCGAGCACCTCGGGCGCAACCAGCGCCGAGATCGCGGCCTTGCGGACCCGGGCGGAGGTGTCGCCCACGGCGCCGGCCGCGAGGTCGGCCGCTCGATCGCCGAGCGCCGCGTAGGCCGCGGCCCGGACGTCGGGATCGCGATCCACGGCCAGGGTGCGGAGCTCGCTCTCCGGTGCAGCGGTGGCCGAGGCGGCACGCACCTCGGGTGCCGGATCGTCGATCGCGCGCACGCGATGCGCTGGATCGAGCGCTCCGATCACCGCGATCGCACGCGCACGGACGCGCTGATCGCGATCGCGCGCGAGCTCGCGCAGCCGTGCCGCGTCGCCCGGGCTCGTCCCGGGGCTCGTCCCGGGGCTCGTCCCGGGGCCCGTCCCGGGGCCCGTCCCGGGGCCCGATCGAGCGTTGCGTGCCAGCGCCTCGATGCAGCTCGCGCGGACACCGGCGTCGGGATCTCGGAGGCCGCGTGCGACGAGCTTTGAAGCGAGGGTCGGCGCGGCCTCGGGCAACGCGGTGCACACGGCCGCACGCGTGCGCGGCTCGCTGCTCGCGAACCAGCCGGTCAGCTTCGAGGCGAGGTGGAGGTCCGGGACCAGGCGAAGCGCTGCCAGCGCGCCCGGCGAAGGCCCGACCTCGAGCTCTCCGCGGATCGCGGGCGCCGCGTCGTCTCCATGGTGGAGGGCCACGAGGGTGGTCACCTTCGCGAGCCCCACGCGCGGACGGCTCGCGAGATCCGCGCGGAGGTCCACGACGAGCGAGGGCACGGCCGCCGGGTCGCCGAGCGCCGCCACCGCCGCGAGCGCGACGAGCGTCAGGTCGGGATCGACGTCTGCCGACGTCACGTAGCGCCGGATCTCGGACGCGAGCTCCTGGACGTTCGCACGCCCGATCGCATCGACCGCAGCTCGTCGGACCGCCCCGTTCGAGCTCGTGAGGCCCTCGCGAAGGGCCTCGATCATGATGCGTCTGGTTCCTGCGAGCCGATCCGGATCGCTGGCCGGGGCGGCCGCGGCCCGCAGGGCTGCCCGATCCAGCGCCCCGCGCGCGATCAGCCGATCGACCGCCGCGAGCAGCGGGATCTCGACGTCGATCACCCGTGCGGTGGCAGGTCCCGCCTGCCGGCTATCTCGCGCGAAGACCCAGCGCACGTGGACACGTTCGTCGTCCGAGGCGAGCTCGGCCGGAGGCCGCGGCAACGGCTGCGCATCGCCGAGCACGTCGGACACCGCGGTGTCGAAGTCCCCGTTGCCGCTGCCGGTGACGACATGAACCTCGACCCGGCCATCACGCGCGACCGCCAGGTCCACCACCGTCGTGAGGCGCGGCTGGTTGAGCGGGTGCGAACCGGGCAGCCGGAGCCGGCAGTCTTCGAGGAACTGGGCCCATGCGGGCTGGAGATGGCTGGCGATCGCGGTCAGGTAGGCCGCGCCGCGTGCGGTCGCCGCCACCGGGGGCGGCGGGGGGAGCTGCGGGCCCGACGGGACAAACGGATGGATGGGAGCTTTCGAGGTCCCGGCGTGCCCGCCACACGCGGCGAGCGCGATCAGGCATGCGAGCGCACGCATGGGCCCAAGGGTGTCACATCGAATGGCCCGTGCGACCCCAAACATCCGGATGTTACGCCGAGACTTCCTCGCGAACGTGCAGCCCGAGGTGCCGGCGCACGGCGAAGTAGCTCTCGCTCACCGCGTACGACAGGAGATCCCGCAGGCGGTCCTTGACGGACAGGCTCGACAGCGCCGCACCCTCGGTCGCGATCGCCTTGGCAGCAGTCTCGAGGTCGTTCGAGACGATGAAGCCAACGCGGTTCGCGGTCAGGTCCGTCGCCGTGCGCCACGCCGCGATCAGGCCGTTCCCGACCCGTCCCGACAGCTTGATCGACAGCTCGCCCACCTGCTCGAGCAGCGGGCCTGGCACTTGCTGACGAAGCGACGTTGCCATCTTCTTGGCCTCGTCGGTGACGACGTCGCCGTACGGCTGGCCGTCGTGTGCGACGAGCCGCGCCCCACCGGCGATCAGCGATGCCGAGAACGCGGCCTCGAGCTTCGGCAACGTCCCCAGGGCGAGCGTCACGAAGCGCTCGGGGCGCAGGTACGCCATCCGCTTGCCGACTTCGAACGCGAGCTCGCGCTCGTCGGTCTTGCCGATCAGCTGTGCCCCGACGAGCAACGTCGGCACCAGGCGCTGGCGCTCGGCGCCGAGCCCGACGGTGTTGGCGACCCGGAGCCCGTCGCCGGTCTCCTGCAGCCACACCATGGGCGTCGGATCGATCGCGAGCACGCCGGAGACGTACTTGACGACCCGGCTCACCGCGCGCGGATCGCGATCGAGGTCGGCGCGCGTCTCGGGAGTCAGCCCGAACGCGGTCACCGGCTGGGCCGTGCCGGCCGCGACCGCACCCAGCGTCGACGAGAAGATCGCGCCGACGTGGCGATCTTCGCGCGGGTGGATGATCGACTTCTGCCACAGCTCCTCGGTGAGCCGGCGAGGTGCCGGCTGGAACTGAGCCGGCCGGAACCGCTGGTAGAGCAGCGTCTCCTCGTCGGAGGCCGCGCCGAGGAACACGAGAGCCTGCGCGACGCACCAGGCCTTGTCGAGCTCGTGCTCGGCCCGGTACAGCAGCGCGAGCGCCTTGTAGAGCTCGACGCGATCCGGCGCGTGACCGAGCAGGAACTGGAGCTCCGCGATCGCCTCGTGACGGCGCGCTTCGCCGGCCTCGAGGTAGAGATCCGCGAGCTGCTCGTGGCGCTGGATGTCGTCCGGCGCGAGCTCGCAGGCCACCTGGTAGGCCTCGGTGGCCGCTTCCTGGTCACCCAGGTGATCGAGGCACGTGTCGCCGAGCTTGGTCCACAGCGCCAGCAGGACGTCGACGGGCGCGTCCTCCCCCATGCGCTTGAGCTGGCGGCGGAATGCGCGCGCGAGGTTCTTCCAGTCCTTGCGGTCGCTGAGGAGCTTCTCGACGCCTTCGAACGCCTTCGGCGTCAGCGGTGCATCGTCGAGCGCAGCGTGGAACCTGTCGACCGCGAGCTCGGAGTCCTTGAGCTCATCTCGAGCGATCACGGCCGCGGTGTAGTGGAACCGCGCGCGGCGATCCGGCGAGGTCTCCTGAGCCGACAGCGCATCGAGCGTCTCGATCGCGCGCCGCCACTGGCGTTGCTCGGTATACGACTCGAGCAGCTTGTGCAGCAACACGCGCGAGCTCGGCGACAAGACGAGGCCTTCGCTGTACGCGCCGGTCGCGTTGACGACGTCCTTCAGCCGCTCGCGAAGGATGTCGCCGATCTCCTCGAACAGCTTGGCGCGCCGCTCGTCGATCTCGGGGCCGGGCGTCTTCGCGAGCGCCGCGACCTGGGCGCGCTTGGCGTCGGTGACCATCTTCCACTCGCCCCGTGCACCGCCGAGCTCGACCATCGCGCCGAGCGTCGGCTCGTGCAACGGATCCTTCTCGAGCGCGCGGCGGAAGCTGGCCTCGGCCTTCTTGTCCTCGCCCAGCGCGCGAGCCGCGATGCCGAGGCGGTACCAGATCTCCGCGACCCGCCCATCGGCGATGCCGGTGCGGTGACGGGCGAGGATCTCGCGATAGCGTCGATCGACCTCGCGCCACTGCTCGTTCGCCACCTCGTTGCCTTCGTTCGCCTTGGCCTCGGTCATCAGCACGGCCGCCAGGCCGATCGCCGCCTCGAAGCTGTCCGGATCCTGCTCGACCGCGAGCCGGTAGTGCCGCGCCGCCTTCTCCGTGCGATGCAGCGCCTCGTACGCGTGACCCAGCTGGGCCTCGCGGCGCGACCGCTCCAGCCGATCGAGGCCCTCGGCCTGACGCGCCAGCATCTCGAGCACGGGGAGTGCATCGTCCCAGCGCTTCGCGGCGACCAGCTGGTCGGCCACACGCTGGCCCGCCTCGACATGGTCGGGGTCGAGCTTGAGCACGCGCTCGTAGATCTCGAGCGAGCGTGCCCGGTCCTCGAGCTTCTGCTCGACCAGCTGGGCGGCGGCCCACAAGAGCTCGACGCGCTCGAGCCGGTTGCCCGAGGTGCCCTCGGCCCGGAGCATGAGCTCCACGGCTTGGCCCCAGTTCGCGCGCTTGGCGTGGAGCGCGCCGAGCCCCTTGAGGGTGGCGAGGTGCTCGCCGTTGTTCGACAGCGCTTTGTCGTAGTGGCGCTGCGCGAGCTCGAGGTCGTTCAGGTGCTCGGCCGCGATGCGACCGGCTTCGGCGTAGAGCCAGGCGCCATCGAGCTCGATCGCCGCGTGGCGGACCAGGATGTCGACCGCGCGGTCGTAGGTCTTCGTGCGCAGGTAGAGCGCTGGCAAGTTCGCGAGCGCCTCGCGATGTTGATCCTCGATGGCGAGGACGTTGAGCAGGGCCTCGATCGCCTTGTTCGGATCGTCGAGACGCTTGTCGTGGATCCGCGCGCTCGACAGGTTGAGCTCGACCCGTTGAGCGGGCGTCTTCGCGGCGGCGAGATGCCGGCGCTGCAGGGCCACGAGCTCGGGCCAGTTCTCCTGGATCTCGAGCACGCGCTCGAGTCCTCGGTAGGCGTCGTCGGCCATCGGGTCGGCCGCAAGCAGCCGCTCGTACGCCAGTGCGGCACGCGCCGGATCGCGATCCTCGAGCTCTGCGGCGAGCTTGCGGAGCGTCGAGAGCTTCTCGGCCTCGGGCGCCACCTGCCCCAGCCGCTCCATCGTGTTGATGTAGTCGTCGGTGCGGCCGGTCTTGTCGTAGAGATCGACGAGCGCCTTGAGCGCCGTCGCGTCGCTGCCGTTCGCCGAGACCGCAGCCTCGTAGCGCGCGATCGCGCCCTCGAGATCGCCGAGCTTCTCGGCGCGCATCGTGGCGAGCTCGCGGCGGAGCGCCGCGGCGCGGCCGGTGTCACCGGACTCCTCGTAGATCTCGGCGCGACGGTCGAGCACCTTGGCGAGGTTGGCCCACCGCTCGTCGCGACGATACAGCCGCTCGAGTGCGGCGAGCGCATCGTCGGAGGTGTCGTCGAGATCGGCGGCCGCCTGGTACGCCTCGATCGCCTTCGCGGTCGAGGCCAGCTGGCTCTCGCAGAGATCGCCCAGGCCGAGCAACAGGTCGACCTTGGTGTGCGTGTTGGTTTCGACCTCGGCATGCGCGCGGAGGGTGTCGGCGAGCTCGGCCCACTTGCTCTGCTTGCGCTGCGTCTCCGCGAGCGCCGCGAAGGCCATCGTGTTCGTGCCGTCGAGCTCGAGCGCGCGCCTCAGCGAGGGCGTCGCGTAGTCGGGCCGATCGAGCTTGGTGGAGTACCAGCCGCCGAGCCGAGCCCACCACAGCGAAGCGATCTTGGGATCGGTGGCATCGGTCGCGATCTCCGACGCCTCGGAGACGAGATCCGCCCAGCCGCCAGTCGCCGCCGCGAGGCGTTCCGCGAGCTGCGCGGACTCGTTGTCCTCGGGTGCGACCTGACAGGCGGTGGTGACCGCCTCGAATGCGCGGCGCAGATCACCGCGTCCGACCTCGTAGACCTCGGCGAGCTGACGCAGCAGCATCGCGCGGTTGAGGCCGTCGCCAGCATGCTCGATCCGGCCGAGCAGCACTTCGATGACCGTGTCCCAGTCCTTGGCGTCGCGCGCGCGACGCTCGATCAGATCGAGCGCGTCGCGGGCCTCGGCGGCCTCCTCGACAGTATCGCCCAGCATCGCGATCCAGCCCTCGGTGTCATCGGCATCCGGCCGGGCCTGGAGCAACGTCACGCCGGCGGCCGCACAGGTGTCGCGCAGCGTGTCGAGCCACTCGATCACCGAGCGCTCGGCGACCTCATCGCCCCCGCGGCCCTGCAGGTTCACCACCTCGATGTGGTGATCGGCCATCAGCTCGTCGACGGTGACCGGGCCTACGCCGGCGCCGAGGAAGTAGTGGGTGCCGCGCGGCGGCTCGAACATGCCGAACACGCGATCGAGCAGCGCCGCGAGGTCGGGATCGCCGTAGCGGAACCCGACGAACACGAGCGCGCCTTCGACGTAGAGCTTGCGTGCGTAGTCGCGCAGGTCGACCGCGCGTGACAGCGCCCGGCGGACCGAGCGCGGCGTGACGATGTACGTGTCGAAGTTGCCGAACATCTTGACCAGGGTCCGGCGTCGCGGCGACAGCTCGCCGAGCTCCTGGTAGGTGACGACGCGGGTGGGTGGCCACTCGTCGGGAGACTTGGTCTCGAACGCGTGCTCGAGCACGTCGCCGGGGAACGTCGTCCAGACATGGCGGAACGGCAACGTCGCGAGGGCCGCCGGGAGGGCGGGCGTCTCGGCCGGGGCGGCCCAGACCTCTTCCACGATCTTGTCGCAGGTGTCTTCGCCCAGCGAGCGGGCGAGGAACCCGACGGCGCGGACGAGGTTGCCCTTGTGAAGCAGCTTCTCGAGGTCCTTGGTGGCCTCGGTGTCGCCCTCGCGACCGCGCGTCTCGAGCGCCTTCGTGAGGCGCTCCAGCATTTGCTTCCAGGAAGGTACGCCGATTCCCGCACCGACGACGAGCGCTGCTTTGCCCGTCCGGATCTGCTCGATGAGGGACTCGGGGATCGTGTGCTCTGGCATCCTAAACCCCAGTGTCTGTTGATCGTTTGGCGATCGTTATGTGAACGTTGGTTCCCGTACTCGGCGCGGACCCTAGCGAGGGGACCGGGGTTGGTCAACGGGAATCGTGCTCGGCGAGGCTGCGAGCCGGGCCACCCACCCGATCGCTCGCATGACGCTCGACATGATCGCGGGTCTCGAGGAGGACTCGCAGCGCACGGAGACGAGCCCTCTGAACGCCCAACTCGACCCGCATGCCAGCGCCGCGGATGGCTGCAAGCTGCTAGTGTGCCGGCGTCATGGGGGCCGGGCCCATCGCCGAAATAGCCGCGATCTATCGGTCGTCGAAGAAGAAGCGCGATATCAATCGGTTCACCGAGTGGGTTGCACGGCCTCCTGCCGCGGTGATCGTGTACCTGCTGAAAGGCACGCCGATCACGCCGAACCAGGTGACGTTCCTGTCGGCAGTGGTCGCGGCCGGGGCGGCAGCGATGTTCGTGCTGTTGCCGGGCCACTGGTGGCTGGTCGCCGCGGCGGCCGTGTTCGAGCTCTCGTTCGTCCTCGATTGCGCGGATGGTCAGCTCGCGCGGCTGCGCAAGATCGCATCGCCGGCCGGCCACCTGCTCGACTTCCTGATGGACGAGCTGAAGGCGATGTTCATCTTTGGCGCGATCGCGGTCCGGCTGTGGCAAGAGACCGCGGACGTGCGGCTCCTGCTCGTCGGGCTCGGTGGGCTGTTCTGCCTCGCAGCCGGGCTGTCACTGACCTCCTTCCTGCGCCGGCCCGAGCTCGGCGCCAAGCAGGCCACCGAGGATGGTCAGCCCGCGGAAGTCGGGGGCCGCCGCGGACCGATCGGGATGGCGCTGTCCGGCTTCGAGTGGGCTAGCCGCATCGTCGTCCACTACCCGCAGTACATCTGGATCTGCGCGCTGTTCGATCGGATCGACATCTACTTCTGGGCATACGCGGCGGTGAACGTGCTCTACCTGGGGAAGTGCCTCGCCACGATCTTGCTGCGGCTCGGCCGGTTCGCGCCGCGCCAGGAGCCCCGTCCAGTCGAGCTGCCCAAGGAGGTCTCGTGACGATCAAGCGCGCGATCCTGATCGCGGCCGGACGCGGCAAGCGGCTCGGGACGCACACCGATGAGGTCCCGAAGTGCATGGTGGGCGTCGGCACGCGCCCGATCCTGGGCTGGGTCTGGGAGGCCTTTCGCGCGGCCGGCATCGAGGAGCTCGTCGTGATCCGGGGATATCGCGGCGACGTCCTCGAGTCGTTCGTGCGCACGCTCGTGCCGCGGGTCGAGTTCGTCGACAACCTCGAATGGCAGACCAACAACGTGTTGCTGTCGCTCGCGTGCGCTCGGCGGTACCTCGATCAGCCGTGCCTGCTGTCGTACAGCGACATCATCTTCACGCCCGCGGTGGCGCGTGCGGCCGTGGAATCTCCGGCGGAGATCGGCCTCGTGATCGATCGCGAGTTCCGCACGATCTATCAGGGACGGACCGAGCACCCGCTCGACGAGGGCGAGGTCTCGGACCTGATGCCCGATGGCTCGGTCGCCCGGGTCGGCAAGCGCGCGCTCCCGCCAGCGGATGCGATCGGCGAGTACATCGGACTCACCCGCCTGGGTGCCCGCGGCGTCGCGACGGTGGCGAACACGCTGGACCGGCTCGCTCGGCAGTTCGCCGGGCGAGATCACGCGCCATTCCAGCGTGCCACGACCTACCGCAACGCCTACCTCACGGATCTCTGGCAGGAGCTGATCGACGGCGGCCTGGCGATCGAGCCGGTCTTCATCGATGGCCAGTGGCGCGAGATCGACACAGGACAGGATCTCGAACGGGCGCGCGAGCTGGTAGAGTCCACCCCGAAGGAATGGTCATGATGCGCACGATGATGGTGACGGTGATGGCGCTCGGGTTGGGCCTTATCGCCTGCGACAAGCCGTCCGAAGATGATTGCCGCAAGGCGATCGAGAACATGCGCACGCTGATCGGCACCGAGAACACACACACCGATCTGCCGGGCGAGATCCGGCGGTGTCAGGGTGGCTCGAAGAAGCAGACGATCCGGTGTGCGATGAACGCCAAGACCCGCGCCGAGCTCGAGGCATGTCACGTCGTGGACCCGATCGCGCCGGCCAGCGGTTCCGGCGCTGGATCCGGGTCCGGCAAGTAGCCACCCCGATGCGCCGGGTGGTGCTCGCGTCCCTGGTGTTCGGCAGCGTGATCTCCCGCAGCGCGCGGGCAGCGCCTCCGGTGGCTGCGCCCGCGCCGAGCACACCTCAGCTGGTCGCGTTGATCCCCGCGGACGATGCACGCGCGTCGATCGCGCTCGGGCCCCGCGGTGAGGTCTACGAGCCTGACGGCAAGGGTGCATGGATGCGCAAGCAGCAGATCACCACGGCCGACAAGCTCGCGATCGCCGGGCGTGCCGGCGGGATGGTCGTGGCGAACGGAGAAGGCGTCGTCTACCGGCTCGCCGCCAACGGCTGGTCGGCGCTGCGCCTCGCGCAGAAGGGCCTCGCCATCATGAGTGGCGGCTCGCGCGCGATCGCCGCCGTGGGGCGTCAACTGTACGCGCTCGACCACACCATCGCGGGTGAGCCGGCCAAGCTCGCGCTCGCCGGTGCTCCCGTGCTGGCGATCGGGGCGGGCAAAGGGATCGTGATCGCCACCGAGCGTGGGCTCTTGCGGGTCGACGGTGCGAAGCTGACCCCGATCGCTGGCGCCCCCCGCAAGGTCGCGCGGCTCGTCAGCGATCTGTGGGCCGTGGTCGATGGCGGGGCGCTCGACCTGCGCTCCAACAAGACCACCCCGTGGCCGGTAGGGCTCACGATCCTGCTCACGGCCAGCAGCGCGGACGACAGCCTCGTCGGGGTGGCGAGGGCTCACGGCAAGCTCGAGCTGGTCACCCTGCGCGGCGGCAAGCTGGATCGCGAGCCGATCTCGCTGACGCCGGTGGGCGACCCGGTCGGGATCGTCGTCGATCGCAAAGGGCGGGCCGTGGTGGCGCTCCGCGATGGCAGGCTGGTGTCTCGCGCCAAGGCCGGCAACTGGGAGGTCACGACCGTCAGCGACGCGTTGCCAACGCCACGACCAGGCCCGCCGCCTGCCTTGTCGCAGTGACGGGGCTCCCGACCGACGGAGCCCCGGGCCGTTGCCAGCGTAGATAGCGGCACGCTACCTTCCGAGCTGATGGCGCCTCATGTACTCGTCGCCGATGACGACGCCTGGATCTTGCGCATGGTCGCGACCGTGCTCGAGAAGCGGGGCTATAGCGTCGAGACGGCCGTCGATGGCGACGATGCGCTCGCGCGGGCGCTCGCCAGGACTCCCGATCTGCTGATCACCGACATCATGATGCCGAAGCTGGACGGCTGGGCGCTGGTCCGCCAGCTGCGCTCGCACACCCAGTTCGCCATGTTGCCCGTGATCTTCTTGACCGCGCTGTCCTCGGAAGACGATCGGATTCGAGGCTTCCGGCTCGGGGCGATCTGTCGCAGGTCGGCCTGTCGTCGCTGCTGATCCTGATCGAGCTCGAGCGCAAGACCGGGCTGCTCCAGCTGCGCGCGCTCGACGGCACGGCGGCGCAGCTCCTCGTGCGCGAGGGCAAGGTCGTCCACGCCCGGCTCGACGCCGCCGAGGACCCAGTCGATGCCGAGTGTGTCTACTACGTCCTGACGTGGAGCGCAGGCGAGTTCGAGTTCATCGCCTGCCTCGTCGAGGGCGTCGATCGCGTCTGCGTCTCGACGACGCACCTGCTGATGGAGGCTGCACGCCTCATCGACGAACAGAGCGAACCAGCGTTGAACGCCGCGGTCGCGCAGATTCCGCCGAAACCGGCCCCGCCTGACGACGCTCCGCCGTCGGGTGACGTGATCTGACCGCGGGGGAGGCTCAGCCCGCGCCGAGCAGCTCTTCAGCGAGCTTCTTCACGAGCGTTGCATCGGCGCGATCGCCGAACTGCTTCTTCACCGCGCCGACCACCCGACCGGCCATCTTCGGATCCTTCTGGGGCAGCTCCGCGACCACCTTGGCCACGGCCTCTCGCAGCTCGGCCTCGCTCATGCCCTGCGGGAGGAACTTGCTGCACCATTCGATTTCGAAATCGAGCTCGGCGACCTGGTCCTTGCCTCGCTCGCCTGCGTTCGCGAAGTCCACGCGCGCCTTCTCCATCGACTTCTTGTAGGTGCCGATGACGTCGAGGATCAGCGCATCGTCGACCTCGCCGGTGAAGCCCTTCGAGGTCCGCCGCTCCATGATCTTCGTGTTGATCATGCGGACGAGGTTCGAGGTCCTGGAGTCCTTCGCCTTCATCGCCGCGGTGAGCTGCTCGCGCAGCTTGGCTTCAAGGGTCGACATGGCGACTCATCTACCATGCCGCGCCCCGCCTCACGGCAGATTCTTGAACAGTCGGGGCTGGATCAGCGTCTCGACCCGCCGGCGCTGCTTGCCGCGCCGGGTCCGGCGATGGGCGTCGCGACGTTCGCTACGGAGCGCTCCCGTCACGCTCGTCGGGGACGACAACCCGAACACCAGATCCAGGCTGCCGCCTGGCCGTACGTCGAGGGCCAGCGCAACGGGTGCGAGCGGAGCCACGGTCGTGAGCGCTGGTGCCGCCACGCCATCGGCGGCCGGCTCGGCGATCAGCTCGTCTCCGGCCAGCGCTTCCCCATTGACGACGACGCGCAGCCGCCACGCGGCTCGATCTTCGTCGCGCAGGACCGCCCCGATCGCATCGGCGATCGCTTCTCCCGAGCTGAGCAAGGTACGCGCGCTCGGCGAGGCCGCGAACGACCGCAACGTCGGCAAGGGCGAGATCGGGACGATGCGCTCGCCGCTGTCTCCGCTGACGGTCAGCTCGAGCCGAGCCGCGCTCCGCCCGCGGCCCGCGAGCCGCTGCGCGATTCGCTCGGCGAGCACGGCCAGCGCCGCCGGCGTGCTGAGCCCACCAGCGCCGAGCACAGGCGAACAGCAGACCTCCTCGCGGATCGGCGCATCGGGCGTGTACGGGCGGAGCAGCTGACCGCTGTCCCCGCGTGCGAGGGCCTGATAGTCGGCCTCCATGGGACGCGCCACCGACGGAGCGGGCAACGCGGCGAACTCGCCGAGCGTGCGAACGCCGAGCGCTTCGAGCATGTGCTGCACCTCGGGCGTGATCGCCAGCAGCGATAGCGGCCGGGGCGCGAGGAAGGCCGCGGATCCGCCGCGAGGCACGCTGACGACGCCGTCGTCGTCGTCGCGACGAAGATCACGCGCCCCCGGGGGCACCGCAGCCGGTGTACCGGCGGGCGCGGACGCGGCGACCCACGCCGTGAAACGATCGTCGGCGATCCCGATCCGGCCCGTCAGGCCGAGCGTCTCGAGCCTAAGCAGCAACCGGTCCCCGAAGCTCGTCCCACGCGTCTTGCCGGGGACCTCACAATACATCGCGAGGTGCGCACCGCCTGCGCCGATCCGGCCACCCAGGTCGACCACCGGCGATGCGGCGAGTAACACGTCGGCGATCGCGCGCACCGTCTCGCGCTCGAGCTGGGGGTCCGCCTGCACGACCTTGATTTCGGGAGACAGCGCCCGCGCGGCGACCGCCGTCATGCCGACCCGGACCCCGACCGCCCAGGCAGCGCGCGAACACGCCTGCACCACGGGGCTGTGCAGCGCGACGCGCGCTCCACCTCCCGCTGCCGGATCGAGGCCGCATCCGACCACCGCGATCGCGGCACCGCGAAGCGATGGATCGATTCGGGTCACGCACTGGAGCGCGTATTGCGGCAGGTGGAGGCAGGCGATTCGCATGCTTTAGGTCTACTCCACTGGTCTGATGTTCAGTATGAAAATCGGCCCGGATGCTCCTGAGCTCTTGATCGTAACCGATTGAAACTATGTGACGTTCCGCAGAAATCGCTCGGCGCATCCCGAGCCGATCTCCCCCCATGCCCACGAGTGCTGGGCCACAGAGGTTTGACAGGTTCGATCGCTGATCGAGCCCGAGCCCGAGCCCGAGACTTCGTGAGATGTCGGGCTCGGGCTCGCGCTCGGGCTCGCTCGGACGGAGCAAACCTCCACCGATCAAAACCTCTGTTGCCCAGCACTAGCCCGCGGCGCGCAGCTCGTCGACCGTCGCGACATGGCGATCGGCCATCGCGGTCAGATCGCGCGCGAGCTCGGCCATCGCCGGGCGATGAGCGGCGTCCTTCGCGAGGGCGCGCAGGATCAACCGCTCGAGGTCGCCTGGGACCTTCGCGAGCCACGATGGCCGGGCCGGGCGCTGCTCGAGGTGCTTCAGCATGAGCTCGGGGAGCGAGCCGTCGAACGGCGGCACGCCCGTGATCAGATCGTAGAGCAGGCAGCCGAGCGCGTAGACATCCGACGCCGTGCTCGGCTGACCGCGCCACTGCTCCGGCGCCATGCACCACGGCGTCCCGGCGATCGCCGCATCCTCGACGTGGACCTCGTCGACCCGGCGGGACACGCCGAAGTCGATCAACTTGACGCGGGGCACACCGTGCGCCCCGGTCTCTTCGAGCACGAACACGTTGTCGTGCTTGACGTCGCAGTGCATGACGCCTGCGTCGTGGAGCGCGGCGAGTGCGGCGGCGAGCTGCGCGCAGATCGAGACGATCGCCGGGATCTCGAGGGGCGCCCGCTCCGCGACCGCACCGAGCGTGTCGCCGACGAGATACTCCATCACGAGATACGGCACGTCATCCGCGGACCTGTGCGCCGCGCGGATCTCGACGAGCGCCGGGTGCCGGGCGCGCGACGCCAGGTCTTGCTCGGCGAACAGTCGCGCGACCACTTCGGGATAGTTCGCGAACTGCGAATCGAGGACCTTGAGAGCGACACGCTCGCCCGTGAGCGCGTGTGCGGCAAGGTAGACGCCGCCCATGCCACCTCGCGCCAGCGGAGCCACCACGTCGTACTCGCCAAATCGCGCTGCGCCAGACCGCCGGGCCCCACAAGGGGGACGCGCGAGCGGCAGGATCCGCTGATCCGTCCTCAGAGGTAACGTCTCGTCGCGCATGCCGCCGACGAGTGCATCCCCGGTGCCACCGCCCTCAATGTTGGATGCGTTACGTGGCGTTCGGAGGAGCTGACGTAGATGGCCGAGATTCCGGATGCGCCACCTGTCCCCGGCCCGTGTTCAGCGTGGAAAACTGAGACAGGTTCTGTATCAATGCCGCGACAAGAGCGAGTGAGGCTCGCACACAACGAGTGGTGCGACGTCCTCGAGCAGCGACCGTCTCGGGCTGTCAGGGCAGGTCGATGCCACCGGCGGCACACACGAGCATCGCGCGTCGCCTCGCGTCGCCGATGAGGCCCGTGGCGAGCTCGTTCGCCCGCGCACCGTCGCGACGCCGGCAAGCAGCGGCAACTGCACGGCTGAGATCCTCCACACGGGGTGCGATATGTGCCGCGCTCGGATCGGGAATCGTCGATGGATCGGCGCGATCGACACCGATCGCGCTGCTCATGAACAGGGCGTAGAGATCGCGCGGCGCGATGCCGCCCTTGACCGCGGTGCGGGCGTGCGCGAGGTGCAGGTCGATGATCTTGGCGAGCTCGGCCTCGTCGCGCGAGCCGACGACGGGCTGACCGTTGATGAACATCGTGGGAGTGCCATCGACGCCGAGTGCCTCGGCGGCGGCGGTCTCGGCGACGACGACATCGCGGAACCGACGATCGTCGAGCGCGGCGCGAAATCGTGCAAGGTCGAGCCCGAGGGCCTGCGCATCCTGTTCCAGATCGGCACGGCTGAGCGCTCCGCCGCTGCCAAACAGGCGATCGTGGAACGCCCAGAACTTGCCCTGCGCGGCGGCGGCGATCGAGGCCTCGGCCGCGAGCGCGGCGTTGCGATGGTTGCGCATCGCGAGGTGGCGATACACGATCCGCACCTCGTCGCGATACTTCTTGCGGACCTGTGCGAGGACCGGCGCGAGCCGGGCACAGAACGGGCACTGGAAGTCGCCCCACGTCACGATGGTCACGAGCGCGGTGTCCGGACCGAGCTGGTGCCCGGGCAACCCGAGGCCCATCCGGTAGGTCTTGTCGGGATCGAGCTCGAAGGCGTTGCCGCTCGTGGGCGCAGCCGCATCGGCGGAGGCCACGCCCTTGGCGACGAGCGCGTCGTAGCCGCCGGCGACCTCCGACGCGCGGATGAGCTCCTCGTCGACCACCTCGGCGAACACCTTGAGTGGCTGGCTGCCGTGCACCGACCGGCCGTTGATGAAGAACGCCGGGGTGCCGGCGACGCCGAGCGCGATCGCGTCCTTGACGTCGGCCTCGATCTGCGGACGGTGGGTGTGGGTGTCGAGATCGGCGCGAAACCGCAGCATGTCGAGCCCGAGCTCGTGCGCGAGCAGCTCGACACCCGCGCGATCGAGCCGGCCGTTCGCGGCATAGAGCCGGTCGTTCATCGGCCGAAACCGCCCCTGCGCGGCCGCCGCGAGCGCGGCCTCGGCGGTGAGCATGAAGTCCTCGTCGAGCGGAAGCGTGCGATGCACGAACCGGATCTGCCCGGGATACAGCCGGACCAGGGCATCGAGCGTGTACTGGACCCGATTGCAGTAGCCGCACGCGTAGTCGCTCCACTCGACGATAGTGATCGGTGCGTCGGCGGGCCCGTCGGACGGTCCGCTCCCCTGCGGGACCTTGTAGATGGTCGTCGGATCGAAGCCGCGGCGGTCGGCGTGCGCGGTGGTCGCGAGCCCGAGCAGCACGCCGAGCACGCACGTCAACGTCCGCGTCATGATGCTGAACCTAGCAGCTCGGCCGCGAGCAGGCTCGCCAGCGCCTGGCCGCGCGGGCCGGTCCCGGTTGCGACGAGGGTCCGGGTCGAGCCGTCGTGCGCGAGGTCGAGGCGCAGGTGATCGGGTGGCAGCACGGAGAACTTGTCGGCCCATTCGACGACACAGATCCCGCGGCGATCGCCGATCACCTCGTCGAGGCCGAGCTCGACCAGCTCGGCCTCGCGCTCGAGCCGATACAGATCGACATGCCACACGACGAGCCGGCCGCCCGGATACTCGTTGACGAGCGAGAACGTCGGGCTCGACGCGGCCCCGCCACCGATCGCCTCGACCAGCCCCGCGACCAGCGTCGTCTTGCCAGCGCCGAGGTCGCCGACGAGCGCGATCGCGTCACCGCCTGCGACCAGGCCGGCGAGCACCGCCCCGGCGCGCCGGGTAGCGTCGGAATCTTGCAGGACGACCGTGGTCACGCGAGCTCGGCGGCCAGCTTGTCGTCCCAGTGGTCCGCCGTCTTCGCGATCGAGTGGACGAGATCCTCGAACTCGTCGTAGCCGAGACCCTCGAGGCCGCGCAGGATCCGCAAGTACAGATCGCCGGTCTGCGGATGCAGCGCGAACGCCGAATCGCCGGTCTCGACGAACGACAACCCGAGCAGCCGCCGCGCGCGCGCCTCGTCGAGCGCAGGCCGCGTGGCGACCTTGGACAGCAAGAGCAGCACGTTCTTCTCGGCCAGGACGTGGATCGTCACCACCGCGGAGCCGCGCTGGATCGAGCCGACGCCGTCCTCGGACAGCGGAGGCAGGCTCAGGTTGCGATCGCGGGCAAATCTCTCGAGGAACGAGGCCACGCGGCCTCTGGGATCGTCGACCTTGGTGCCTACCTCGTCCATGGGGGCTCGAACCTAGCAGAGGCCCTACAACGCGTCCCGGCCGTCGCGATCGATCCGAGCCCAGGTGGTATAGAAGGGCCGTGTCTCGCCGCGCCGTCGTCGCCGCGCTCGTGGTGTTCGCGTGCGGCCGCGACCATGGGGCGCCACGGATCCGGCCGCTGCCCAAGCCCGATACCAGCCCTGCGGTGCGTGGCGGCGGCCCTGCCCGGTCGCCCCGGATCGCGAACTACAAGCTCGAGGCTCGGCTCGACGTCCTCAAGCACCAGCTCGTCGCGACCGAGACCCTGACGTGGACCAACCCGGGCGAGAGCTCGGTGGATCGCTTGCCGTTCCACCTCTATCTCAACGCGTTCAAGAACGAGTCCTCGCTGTTCATGCGGACCTCGCAGGGGATGCTGCGCCACGCGACCGCGAGCGAGACCGGCTGGGGCTGGATCCGGATCGACTCGGTGCAGATCGGCGGCGTCGAGCTGGCCGCGACACTCGTCCGGCCCCACCCCGTCCGGCCCCAACCCGACCAGCCCGACCCCGACGAGACCGTGACCGAGCTGCCGCTCCCCTCTGCGGTCGGTCCCGGACAGACCATCGAGGTCAGCTTCAAGTTCACCGCGCAGCTGCCCGAGGTGTTCGCGCGCACCGGCTACAAGGGCGAGTTCCACCTCGTCGGTCAGTGGTTCCCCAAGGTCGGCGTGCGCGTCGGGCCGCGGGGTGACGAGCGCTGGGAGTGCCAGCCGTTGCACGCCAACACCGAGTTCTTCGCCGACTTCGGCACCTACGACGTCGCGCTGACGGTGCCGAGCACCTATGTCGTGGCAGCGACCGGGGTCCTCACGTCCGCGAGCGAGGCTCCCGGCGGCACGCGCACGTTCAGCTATCACGCCGAGGACGTCCACGACTTCGTGTGGATGGCCGATCCGTACATGGAGGTGATGTCGGCGCAGGCCAAGCTCGACGACGGCACGGTCGAGGTGCGCGTGGTTCACCGCCCCGAGCAGCAGGAGTTCGCCCGCCGCCATCTCGAGGCCGCGGTCGGCGCGATCGAGCGGTTCAGCAGCTGGTTCGTGCCGTATCCGTGGCCCATCATGACGGTGGTCGATCCGCCGATGGACGCGGCGATGGGCGCGGGCGGCATGGAATACCCGACCCTCGTGACGACCGCGGGCGACACCGTGTTCGCGCGACCCGGCATCCGGCTGCCGGAGATGGTCACGGTCCACGAGGTCGGCCACAACTGGTTCCAGGGCATGCTCGCCTCGAACGAGGCCGTCGAGGCGTGGCTCGACGAGGGTGTCAACGAATGGGCCGATGCCAAGGTGATGGATGATCTCTACGGCCCACGAACGAGTGGGGTCGACTGGGCGGGCTGGCAGGCCGAGATCGCGTCGTTACGCCGGGCGCTCGCCGAGGATCCGACCTCGTTGCCGTCGCCGATCGCGACCGCCGCGTACGCGTTCGCCGACACCACCTCCTATGGCGAGGCGACCTTCGCGAGCACCATGCGAGCGCTCCGCACGCTCGAGCAGACCGTCGGGCCGATCCGGTTCGCCAAGGCGATGAAGACCTACGCGAAGACCTTCGCGTTCAAGCACCCGACCGGCCGCGATCTGATCGACACGCTCACGACCGAGCTCGAGCAAGACCTGTCGTGGTTCTTCGGCCCGGTGTTCCAGCAGGTCGGCGGCGTCAGGTTCGGTATCCGCACCGCGAGCTGCCGGCTTGCCCACCCGCCCCGCGGCGTGTTCGATACCGGCTCTGCGCGGAAGACCGTGACCGAAACCGAGGCGCCCGACAGCGGCACCTATGTCTGCGAGGTCGTCGTGACCAACACCGGCACGGTCCACATTCCGGTCGACCTCGAGCTCGACTTCGCAGATGGCACGACTCAACGCGTGCACTGGGACGACCGCGGGGCTGGCAACTGGGAGCGGTTCGTCATCCAGCGCGCCGCACCCCTGACCGAGGTCTGGATCGACCCCGACAACAAGGTCTGGCTCGACTCGCCCCTCAAGCATCACGTCCGGATCGAAGGCGATGGCTCCGCAGCGTTGCGCGCCGCGGCCTGGTTCTCGTTCGGTGCGCAGACCCTTTTGCAGATCGTGGGTCCGTGATGGGCATGCGGCTCGGGTTCGGCGAGCTGATCGGCGCGGGTGCGCGTGCGGTCTCGAAGTACACGGGCACCGTGCTCGCGGTGTTCGTCGTGCAGAGCCTGTTCGCCGTCGCGTGTCTGCTCGCGATCGCGGTCGTGCTCGCGCAGCTGTTCGCGCACCTGCCGATGTTCGACGACGCCGTCGATGGTGACCTCGTCGCCATGGTCTGGTGCGCGCGCTACGGCAAGCTCGGCTTCCTCGCGATCGGCGCGATCGTGTTCGGTGCGCTGCTGCTGTGGCAGCTCGTCTCGTGGTTTGTCATCGGCGGACTCAACGGCGTGCTCGGGCAAAGACCGGAGGGCCGCGGAGATACCGCGCGCTGCTTCGGTGCCAGCGGCGCGACGACCTACCTCACCTACGCCCGGCTCGCGCTGTGTTCGCTCCCGGGCTGGATGATCGTGCTGTTCCTGTTCGGAACCGGCATGAACCTCGTCGCGTCGCGGGTCGAGCACGCGCTGACGATGACCGAGCTATTCGGCCCGATCATCCTCGCCGCCCTGCCCGCCCTCCTGGTCCTCCACGTGCTGTGGACCGTCGAGGACTATGCACGCATCGAGCTCACGCTCCGCCACGACACGCATGATCCAGGTGTGATCGCGACGTACTTCCGCACCCTCGGCTTCGTGCTGCGCCGCCCACTCACCTTGGTCCACGGTGGATTCGGCTGGCTGATGTTCTGGCTGGTCACCGCGGCATATGCGTACCTCGCCCAGGGACACGCGATGTACGGCACCGGGGGTGCGATCACGCTGTTCCTGGTCCGCCAGGGCGTGTCGCTGCTCCGCCTGACGATCAAGATCGGCGTGCTCGCCGGCCAGGTCGAGCTCGGTCGCACGCGGGCGCTACCTCCGCGTCGCGTCGAGGCCAAGGCCGACGCGAAGACCTGACGCTCGCGTCGGGACGCGAGGGCGCCAGGCCTTCAGTCGATCAACACACCGGGGTTGAGGATGCCGCTCGGATCGAGCTCGCGCTTGACCGCGCGCAGCGCGTCGCCGAACAGCGGAGGGCGCTCGCGATCATACCAGGGACGGTGCGTGCGGCCGACCGCGTGGTGGTGCGTGATCGTGCCGCCCGCCGCGGCGAGCGCCTCGGATGCGGCGGCCTTCACCGCGCGCCACTGCGCGAGCTCGCCACCGACGGCAAGCGGGCCAACGAACGTGTAGTACGGCGCAGGGCCGTCCGGATAGACGTGAGTGAACCGACACGACACGATGCCCCCACCGCACGCCTCGTCGAGTGCGCGCGAGACGTTGGCCATGACGCTCGCGTGGAGCGCCGGGAACTGGGTCCAGCTGCACGAGGTCTCGAAGGTGTCGGACAGCACGCCGATCGAGAGCAGCGCCGACTGCAGGTAGGGTGCCTCGAAGAACGCCTGGCGCCACGCGCCAGCCTCGCCGGTCTGGCCGGTGCCACCGCGACCGGGGCGCGCGTCGGCCAAGGTCTCGGTCGGGCCGGACACGACCTCGCCTCCATGATCGCGCGCGAGCTCGAGCGCGCGGGCGAGCCACGCTCCGAGTGGATGGTCGGCGGACTCGAAGCCGATCAGCAGCACGCTCGTGCCATCGAAGCGGACCCGGTGGAGCCGCGCCTCGTTGGCATCGAGCAGGCGCGCGTTGCTCGGCCACAGGCCGGACTGCGCGAGCGCGCGTGCGGCGGCGACCCCCCTCGAGAACTCGCGATAGGCGACGCTCGCCGTGGCTCGCCAGCGCGGTCGCGGCACGACCCTCATCCAGGCTTCGGTGATGACGCCGAGCGCGCCCTCGGAGCCGAGCACGAGGCGGGCGGGCTCGGGGCCGGCGCCCGAACCGGGGTGACGGTGCGTCTCGAGCGCGCCGCGCGGCGTGATCATGGTCAGCGAATGCGTGAGCTCGTCGATCCGGGTCGGGCCGGTCGCGTAATGGCCGCCGGCCCGGGTCGCCAGCCAGCCACCGAGGGTCGAGAGCTCGAACGACTGCGGGAAGTGGCGCAGCGTGAGGCCGTGCGCGGCGAGCTCGTCCTCGAGCGCCGGACCGAGCGTGCCTGCGCCGATCCGCGCGAGCCGGCTCGTGGCGTCGACCTCGCGCACCCCGGTGATCGCGCCGAGATCGAGGCTGACGACGCACGGCCGACTGCCGCGGGCGAGCCCGGCGTCGACGCCGCCAACGACGGAGGTGCCGCCGCCGAACGGAACACAGGCCCAGCCGCGGGTCGCGCAGATCTCCAGCACCTGCAAGACCTCGGCGTTGTCGCGTGGGCGCGCGACGAGATCCGGAGCGGTCGTGTAGTCACCAGCGAATCCGGCGACGAGGTCGGGGAACGCACGACCGCGAGCGTGCATCGCGCGATCCCGCGGTGCCTGCGTGGTGAACCGCGCGATCGCGTCGGGAACCGCGGTTCCCGATGTCGTCACCGTGGGCTCGTCGCTCGGTAGGAGCCGGACCGCCGGCGTGCCGGAAGTGGGCAGGATCGCGCGAATCAGCTGCGTGAGACCGGTGCGCGACGCATCATCGGGAAATCGATCGCGCCAACCCCATGCCCACAGGCTGCGCTCTCGCGTACTCTGCGTCACGCGTTCCTCGTAGCATGGCCAGCGGCCAAGGAGTCACAGATGGAAGAGTTCGCCGAGAAGATGGCCGACAAGGTCGGAATCGACAAAGCCACCGCCCAGAAGGTGATCGAGTTCCTGAAGGATCACGCCGAGGATGCGGTCGCGCTGCTCTCGAAATCCGGCATCGCCGATCGCCTTCCGGGTGGCCTCGGGGACAAGCTCGGAAAGCTCTTCTGATGAGCGTGACCGTCCTCGACAAGCTGCTCGCAGAGTCCGGGCTCGCCGACAAGGCGGTGCGAGTCGACGACCACCTCGTCAGGCTGCAGTGGGGCTCGGCATTCGTGATCGCCGGCATCTCCGGCTCCGCGATCGTTGCGATCGCGCCGCTGTTCCGCAACCTCCCGGACGGCAAGGAGCTCGCGTTCTACCGCAAGCTCCTCGAGCACAACGCTCACATGGGCGGCATGGCCTCGTTCGCGATCCAGCCGGACGGCTGGGTGGTACTGCACGCGGGGCGCGCGCTCAAGGGCATCGACGGCCACGAGCTCGCGACGATGATCGCCGCCGTCGGCAAGTTCGCCGACCTCTACGACGACCAGCTGCTCGCCGAGTTCTTCGTCGGCAAGCCCGAGGCAGTTCCCGAGACCTCGGAGCCCTACGCCGACGTCTCGGGCGCCCAGCTCCCGCAGACCGACTGAGTCAGCGGCGATTCCGCCCTCGCCCTCGCCCTCGCCCTCGCCCTCGCCCTCGCCCCGTTGGACGTCGACCTTGACCCATTGGACGTCGACGTTGACCCCAACCTTGACGCTTTCGACGGCGACGTTGACGTCTGACCC